>CACWRT010000037.1 GCA_902763365.1 uncultured Ruminococcus sp.
AGCGATACCCGCGTTTAGGGTCCGGCGGCTCGCCGGCGCGTTTAGGGACCGGCGGCTCGCCGGGTAAGAGTTGAAAAATATGGAAAGATGTGATATGATAGAATCGGGTAATAGGACAGAAGTCCTGCGAAAGACGGAAAATAAGGAGGTCACAAAGATGAATGATAAGATAGAATTGCTTGCGCCTGCGGGAGACATGGAGTGTCTTGACAGTGCGCTGAATTTCGGAGCGGATGCGGTTTATCTTGCGGGAACTAAGTTTGGTATGCGGACAGCATCGAAGAACTTTACGCCCGAGCAGCTGAAAGAAGCAGTTGAAAAAGCACACCAAAAAGGAACAAAAGTTCATGTTACGTGCAATATCCTGCCGAGAAATAACGAGATAGATCTGCTGCCTGAGTTTTTGACAAATGTGCAGGAATGCGGTGTGGATGCATTGATAATAGCTGACCTTGGAGTAATGTCGCTTGCAGCAAAATATGCGCCTAAGGTGCAGCGTCATGTTTCTACTCAGGCAGGAGTTGTCAATTATCTTGCAGCAAAAACATTGTACGATATGGGAGCTTCAAGAGTAGTGCTTGCAAGAGAACTTCCGCTTGAGGAAATAGCCGATATACGCGCAAGAATACCCAAAGAACTGGAGATAGAAACATTCGTTCACGGTTCAATGTGCGTATCTTTTTCGGGACGCTGCCTGATATCAAATTACATGACCGGCAGAGATGCCAACAGAGGCGACTGCGCACAGCCGTGCAGATGGAAATATCACCTTTATGAAGAGCACAGAGAAGGTCAGTTTTTCCCTGTTGAAGAAACAGGAGAAGGAACGTTCCTGTACAATTCCCGTGATCTTTGCATGATAGATCATATTCCCGAGCTTGTAAAAGCAGGAATAAACAGCCTGAAGATCGAGGGCAGGGCAAAATCGGCATATTATGTATCAGTTGTAACAAATGCCTACCGCCATGCAATAGATGAATACTACGAAAAAGGCGAACAGCCGCTTTCACCGTGGATACGTGAGGAACTTGAAAAAGTCAGTCACAGAGAATATAATACAGGCTTTTTCTTCGGCGGCGAACCGGGACAGACAACCGATAACGGCGGTTATATACGGCACTATGATGTTGTTGCTGTATGTGATGAATATAAAAACAATACTGCTTATCTTACACAGAGAAACAGATTTTTCTCGGGTGACAGACTTGACGTTCTGCCTCCTCAGGGTGAACCTTTTGAAGTCATTGTTGATTGTATGCAGAACGAAAAGGGTGAACTGATCGAAGTTGCACCTCACGCAATGCAGAAGGTCATTATGCCCAGTAATGTACCAATACCGGCTGGCTCGGTTCTGAGAAAGGCAAGGTCTTGATATGAAAGTACTTAATATTCACGGTTATCAGGGCAATGCCGCAAATGCTGCATACAGCGCCCTTCAGTCATGCGATTTCGATATAATATCATTGCAGATCGATTATGACAGAACTTCACCTGATGCTGTTATGCAGATGCTCAACAGCCAGTTTACCAATAACTTTTGTGATGCTGTTGTAGGAACAAGCCTTGGCGGATTTTATGCCGCACTGATAAGCCTGAAAAATGAATGTCCCTGCGTGCTGATAAATCCGTGCCTGCTGCCTTTTTTGCATCTTCCCAGACTCGGATATAAAAACGATGAGGGTGTTCTTGAATATATCCGTCTGTTCTCAGGACTTGCAGATGTTGACGGTCAGCTTGTTTCAACTATTGTAGGCGGGCAGGATGAGCTTATTGACTCGCATGACTTTACAAGAGGTATTTTCCAGAATGAACGCTATATTGTTGTTCCTGACGGCAAACACAGCGGCGCTACTATGCCGCTAAATGATATTTTCAGAGATCACAGGGAAGCTTTTTTCGGAGAAGAATTGTATTAGGAAAACACTGTATAAATTGTTTTTTACAGTTTTCCTGGCAGACAGTAATACAATTAAAAAAGAAATAATTCAGTTTTTTAGGAGGAACAGTAAATTGGATAAATTTGGCGACAATAATTTTGATCGTGATTTGGACGGAAAAAATCCTTAGACAGAAGAAGATCCTTTTTATAAGGGGTATGACGGAAATAATCCTGACCTGCCGGACAGTGGGTTTAAAGTGGGAGATGCACCGGATGACGGCTATTATCACGGCTATGATCCCGATGACCCTATGGGAGAGGATAATTTCAGCCACAGTAATCCGCTTGCAGCGGCTGCTGTAATGGAATATATGACAAGCAGCTATCGCAATGCTCATCATTATGAATCTTATTCGGGTTCAGCTCATGTGAGAGGTGCTCTTGCAAGAGGGCAGATAAAAGCGGCAAGCATTGAAAGAAGTGTGTCTGACATTGATTCATTCGCAGAAACTATCAGTGATCCCGAGGAATTTATTGATCTTTATCCTGATGTGAGAAAAGCAGTGGTACGTGATGTACTGCATACATTTATTATCATGACCGTTGCGGCATTGATTATAATTCTTATGGCTTTTAAAGTACATAATGATAATACGGAATTTGCGAAAAAATCTCAGGAATGGTTAGATTCTGCAGATGTATATCAGGGAACAGTAGTAAGCATAGCAAAAAACAATAATAAATACAGGCTTCTGATCAATTATGAAGCTGACGGAAAATTACAATCGGATACAATTGAAGTGTCAGAAAAGTATGTAAAAGATAATAAATTAGAATCTGCTCAAGAAAGTACTGTTGATGTATATGTAAATTCGTACGATCATAACAGAAAAACATATTATGCAAGGCTTGAAGCTGAAAGTGTTTCTTATGTCTCAGAAATAGTTATGGCTTTTGCAGGTGTTGTTCTTATCATACTTGCTTTTATTATGATATGGGAGGTTCATTCTGGCAGGATCATAACTTTTACAACTATAGGAAAGAATGCAGCATATGTACGACGATATAAGCGTATATCGAAATTCAAAAGTCATGATCCGTCAATATGGGACAGAAAAACGGAGGAAAATCAATGTTCAGAGAGGTAGTAAGAAAAAAGCAGGTATTAAGCGAGAAAGAATGTATAGAGATCCTCAGAAATGAAAAAAGAGGTGTTCTTTCCGTCATAGGTGATGACGGCTACCCTTACGGTCTGCCGATAAACCATTTCTATAATGATGAGGACGGAAAAATATACTTCCACAGCGGAAAAACAGGTCATAAGATTGACGCAATGGAAGCCTGCGATAAGGCGTCTTTTTGTGTATATGACAGCGGTTTTCGCAAAGAGAGTGAATGGTCGCTCCATATAAAAAGTGTTATTGTCTTCGGAAGAATAGAATTTGTTGAAGATCATCAGAAGGCTCTGGAGATAAGCCGCCGGCTAAGCTATAAATTCACGGATGATAAGGCTTATATTGATAATGAGGTGGATAAGTTCGGCCAAGCTGTTCTTGTTTTCTCTCTGATGCCTGAACATATAACCGGAAAGATTGTACATGAGGCGTAATATATGAAAACAGTCAGAAGAGGATTTGTGCCTGAGGATGAAAGATTTTTTTCTGATCATTCACTTATAACATTAAAAAAAGCGTCAGGTGATATAAAGTATCTTATAGATAACGGTTATCCCATAAAATCCGCATCAACATTCGTCGGAGATCACTATCTTCTATCGGAACGTCAGCGGCTTGCGGCAGTCAGGAGTATCTCAAGCAATGAAATGCTGAGGCTTCGCTGTGCAAAACAGCTTACTTTCCCCGAAAAAGGAAGTACAGTGCATATCGACTGCTTCAATACAATAATAACTCTTGAGGTTGCATATTCTGAAAGTCCGCTGTTTGAAGGTATGGACGGATGTATACGTGATCTTGCAGGACTTCGCGGAACGTACCGGATCGTTGACAAAACATATCTTGCGCTTGAATCAGTCGGGAAAGCGCTTTGCAGTTTTGATATCGGAAAGGCTGTATTTTACATTGATAAGCCTGTTTCAAATTCAGGCAGACTGGCACAGCTTATAAATCGGACATATGAGAATATGCCCTTTGAGGTCACAACAGTTGTTATGAATGAGGTTGACTATGAACTGAAAAAGCATGAAAATGTCATATCCGGTGATGCAATAATTCTTGATGAATGTAAAAGCTGGTTCAATCTGGTCAGATATATCCTCGAAAAAGAAAATCTGCTTGATAAGACTTTAAGGGTATGGGGATGATGGCTCTGGGCACAGAGCTCAGAACGTGATAGTTCGGAGCTTTTTACTCTTATGTAAGCCGTAAATATTTTCAGTAAGGGTAAAAGCTCCTTCGCAATAATAACGGAAGAAAGTTGAGTCATTTATGGAACATTTCAAATTGGTATCGGATTACAGACCTACAGGCGATCAGCCGCAGGCTATAGATACTCTGGTCAGGAGTATTAATGCAGGCAATAAGGAACAGACCCTTTTGGGTGTTACAGGCTCGGGAAAAACATTCACGATGGCAAATATTATCGAGCGTCTGAACCGTCCTACCCTTGTGCTTGCCCATAATAAAACACTTGCGGCACAGCTTTGTGAGGAGTTCAGGGCTTTTTTCCCCGAAAATGCGGTGGAGTATTTCGTGTCATACTATGACTATTACCAGCCCGAAGCCTATGTTCCCACAACAGATACTTATATCGAAAAAGACAGCTCGATAAATGACGAAATAGATAAGCTTCGTCACAGCGCGACCCTTGCGCTTTCGGAACGCAGAGATGTTATAATCGTTGCCAGTGTGTCATGTATCTATTCACTTGGTAACCCGATAGATTACCGTAATATGGTAATTTCTTTGCGCCCGGGTATGGAAAAATCAAGAGACGATCTTCTTAAAAAACTTGTTGAATTACAATATGAAAGAAATGATATTGATTTTGTCCGCAATAAATTCAGAGTAAGAGGAGATGTGGTGGAGATCTTTCCGGCATATTCTTCCGAATCTGTGATACGCGTTGAATTCTTTGGCGATGAGATTGACAGAATAAGTGAGCTGAACCCTGTTACAGGCGAACTTAAAGCAAATCTTCGTCATGCGGCAATATATCCTGCTTCGCATTATATTGTGCCAAGAGAAAAAATAGAAATTGCCATAAAAGAAATAGAATCCGAGCTTGAACAAAGAATAGAATACTTCAATGCAAGAGGGAAGCTTCTTGAGGCTCAGCGTATTGAACAGCGTACAAGATATGATATAGAAATGCTGAGAGAAATAGGCTTTTGCAGCGGTATAGAAAACTATTCCCGTGTTCTTTCGGGCAGAAAGCCGGGGAGCGTACCCTATACGCTTCTTGACTATTTTCCCGAGGACTATCTTCTGTTTGTAGACGAATCCCATGTTATGCTGCCGCAGGTGAGAGGAATGTACGGCGGCGACAGGGGAAGAAAAGAAAATCTTGTGGAATATGGTTTCCGTCTGCCCTCGGCATATGACAACAGACCGCTGAATTTTGATGAATTTTACAGCCATATTAATCAGGCTGTTTTTGTCAGCGCAACGCCCGGTGACCTTGAACTGGAAAAAAGTACCGTTGTTGCAGAACAGGTGATACGTCCTACGGGACTGCTTGATCCCGAAATCAGTGTGCGTCCGATAGAAGGTCAGATGGATGATCTTATTTCCGAGATAAACGAAAGAATAGCAAAGAAGCAGCGTACTCTTGTAACTACGCTTACTAAAAAAATGGCGGAGGACCTGACAGATTATCTTGTAACTATGGGTATAAAGGTAAGGTATATGCACCATGATATAGATACAGTTGAACGTATGGAAATCATAAGGGATCTGCGTCTGGGTGAATTTGACGTTCTTGTTGGAATCAACCTGCTTCGCGAGGGTCTTGATATACCGGAGGTATCCCTTGTGGCTATTCTTGACGCAGATAAAGAAGGCTTCCTCAGAAGTGAAAGAAGTCTTATACAGACTATAGGCAGGGCTGCAAGAAATTCAGAAGGTAAGGTTATTATGTATGCGGATGCGGTGACAGACTCTATGGAACGCGCAATAACCGAAACGGAACGCCGCAGAGGCATACAGATGAAGTATAATGAGGAACACGGTATTGTTCCAAAAACGATAATAAAGAAGGTCAGCGACATTATCGAGATCTCATCAAAAACAGATGAAAAGCTCAGGAACAAAACAAAGATGAGCAAGGCAGAGCGTGAAAAGCTTATAGCTCAGCTTACAAAGGAAATGAAGGCGGCAGCAAAGCTTCTTGAATTTGAACACGCTGCATATCTTAGAGATAAGATCAAAGAATTGCAGGGATAAAGCTGTGTTTCACAAATGACGGATACAGTATATTCTGTAGAAGGAATAAAAGCTTTGTTTCAGCCTGTGTTTAAAGCCGACAGTATTAAAAAAGCTGATGTGCGGAAGTAAAACATGAAAATCAGCTTCAAAGCGGAACGCAGTGGAGCGATACCGGCGCAGATGTTTCGGCAGCTCGTTGGCAATAAAATGTTATGAAAAGAAAGGCGGTATAAAAAATGTCTGTAGAAGGTCTTGACAAAATTAAGCAAATGGAGCAAAATAATAAAGTTGACATTACGGGGCTGGATTTCTGCCGTCCTGTAGAAACAGAATATGACGAATCTGCTCCGGAGCCGGATAGCTTTGTTCCGAGAGAAATAAGTCAGCAGGAGGTTCAGACAATTACAGGCCTGGATATGGTGAAGCCCATTAACCATGAACTAAGTGCAGATGTTCCCGGGGATTTTTCCGAGGATATACTGTATGCGGATGAACTCAGCAGCGGTGCTGTGACTATCACAGGGCTTGACAATATTAAACACATAAGTGAACCGAATCTGCCCAAGATATCGTCATTTTCTATGGAGCTGATAAAGCTGGTTGACAGGGCAAGAGAGCTTGATACACAGCTGCGTGTGTTTGGTGCAGATAAGCATCAGTATAAATTCAATACGGTTACTGCCTTGTCCATTGTACGTGACTTTGAAAAAAGACATCATATTACATTCCCCCAGGGATATGTTGATTTTCTTACTCAGGTCGGCGACGGAGGCGCAGGTCCTGATCTGGGACTTTACTCCCTTGACGAAGTTGAGTATAATAACTATACCGATCACTGCGAAACCTCATGTTCTCTTGAACACGTGAGGGCAAGGTCTGATTATCATACAATCCCGTATACCATAGAAGGTAAAGAACCGCTTGTAAACACTTCACTTGATGAAGATAAATGGTTTGAGTGGTACGAATCCCTCGGCGCGTCATGTGCAAACGGCGGTAATTTCCGCAAAAAAGCTGCCGAACTCTATAACGGTCTTGTTGAAATATCAGCTATGGGCGGTACGAATGCAGTTTATCTCATCTGTGAAGGTGATCTCAAAGGTAAACTCTGTGCCTTTACTCTTGATATAGACGATAAAGTACATATCTTTGATATTACATTTGAAGAGTGGATGCTGAATCATTTCAAACGCATTGTAGAAAAGTTTGAAGCAATGAGCAGCTTTGCAGCTCAAAGCTAATAGTTCAAAGCTCAAAGCCAAGACAGGTAAAATTTAGTTGAATCAAATCAAGACCGGTCTATAGCAATAGTTTTTTCAAGGTAAAAAATCAGATCGGAAAAGAAAGCAGTAATAGTGGTAAAGAAAGCAGTAATAGTGGTAAAGAAAGCATAAAAATATATTTGTAAAAGTTTCGTCCACCTTTTCAAAGGTGGCGGATTCCAAAGGCAGAGCCTTTGGCAGGGTGCAGGGGCAGAGCCCCGCGCGGGGGAAAGGGGCGGCAGCCCCTCCGTAGGGAAAAGGAGAAATGAAGAAAATTGGCTAAGAAAAAGGAAAAACAGGAATATGGTAATGAAAGTATTGTTACGCTGAAAGGTGCTGACAGAGTAAGAAAGCGTCCGGCAGTTATTTTCGGATCGGACGGTATAGAGGGCTGTCAGCACTCTGCCTTTGAGATACTTTCCAATTCCATAGATGAAGCAAGAGAGGGTTACGGCAAGGAAATAAAGATAACGAGATTTGCCGATCATTCTATAGAGATAGAGGACTTCGGACGGGGTATACCTGTTGATTACAATAAAAATGAAGAACGCTATAACTGGGAGCTTGTGTTCTGCGAACTTTATGCAGGCGGTAAGTATAACAACAGTGAAGCCGAAAACTATGAGTTTTCTCTGGGACTCAACGGTCTTGGACTTTGTTCAACTCAGTATTCATCAGAATATATGGACGTTGAGATAAAACGTGACGGGACGTTGTTCACACTTCACTTTGAGCACGGTGAAAACGTAGGCGGCTTAAAAAAAGAGGAATATAAGGGCAGAAAAACAGGTACGAAAATACGCTGGAAGCCCGATATAGAAGTTTTTACCGATATCAATATTTCCGACGACTATTTTACCGATATTATCCGCAGACAGGCTATCGTAAACGCCGGTATTCGCTTCATCTACAAAAGTGAAAACGAAGAAGGCAGTTTCGATGAACAGGAATTCGTATATGAAAACGGTATCGAAGACCACGTAAAAGAATTGGTAGGGGAGGACGCACTCTCTACCGTTCAGTTCTGGCAAACGGAAAAATATGTCCGTGACCGTGATGATAAACCCGAATACAAAACAAAAATCAATATTGCCCTTGCTTTCTCAAATAAGATAAGTACAGCTGAGTATTATCATAATTCATCATGGCTTGAATATGGCGGTGCGCCTGAGAAGGCAGTCAGAAATGCCTTTGTTTATGCAATAGACTCCTATCTCAAAGCAAACGGCAAATATACGAAAAACGAAGCCAAGATAAATATAGATGATGTAAAGGACTGCCTTGTTATCGTTATCTCGTCATTCTCAAGCGTTACATCATACGAGAACCAGACTAAAAAAGCCATAACAAACAAGGGTATTCAGGATGCAATGACCGAATATCTCAGACATCAGCTGGAGGTATATTTTATCGAAAACAAGCTTGATGCAGAGAAAATTGCGGGTCAGGTGCTGATAAATAAAAGAAGCCGCGAAAGCGCAGAAAAAACCCGTCTTAACATAAAAAAGACTCTTGCCGGAAATATGGATATGACAGGCAGGGTCGCAAAATTCGTAGACTGCCGCAGCAAGGACAAAAACGAAAGAGAACTGTTTATCGTTGAGGGCGACTCGGCTTTAGGCGCTTGTAAACAGGCAAGAAATCCGGATTTTCAGGCTATTATGCCTATCCGAGGAAAAATACTGAATTGTCTGAAAGCGGACTACAATAAAATATTCAAAAGCGAAATAATTACCGACCTTCTCAAAGTTCTGGGCTGCGGTGTCGAGGTAAAGTCAAAGGCAAATAAAGATCTTGCTACTTTTGATATGGAGCTGCTGCGTTGGAATAAGATCATATTTTGTACAGATGCCGATGTGGACGGATTTCATATCCGTACATTACTTATGACAATGATCTATCGGCTTGCACCTACACTCATAAAAGAGGGAAAGGTTTTTATTGCAGAGTCACCGCTTTATGAGATCACTTCAAAAGAAAAAGTGTATTTTGCATATACCGAAGCGGAGAAGGAACAGTTCATAAAAGAAATAGGCGATAAAAAATTTACAATACAGCGTTCAAAGGGACTGGGTGAAAACGAACCGGATATGATGAGCCTTACAACAATGAACCCGTCTACACGCCGGCTTATAAAAATAATGCCTGATGACGTAAAGAAAACCGCAGAAATGTTCGACATACTTCTGGGCGATAATCTTGCGGTCCGCCGTGATTATATTGTAGAAAACGGCGCGAAATATATAGATGATATAGATGTGAGCTGAATCTGATTTTTTGACTTTGGATTCCGAACAGAAAAATATTAAATAAATAGTCAAAACTCAAAATATTTGTTTTTTGTGGGAAAGGGACCCGGGGCGCGAGCCTGCGCACCCTTAATAAATCGGTATTGTACTATAAGTCTGTATTAATGACAAAATCAGAAAAAAAGCCTGTCGGGGCATCCCGACCCCCTTTATTTTCAAACAAAGAGGTTCCCCGGGAAAATTTCTCCGGAAACGAAAAGGAGTAGGAAACTGATAAATGGCAAAGAAAAGAACAACAAAGAAAACGCCTGCTGCTGCAAAAATAGAGGGCTATATTGCAGGAGCGGGAGAGGTAGTGGAGGAAAAAATAGCCTCAACACTGGAAGAAAACTTTATGCCCTACGCAATGAGTATAATACTCAGCCGCGCTATCCCTGAAATAGACGGCTTCAAGCCATCCCATAGAAAGCTGCTGTATACCATGTATAAAATGGGACTTCTGGGCAGCCAGAGAACTAAATCCGCTAATATCGTAGGTCAGACAATGAGACTTAACCCTCACGGTGACGCAGCTATCTACGATACAATGGTGCGTCTGAGCAGAGGTTACGAAGCACTTTTACATCCATTCGTTGATTCTAAGGGCAACTTCGGTAAATTCTACAGCCGCGATATGGCATGGGCCGCATCCCGATATACCGAGGCAAAACTTGACCCTATCTGTAATGAGCTTTTCGGTGATATAGATAAGGATACCGTGGATTTCGTTGATAACTATGACAATACCATGAAAGAGCCTACTTTGCTGCCGGCGGCTTTTCCGTCGGTGCTTGTGAATGCAAATACAGGTATCGCAGTAGGCATGGCAAGCTCGATATGCTCCTTTAACCTGGCTGAAATATGCAGGACAACTATTGAGCTTCTCAGAAATCCTGATCACGATATAATGTCAACACTTGTCGCGCCTGACTTTACAGGCGGCGCTCAGATAATATATGACAAGAAAGTAATGCAGACTGTTTATGAAACAGGCAGGGGCAGTATTAAACTCAGAGGAAGGTATGTATATGATAAGACTCAGAACTGTATTGATATTCTTTCTATCTCTCAGACTACAACAAGCGAAGCAATAATTGAAAAAGTTATCGACCTTGTCAAAGGCGGCAAAATCAAAGAAATTTCCGACATTCGTGACGAAACAGGTATTGACGGTCTGAAAATAACCATTGACCTTAAAAGAGGCGTCAATGCCGAAAAGCTTATGAACAAGCTTTATAAGATGACTCCTCTTGAGGACAGCTTTTCCTGTAATTTCAATGTTCTTATCGGCGGTACTCCTATGGTACTGGGAGTAAAAGATCTGCTTAATGAATGGTCGGCTTTCCGTATCGAATGTGTAAAAAGAAGAACATACTTTGATCTTCATAAAAAACAGGACAGGCTTCATCTTTTGCAGGGTCTATCAAAAATTTTGCTTGATATAGATAAGGCTATAAGAATAATCCGCCATACGGAAGAAGAAGCAATGGTAGTGCCGAACCTTATGGAAGGCTTCGGTATAGACGAAGTACAGGCAGAATATGTTGCGGAAATAAAGCTCAGACACCTGAACAGGGAATATATTCTTAAACGTACCGAGGATATTTCTCAGCTTGAAAAGGATATTGCCGAGCTTGAATCCATACTGGGCAGCAGCCGTAAGATAAAAAATATCATTATTCGTGAACTCAGCGAGATCGCAGAAAAATACGGTCAGCCCAGAAGAAGTATGATCATATATGCAGAGGATATAGAGGATGAGGAAATTACCGAAGATGTACCCGATTATCCTGTGAATATGTTCTTCTCCAAAGAGGGGTACTTCAAGAAGATAACTCCTCAGTCCCTGAGAATGAGCGGTGAACATAAACTAAAAGACGGAGACGAAATAACCGAGCATTTTGAAACCACAAATAATACCGATATAATTTTCTTTTCCGACAAGGCTCAGGCATATAAAGCAAAGGGCGGAGATTTTGCGGATACAAAAACAAGTGTGCTTGGTGAATATATCCCGTCAAAGCTTGGGTTTGATGACGGAGAAAACGCTGTCTATATGATTCCGACAAAGGATTACAGCGGTTATGTCTTGTTTGTATTTGAAAGCGGCAAGGCTGCAAAAGTACCCCTTTCATCCTATGCTACAAAGACAAACCGAAAAAAGCTTGCAAATGCTTATTGCGAAAAAGAACCGTTGGCATCTATATGCTATGTTCCCGATGATGATACAGATATTGTGTTGGTTTCTTCTTCGGGCAGGGCACTGGTGTTCCGTGCGGGAGAGATCAATGCAAAAAATACCAGAAACTCTCAGGGTGTTGCGGTCATGAGACAGAAAAAAGGTCACAGAGTCCTTTCCGCAAAGGTACTTACAGAAGGAACTATGTCCGATCCCGAAAGATACAGAAGCAAGACACTCCCGAATATGGGACAGCTTCCAAAAAAACCGGCATCCGACCAGATCAGCTTTGAATAATTAATAATGAACAATGAATAATGAATAATTATTGATTTTCAGGTGTTGTTGCTAATGTTAGTGAAGCTTCCTAAAAACAAGTATTATGCCGGAAGCTGTGGGAGAGGTAGAAAGAAATGATTCATTCAAAGCTCAGAGCTCTGAGCCCTGAGCCCTGAGCTCTGAGCTCTGAGCTTTTTCCCCATATTTATTGTCGGAAACGGACAAAAAGGAATGTTTATAAAAAAGTTTGCTGAAATATCTTGATTTTAGTAAACAGATATGTTAATATATATAGGTATGTTAAGCAAATTCGATTGGAGGATATTATATAATGGGCGTTTGGGAAATCGTAGTAGGTGCAGTGGTTCTTGTTTTATCAATTATCATGATCATTCTGATCATTTTGCAGGAGGGACATCAGGCAGGTCTTGGTACGGTAACAGGCGGTGCCGATTCATTCCTTTCAAGAGGTAAGGCGCGTACTGCTGATGCAATTTTTGCAAAGATCACAAAATATTGTGCTATCCTTTTCTTCATTCTTGTTATTGTACTTAATGCTATCGCATTTTTTGGCGGAGATAAAAAGGAAACAGGCACAAATGCTGCTTTAAGTTCCGAAACATCAGCAACTGAAACAAGTACGGAAACAGAGACTTCTGCTGAGGCAAGCACAGTTCAGTCATCAACAGAAGAGTCGGCTCAGACAAGCACTGACAGTACTGCTTCTCAGACAAGTACACAGGAAAGTTCCGCTGCTGCAAGCACCGAGTCATCCGCAGAGGTTTCCGCAGCTGAGTCAAGTGCTGAAGCATCCGATGCAGCAGTTTCTTCCGCTGAATCAACAGATGAAAGCGCAGCTCAGGAGTCTTCCGCTGAGGAAAGTACTGAGGAGTCCGCACAGACAGCTGAAAGCAGTGCAGAAACATCCGAAGCAGCAACAGAAAGCTCAGCAGCCGAGTCAATAGCTCAGTAAACTGCCGGTTATTAATAGGATATATAGTATTAGGGGTGTAAAAAGTGTTTACACCCCTTTTTTGCAAATAACAGCCATATCTCTTTATGAAAAAGATAAATGAGAGTACAAGGAGAATTCAATGAAAATAGCGGTTCCTTCCGATGTGGAAAAAATAATAGAAAAACTGACGTCATCAGGCTATAAGGCCTATGCTGTGGGCGGATGCGTTCGTGACAGTATCATGGGTAAGACTCCTCATGACTGGGACATCTGTACCAGTGCAAGACCCGAAGAGATACTTGCTTCTCTGGATACCCACAATATAATAGAAAGCGGACTTAAACACGGTACGGTCACTGTTAAAGTGGACGGGGAATTATATGAGATAACTACATTCCGCTCTGAGGGGGAGTATAAAGACAACCGCCGTCCCGAAAGCGTTGAATTCATTACTTCACTTAAAGAGGATCTGTCCAGACGTGATTTTACAGTCAATGCTATGGCATATAATAGTTTTGACGGTCTTTGCGATTATTTTAACGGAACAGAAGATATCGAAAACAAGATCATACGCTGTGTGGGAGATCCCGATAAGAGGTTCAGCGAGGATGCGCTCAGGATAATGAGGGCTTTGCGCTTTGCATCAAAGCTTGGCTTTGAGATAGAAGAAAATACAAAAGCTGCCCTCAGACGCAATGCAAGGCTTCTGAAAAATATTTCAGTTGAACGCATTGCAGCCGAACTTGTACAGATACTTGACGGCGAGTATGCGGAGCAGATACTTTTGGATTATACAGATGTTTTAGGTGTATTTATACCTGAGATTCTGCCCATGGTAGGACTGGAACAGAGAAATCCTCATCACAGCTTTGATGTATGGACTCATACCGTATATGTTATCGTAAACTCTCCCCATGGCAGGATCATGCGTCTTTCTGCGCTTTTGCATGATATAGCAAAACCGCGCTGCTTTACAGTGGATGAAAGGGGTACGGGGCATTTTCACGGTCATCCCGAGGTCGGCGCAAAAATGGCGGGAAAAATACTCAGAAGGCTTCACTTTGACAATGATACTATAAATAAAGCATCAACGCTTATAAGATATCACGATCAGCGTCCGAAGCTTGAAGCAAAATATGTCAGAAGACTGATAGCAAAGACGGGTGCAGAAAACTTCCTTCCTCTTTTAGACCTGAAAAGAGCAGATGCAAAAGGTCAGAATCCAGTAACTGTTCCCGATAAACTGAAATATATTGACGAGCTTGAAAAAATGTTTACGGAACTTACGGCTGACGGCAGCGAGTTCAATATCAAAACATTAAAGCTTACAGGCAGCGATCTGATGGATTTGGGGGTAAGTCAGGGAAGAGAAATAGGCTATTGGCTCAAGGAAATGCTGGACAGAGTTATAGAAGGAAAAATACAAAACGATAAAAAAGCGCTCTTGAATGAAGTAAACCGTCTTATAGAAGAGAAAAAGAGGAATGAAATGTGATATGAAAAAATTCGGCGCAATAATATTTGATATGGACGGAGTTATTTTTGACTCCGAAAGACTTTATATGCAGTGCTGCAGGGAAGCAGCTGAGATATTCGGCGCGGATAATATTGAAGAGGTCGTTCTCAGCTGTATCGGTCTGAATACCGAAAAAACTCACGAGAGATACCGCAGTGCCTATGGTGATGATTTTCCCCTTGCAGAGTTCTGGAAGGAGGCAACCACCCGTTTTGCCGGGAAGGCTCAGGGCGGGCTTCTGCCCGTAAAAGATGGCGCAGCCGAGATCCTTGAAAAACTGAAAAATGACGGAATGCCCGTTGCGCTTGCGTCATCGACAAGAACAGAAATGGTGATACGTGAACTGACTGCGGCAGAACTTGACGGTTATTTCAATGTAATAATCGGGGGAGATATGGTAACAAAGAGTAAACCTGAGCCTGATATATTTTTGTTGGCAGCGGAAAAGCTCGGAATTAAAATAGAAGACTGCGCTGTAATTGAGGACAGCATGAACGGTATTCGCGCAGCGCGTGCATCAGGAGCTTATGTTATAATGGTACCCGATCTGGTTCAGCCGACGGAAGAGGATTCACAGTTATATACAGATGCAGTTTTACCCTCTCTTAATGAGGTTCGGGAAATGATTGCATCCTGTCAGTAAAAGATATTATTATGGAGGACTTTAAAATGACTAATGAAAAACGAACATTCAAAAAAATTTTTTCGGCAGTACTTTGCGCAGCGGTCATAGGATGTACAGCCGTATCCTTGCCTTTTGTAAATAATGATATCGGAATGACCGTAAGCGCCGCACAGACATACGGTGATTTTGAGTACAATATAAACGACAAAGGTACTGTTACAGTTTCAAAATACAAGGGCAGTGCTTCAAGCCTTTCTATACCATCTCAGATAGACGGAAAAGCAGTTACTAATATAGGCAGATTCGCTTTTTTGAATAACAGTACATTGAAGTCTGTCACAATTCCCGATACCATAACCGATATTGAAGGAAATGCCTTTACTTTATGCACAGCGCTTGCAGGAGTAAACATTCCGTCCGGTGTTGAAAGTATAGCCGATACATCATTTTCAAGATGTAAAAGTCTTACTGCTATAAACACAGACAGTGGTAACAAGATCTACGCTTCAAACGATGGTATCCTGTATAATACCGGCAAAGCAAGACTTGTTATCTGCCCTGCCGGCAAGCAGGGAATTGTAAGTATTTCCGATGGCACACAGGAGATCGCTGCGGAAGCTTTTTACGGCTGTACGGAAGTTACGGAGATCAATGTTCCCGACAGTGTTAAAACAATAGGCGCAAGCGCTTTCTCGGGCTGCGAAGGTCTTGTAAAAATAAGACTTTCAGCCGGACTCACAGAACTTGCGGCTAATGTCCTGAACGGCTGTCATGCTATAGAAAGCGTTACTGTCCCCGAAGGTGTTACAAAAATAGGGTCAGGCGCGTTTATTTCATGCAGCTCGCTTAAAAGTGTTTTTCTGCCATCTACATTAACGGAAACAGGCAGCAGTATTTTTGTACGCTGTACCTCTCTTTCGCAGATAAAGCTTCCGAAAAATCTGAAAGCAATAAGCGAATCTGCATTTACAAGCTGTACTTCACTTTCAGAGATAGTATTACCTGATGGTATGACAGGAATAGGCAATAATTCCTTTAATAATTGTACTGCGCTGAAAAAAGCGTACATTCCCGAAAGCGTGACAAGTATAGGCAGCGGATGTTTCTATAACTGTCCCGATCTGACAATTTACGGAAAAACAGGCTCACGCGCCGAGACTTATGCAAATGAGAATAGTATTCCCTTTGAAAATATGACAGCGCCGCTTAATAATACATCGGTCATAAACAGTGATATTGTTCAGGTAGGGGATAAGGTGCGTATTTCAGCCAGTGCAAACGGAGGATCAGGTGATTATAAATACGCTTATTATTATAAGAGAAGCAGCAACAATACTTGGAAAATCCTCGGAACAGAATTTGGTACTAATGCAAGTGTAGCATTTGCGCCAACGGCAGAAGCTGATTTTGATATAAAAGTTATAGTCAGGGACAGCAGCGGAAACGAAACGGAGAAGCTTTTTAGTGTTACAGCTGTAAAAACTCTCGAGCTTACAAATGTTTCAGTAGTTGGCAGAGAAAAAATAAATCTCGGAACAGCTATACCGATGATAGGAAAAGCTGTTGGCGGAAAGGGTCCGTTTACATATGCTTTTTACTTCAAGCGCAGCGCAAACACCAACTGGAAGCTTCTCGGTGAGAAGTTCACATCTACAGCATCGGCAAGATTCAGACCTACCGCAACAGGAACCTATGATATCCGTATTATCGTTAAAGACAGTACGGGCAAGAATGTTACTAAGCTTTATACAGCAATTGTAAAGTAAAGCTGTTTGAAATATGGCGTATAAGATAATTCTGATTTTTTTTCATGATTTTTGAACTTTTGTTTTGTCTGATGAGTCTATATATACAGAGGGACGCAATGATCGCAGATCAGATCATAATAAAATACAGAGTTCTTTAATATAGATAAACGGAGGTAATTATCATGAAAAAAATCGGGGAAAACATCATTTCCATTATACTTGCAATTGTAATGATCTTTGGCGCGGCATTCGTATTTCCAATGTGTGAAGGATTATTCGACAGCGATAATACGGATACGCAGGTCAACTACCATTATTTTAATGTAAAGTAGCGGCGTTTTAAACTGTACTATAAAAAAGTTTTCAAGCTCTGAAAAAATCGGGGCTTGAAATTTTTTTGAAAAAAATCTAAAAAATTTTAAAAAAATGAACCGCTTATATCTTGCGATTGTCCTTTATAACAGAAAGGAAAATCTTTCATAATAAAAAACGGAGGTAATATACTATGAAAAAGAAAATTATCGGTAAGATCAGTTCGGCGGCATTGGCAGCAGCAATACTTTGCGGAGGTTTTGCATTTCTTCCGAATGTGACAGAAGTGAGGACAGGAATAACGGCAGAGGCACTTACTACATATAGTGCTGAATACGACGGCAATGGTGAATACTATGGAAGTGGACCTCTTCAAAGCTTTGACAAAATTTTAGTACATTTTACTATGGAAAAGAACGGATATATTGATCCTAAGCTTGAATACATAAAAGGAACAAGCTGGACACAGACAATATATAGCGGAACAGGAAATAATTTAGAAAACGGTATCATAAGTACCATATTTGGAGTGAAATCAACAGACACTACGGGAAAAACCGGTAAGATCCCCCTTGCTAAAGGAGAATATACGGTTGAGCTCACTGCCGGACACAGCAGCAATAATTATTATCAGGTTAAAAGCCGTCTCAATATTCAGTATGCAGATAATTGGGAAACTGAATTGAATGACATAAAAAGCCAGGCAGATGTAATTAAGTCAAATATCAACTACAACGGCACAACAATGTCAGATAATGATCAGGACTATTTTAAGTTTACTTTGACAGAAACATCAAATGTGAAATTATACGTTGCTAATAACAGCAGCTGTAGTTGGAATTTCAATGTTTCGGACGCAAGCAATAATGTTTTGAATAATACACTTACAGATCAGGGGGATATGACTGTTGCTTCATATGGTGATCTTAAAAAGGGCACATATTATATCTGTATAAAAGAAAGCTTCACTAATTATCCGACAGCCACACCATATAAATTCTATGTTAAAACAACCCCTGTTAAAGAACAGACAGTTGCCGTAACAAGCATAAAGCTCAATAAGACCTCAGCAACACTTAAAAAGGGCGGCACACTTACCCTGACGCCAACCATAGCTCCCGCAAATGCAGTAAACAAAACCGTAACCTGGACGTCAAGCAATACATCGGTCGCTGCGGTATCAAACGGCAAGGTTACAGCCAAAGCGGCAGGTACTGCCACAATAACCGCAAAAACAAATAACGGAAAAACAGCTTCCTGTAAGATAACGGTAACAGCTGACCTTATTAATAATGCAACAGTAACTTCTGCTGTTCTTGTCGGAAACTCAGTAAAGATCTACGGTAAAGCAAGCGGAGGAAAAGCTCCTTATACATATAAATATATGTATAAGAGAACTGCTAATTCTGTATGGAACTATCTTGGCGAAAACAAGTTTGTTTCAGAAACATCAAAAAGCTTTAAGCCCACCTCAGCAGCAGTTTTTGATGTAAAGGTAATAGTAAAGGATTCACTGGGAAATCAGACAGAAAAAACTTTTAAAACAAGATCGGTAGATCTCAAAAACAATTCTGCCATAAGTGCTAAAAATGCCAAAGTTGGTCAGAAGGTAACTATTAACGGAAAGGCGTCAGGCAGCAGTGAATATAAATATACATATATGTACAAAAAAGAAAACGGTGAAGTATGGAAAACCTTGGGTGAAGCCAAGACAACAAATACTAAAGCTGTTTTCAAACCTGCCGGTGCAGGGATCTATGACATAAAAGTTATAGTTACAGATAAAAACGGACTTACAAAATCAAAGATAATAGATTTAAGAGTTGATTGATTAAGCTTTTACGTTTCGTACCAAAAAAATAACGCCCGTATCACGAAAAATGATCGGGCGCTATATTTTTTACATATTCTATAAGATCATTAAAATCTCCCTTGGGATAAACAGATATATCCTTGTTTTTTTCGTTTATAAGACAGGAAGGTACAAGGAAGCACTTCATACCGATACTTTCCGCTATCATATCTTCATCAACATTGTTGCCGACCATCAGACATTCCCGGGGATCAAGCGACAGTTTTTCTGTTATTTCAGTGTAATACAGCGGAGAGGGCTTGCTTCTTCTTGAATTTTCGTAAGTTGTAATGTATGAAAAGTCATCCGGAGAAAGACCTGCCCAACGGATACGGCTGTATATCGCTTCACGGGGAAATGCCGGAAGTGTTGCTACTATGAGGTTAAATCCCGCTTTTTTGAAAATCTGTACAGCTCGTATGGCGTTTTCGTCTTTTCCGCAGACTTTTTTCACTGCCTGAAACTCATTACAGTAAAATGAATCAAAAAGGGGGTGAAGCTTTTCTGTTTCATCTCCGTAGACTTTTTTAAATTCTTCAAAAAAGACCTGTTCATTGGTCTTGTCTGAATTGTTACGCAGCATAACTACAAAGCTGTCCCAAACGGTTTTGCATAGCTTTTTAGGTTCATAGCCGAGAGAGTAAAACGTTCCGGCAAGAATGTTCATATAAGTATCGGTAAATTCATCCTGATCCATCGGCAGCAGTGTGCCGTCCATATCAAAAAGTATGTTTTTTATCATAATCTGTTCCTTTCACAGTAATTCTGACAATGTTCAACAGAGTTGTTTTGTGCTGTTAATACTTGAATGATTATATCAAATTGATCATAACATAGCAGCAAAAATAGAAACTATCGTGTTTAATGACTTAAACGAATTTAAAAATAAATAATTCCAATTAATAATTCTAAAAAAATATTATCGAAAAGACTATAAAAAATTTACATTTAATTCATAAAATATTCATACTATTTTTCGCATAAAATGGAAAAATAAGATTTTTGATGTGGAATTATTATTATTGATTTTGTACAAAAGATACATAGTGCAATAAAAAATAAACAATTTTTAAGGAATAAAATTGTTCAAAAAACTAACAGTTGTGCATAATATGTATAAGTTTCAACATGTATTTTTTTGCATATTGGCACTTGTTATTTTTTGGGTCATATTTTATAATTTTATAGGTGATAAATAGTTAGTGAGGTGTAATTGATGAGATTGCGTAAGCAAGCACTCGGGAATCGGAACATGATCGGCGTCAGAGTTGAGGAAATCCGCAAGAGAAAAGGTATGAAACAAAAAGAGCTTCTTGCACAGCTTCAGGTCAGAGGTGTGGACATGAATGCTTCCGGTCTGTCCAAACTGGAAGGACAGGTCAGATATGTGACAGATATTGAGCTTGTTGCCCTTGCCGATATTCTGGAGGTGTCTGTTGATAAGCTCCTCGGACGCGAGAAATGCTGAAACTTTCGATACAGAGTATAGCTCCCATGCAAATGGGGGCTTCTTCCATTTATGCGTACCTTCGGGCACATAAGGTATTATAACACAATCGGGATAATAATTTCAACAAAAATCCGATAAAAAACAAAAAATATGTATTGAATATTTCCGTAAAATGGATTATAATAAAAGTGGTGTTAACGTGTTATAAGACACGACCTACTTTAATAACAGATCAGGAGGAAAAATATGAGAAGAGTATTATTTGTTGCTTCCGAATGTTATCCTTTCGTAAAGACAGGCGGACTTGCTGACGTTGTTGGCGCGCTTCCGAAAATGATCAATAAGGATGAATTCGACGTAAGAGTCGTTGTACCGAAATATATGTGTATTCCGTGGGAATACAGACAGCATTTCCAGTACATTACAAGCTTTTATATGGATCTCGGTCATATACAGGAGCATAAATATGTCGGCATAATGATGTATGAATTTGAGGGTATCAAGTACTATTTCATTGATAATGAAGGCTATTTCGGCGGAGATTCTCCGTATGGTGAGATAAAGTGGGATATAGAGAAATTTACATATTTCAGCAAAGCAGCGCTTGCCATACTTCCCGTTATTGATTTCAAGCCTGACATAATCCACTGTCATGACTGGCAGGCAGCTCTTGTACCCGTATTTCTCAGAACCTTATTCAAGGATAACGGATTCTTCTGGGGGATCAAGACGATTATGACTATCCATAACCTGAAATTCCAGGGTATATGGGATCTCAAGACATTCCGCTATCTGACAGGTTTCCCTGAGTATGTATTCTCCTCTCAGAACATGGAATACTTTAAGGACGGTAATATGCTCAAGGCGGGTATTGTTTTCTCTGACTATGTAACCACAGTAAGTGACACCTATGCGGGAGAAATACAGATGCCGTATTATGGCGAAGGACTTGACGGTCTTATGCGTCACAAGAATTATGCTCTCTGCGGTATAGTAAACGGAATTGATTATAACGTTTACAATCCGGAGCATGATATACAAATTTTCGAGCATTATACTGCTCAGTCAATCGGCGATAAGAAAGTAATGAATAAACGCGGTCTTCAGCAGGAGCTTGGTCTGCCTGTTGACGACAATAAGTTTATGATCGCTATTATATCAAGACTTACCGACCAGAAGGGTCTTGACCTGGTTAATTATGCTATCGAGAGGATCACTGACGAGCACACCCAGTTTGTTGTTCTCGGAACAGGCGATCAGCAGTATGAAAATACATTCAAGTATTACCAGTATAAGTATCCCGAAAGAGTATCTGCTAACATATTCTATTCCGACAACAGAGCCCATAAGCTTTATGCTGCCGCTGACGCGATGCTTATGCCGTCACGTTTTGAGCCCTGCGGTCTGACTCAGCTCATTGCTCTCAGATACGGTACTGTTCCTATAGTTAGAGAAACAGGCGGTCTTCGTGATACGGTACAGCCCTATAACTGGTATGATAATACCGGTACAGGCTTTACTTTTGCAAATTATAATGCAGAAGAAATGCTCAACGCTATCAACTATGCAAAGACTGTTTACTTCACACAGCGTGATCGTTGGAACGAGATCGCAGCAAGGGGTATGAGAATGGATTATTCCTGGGCAAGATCCGCAAGACGCTATGAGGAGCTTTACTATAATCTTACAAACTGGTATTGATTTTACCTATCCGGACAAAAATTCTCCCCGAGGGATACATTCCTTCGGGGAGAAACTTTTTTTAAGTGGAATCATTATAATTAGGAGTTAGGAATTAGAAGTTAATTAAACTGACTTAGTCACAAATGCTGCTTCACTTGGGGGGTAGGGGAAATAGGGAGTTTCAAAAACAAAAAGTTTTTTCTGCTTTATTCTCTATAATATATACTATT
>CACWRT010000038.1 GCA_902763365.1 uncultured Ruminococcus sp.
TAAAAATCTTGACGGAAATATCGCATGGAAGGATCCTGCACAGGCTGAAAGGCAGAAGGAACGGCTGGCAGCTCTTCGCAGTATCGAACAGCAGCCGCATGATAACAGCGAAACAACAGAAAATTCAGAGCAGCCCGAATCGGAAATACAGGATGGATCCGGTTCGGGCAATTCTATGAGAATGTAAAGGAGCAAAAATAATGAAAGAAAAAAGACTCTATGTTGCCTACGGCAGCAATCTCAATTTGTATCAGATGAAATTCAGATGCCCGACAGCAAGGCTCATAGGGACAGGCATAGTAAAGGATCACGAGCTTCAATTCAAGGGGCGCAGCGACTGTGCGTTCGCTACCATAGCTCCGAGCAAGGGCAGCGCAGTTCCGGTTGCCGTATGGGAATTGCAGCCAAATGATGAAAAATCACTCGACAGATATGAAGGCTTTCCGTCCAACTATTTCAAACAGGTAATTCCTGTTGAGATGAATAACGGGAAAACCATAAGCGGCATGGTCTATATCATGAATCTTCGTCAGAGCTTCGGAGTGCCCTCCAAAGGCTATGTTCAGACCGTCAGTGAGGGCTACCGCAGTTGCCGGCTTGATATGTCCGTGCTTAAGGATGCTATCAGGCAGAGCGTTTCACGATATGCAGATACGATAAGCGACCGCCTGATAAACTCGATAGGCTATGAGCAAATGGGGCTGTTCGATTTCGATATCGCAGAAATAAATATCGAGGAAGATGATGACGAGGATATCAGTGATGAAATGTATGCTGAAGACTATGAAGATCAGGAGGAAGATGATGAAGAATTGGATGATGAGAATTTTTTCATCCCCATTCAGTGAGGGCAGCTACGAATGAGAGAAGAAAACTGAAACGACAGCTCGGCAGAAATTATAAATACAAACGCTACATGACCGCAGGCGAGGCGAAAGCTCTTCTGAACAGCAAGACGAAGGACAAGCACGAAAAACTGTACGCTTCTTTGAAGATCGGCTGCGTGAAGATCAATGCCGTTCTGTATCCCACACCGACAGGAATGACATTCGGATGTGACATTCTCGTTAAGGACAAGCCCGACAGTAAAGAATGGATCTGTTATGACAGCATCGCAGAGCCATTTCGCTATGCTGCGCTGAATCTGGAACAGGAGTTATTTGACATTCTGGACAAGGAAGTGCGAGAACAGGAACTATCCTATACCGAGTGCAATTTTGAAAAGCTGAACGGCAAAACAGTAAGCAAAGCCTGAACCGCCCTGTGAGAGCCGTGTCCGCCCCGTGTGCGATTTTCAGCAAAAAGTCGGGAAAATACCCCACCACAGACTAACGAGCCCGTGTGAGCCGTTTTCTGCGGTTTGTGCAAAAAGCCGATGAATACTGAATAATTGCCATAAATTGACGGTATAAGAGGGCAATGCGGGCGGTTTCGGGAGGGTAGATTTATAAGCAGGGAAAGGCACGGGGTCAAAAAAGCCCCGTGCCAAAGACACAGCAGCCGGCAGAGCCGACTGCCAATGCAGGTTTCCGAATTTGTCCGCAAGGAGTCAATTTTCGGAGTTGGGTGTCGGCTTTCGAGCTGCAAAAAGAAAAAACACGATTAACAAGCCAAAAAAGTGGGTGTCGCCGTTATGGGTTACACCGAAATAATGGAGGTTTTATAAAAATGAGCGAATCTGATATTAAAAAAGAACCAAAGAGAAAGTTTGCACTATGGATCAAAAATTCAACGCTGGAGCTTGTCGAGCAAGAGTACAAGAAAGATGACTGCGTCAGTAAAAGTGAGTTCATAGAAAAGGCTGTAATATTTTATTCCGGCTTTATTTCTGCAAATAAAAATGAGCAGTATATCCCGAATGTAGTCAGCTCAACAATCAAATCAATCGTTGATCAGAGCAACAAAAGAATAAGCGGAATGATTTTTAAGCTGGCAGTTGAGCTGGCAATGACCATGAATATTATTGCCGCAACGCACAATATTGATGATATTTTCCTCGAAAGATTAAGGGGTGAATGCATAAAAGAAGTGCGAAAGCATAACGGAACGCTGACCTTTGACGATGCCTACAAGTGGCAGAAAGGATAAGCTGAATGGCAAAGCTTGTAACAAAATTCGGGTACTTTAAGCCCGGTAATAAAACAAAATCGGGGAACTATGCAAGGTATATTGCTACTCGTGAGGGTGTAGAAAAGATTGATGAGTCTCAGAAGAACAATCCGGCTACTCTCAAACAGAAAAAACTGATCAAGGATATTCTGCGTGATTTTCCCGACAGCAAACAAATGCTGGAATACGAGGACTATGTAAAAAACAAAACAATAGGTACGGCTTCTGAATTTATATCTCGCTCGATAGAGGAAAACGCATCGGATGCACTTGGCAGGGAGGGCTATGCAAAATACATTGCCTTGCGTCCCCGTGCTGAAAGGATCGGATCTCATGGTCTGTTTACGGATGAAGGAGTAGCGGTCAATCTCTCGGCAGTTGTCAATGAAATGAATCATCATCAGGGAAACATCTGGACAATAATACTGTCTTTGAAGCGTGAAGATGCCGAGCGTTTAGGCTTCAATACAGGCGACCGGTGGCGAACGATGCTTCGTACCCAGACTGCAGAATTGTCAAAAAACTTCAAAATACCTATGACACATCTTCGCTGGTATGCGGCATTTCATAACGAAACAACACATCCTCATGTACATATGATGGTCTACTCAAAGGTTGAAAACGAGGGTTATCTATCAAAGCAAGGCGTAGAAAAATTACGGTCTGCATTCGCAAACGATATATTTATGCAGGATCAATACTGCACTTATGAAAAGCAGACAGAGTATCGTGACAGACTTCGCACTGATGGGAAAAAATATATTGCCGATATTGTAGAGAAGATCAATACAGAACAGGCAGTCGATCCGCAGATACAGGCTATGCTTTTGCAGCTTGCGGATAAGCTGCAAAGGACAAAAGGCAAAAAGGTTTACGGCTATCTCAAGCCCGAAGTCAAGGCGATAGTGGATGCAATTATGATAAGGCTGTCGGAAAATGAGCAGATAATGGGGCTATATGATCTGTGGTATCAGCAGAAAGAAACGGCAATAAAAGTATATTCTGACGAGCTGCCGCCGAGGATTCCGCTGGTAGATAACAAGGAATTCAAGCCTCTGAAAAATGCAATTATAGCGGAGGCTCTGAAAATTTCTCAGCACAGCTACGGCGGTGAAACAGCAGATACTGGTGACGAAGGACAGGAAATACATCGTGAGCCTGACGAGGAAATACCGCTTCCTATTCCGCAGAATGATGATGAAGTGCCGGCAGAAGAAAATGAGCAGGACGAGGATGGATACGGAGATGATAAAGAAGAAATAGCATCCGATAATACAAAATTTTCTGATAATGAAAATGAGAACAGTAATGATGCAGAGTGCAATTATTATGCGGCTATCGGTACAGTTCGTCTGCTCCGATACCTCGGAAGAATGCTGCAGAACAGGATAGACGACCGTAAGATCGAAGCCGAAAACAAAACAGACCGAAAGCTGTATCGGAAGATTCAGGAAAAGAAACAGGCACAAGGATTAAAGTAGAGGTGATATTAAATGTCAAAATTCATTAAGTTTTCACAGGCAGAAAAGGAACAGGCTCGCACGACTGATCTTGCCGAATTCCTTACTGCTCAGGGCGAGGAAGTCAAGAAAATGGGATCGGAATATGTGTGGATGGACGGCGGTCAGAAGGTGACGATCAGAGGCAACCTTTGGTTTCATCAGTACGAGCAAAAGGGCGGCGACAGAATTGATTTTGTCCGCAGATATTATCACAAGGGCTACGGTGACGCTGTGCAGATGCTCCTCGGAAGTAATGCCGGAACAGAAATCTCTCACAGCAGTTATACTCCGCACAAGCCAAAGCAGCCCTTTGAACTGCCTGCAAAGAATGACAATATGAGAAGATTATTTGCTTATTTACTTTTCACAAGAGGGCTGGACAAGGGTGTTGTGCAGGAATTTGTCAAGCAGAAAATGCTGTATGAATCGAAAGGACATCATAACGCTGTGTTCGTAGGCTACGATCAAAGCGGCACAGCACAGCACGCCCATGAGCGTGGGACAATTACAGGAAAGCCCTTCAAGCACAACATTCCAAGCAGCAAGCCGGAATACAGTTTTCATTGGAACGGCACAAGCAGTCATCTGTTTTTATTCGAGGCTCCGATAGATATGCTCTCGTTTATATCAATGCACAGTCAGCAGAATTGGCAGCAGCACAGCTATGCGGCAGCTTGTTCCATATCGGACAGGGTGTTGTTGGAGTGTCTGAAAAACAATCCGCAGATAAAGAATGTTTATCTTTGCTTTGATAACGATGAAGCCGGACAGCAGGCAAACAAAAGGATCAGCGACAAGCTGAATGAAATCCATCCCGAAATAAATACACAGATCCTCATTCCGTTTAATAAAGATTGGAATGAGGATCTTCTCATGAGAAACGGAGGTGCAGAGCAATGTCAGGCACAGCAATCCTGATAATTGTCGGAGGACTTATGCTGGCAATCCTCGGAGGGATCAGCATCTACAGTCAGAATTATTCTCTGAACATAAAGGACAAAACGGTTGGAAACGGTCAGCATGGTACGGCTCGTTGGGCGACCAAATCAGAGGTAGTCCGGACATACAAGCACATTCCCTTCACTCCGCAGGCTTGGCGTAATGGAGAAAACTTGCCTAAAGAGCAGCGGCGAGAACGAGCCGTTTGAGGACATGAAGGAGAACGCCGGTCTCAGGCTGACTCCGAAAAACGCAGACGAGAACGGAGGTGACAGCACATGAGCAAATTGAGCTTTATATATGACATGGACTTATCGCACCGAGCTGTGTCAGTTTACATTTACCTTTGGAACAGGGCGAACAGGCAGCATGAATGCTATCCGGCAATACCAACTATCGCAAGAGAACTGAAGCTTTCGGAATCAACCGTCCGCAGGGCTCTCGGCGACTTACGCAAGGCGAAGCTTATCGAAACAGAGCAGCGTTACCGTGAAAGCGGCGGCACGAGTACGCTTCTCTATCGGCTTAAAGTGCCTGCGTAAAGATACGAAAAAGTTGATATTTATACCAAGGGGCAACTATGCCTAAAACGGGGCCCCGAAAAGTTGCAAGACTTTTTGGGGAGAGGAGAAGCGACGGAGCGACCGGAGGTTTTGCTGCTTGCAGTAAAACCTCAAAGCGAAGTCAGCTTCGACGAGACAGGGGGCGGGTGTCACCATGACAGGGGAATGTTAACTACCCATTTTAACTAATTACCAACAGAAAAGAAAATGTTGTGTATGCAAGTTTGAAATAGTAACTTGCAAGTATAAAAAAACAAATATGCGGAATTTTTGAAAAATCAGGGGCGGCGATTTTTAAGAAAGACAGGGCGGCGCATTCAGAAAGAAAACCGCCGGAGAAAGTTCCGGCGGTGAATAGCTGTTTTTCTTTTCTGCTGGTTTGATGTTCTTGAAACTGTGTTTATTGTGCGTGTCTGATCAATGTATCAACCACATCATAGATCCGTTCCTGTTCGTTTTTCGGAAGTGCTGATATCTTTTCGCTGAATACTGAGCTTTTGACCTTGTAGCCTGTTTTCAGGACATCACACAAAACCATATCTGCAGACACTTCGAGTGCGTTGAGGATGTCGATCAGGGTTTCAAGCGAGGGAATCTTTTCGCCTCTTTCAATCATTCCGATGTAATTCGGGCTTAGGTTCGCTTTTTCTGCCAAATCTTCCTGACGCATTTTTCGTTCTGTTCGATATTGTCTGATATATTTTCCGATTGAATCCATCGCTTAATCCTCCCTGTTAGTTGGTATCTATAACTAATAGGATAAATGAAAAAGCAATAAATATACATAAACTATTCGGAATACAGTATAATTATTAGTGTGTATCTGTGCTATAATCAATACGGGTGGTTTGTATATGACTAAGGACGAACAAATGCAGAAAACTTGCTGCTTTACGGGACACAGACGGATACCGGCTGACGAATATGAAACTGTTAAGCTTCGGCTGCGTGAAACTGTTATCAGAGCGATCAGCAACGGTTATCGCTACTTCGGAACAGGCGGCAGTTGGGGATTTGATATGCTGGCAGCACAAACTGTGCTTGAATTAAAGCAGCTTTACCCGAATATTTATCTAATCCTTGTGCTTCCGTGTAAAACACAGACAAAGTATTGGTCAGATGATAACAAAAAAGAGTATAATCGGATCTTGCAGTCGGCAGATAAAGTTGTATGGACTTCCGAGGAATACACAAGGGATTGTATGTTCAAGCGAAACAGGCATCTTGTCGATAACAGCAGTCTGTGCATCTGCTATCTGACAAAGAATACGGGCGATACAGCTTACACGGTGAGGTGATGTTATATGGTTTTCGAGCTAACTCTTATCTCAAATACTGCGGTGTTTTTTTCAGCTGTACTTATTTGAACTGCTTTGCTTTTTAGTATCAAAGCGGCAGTTTCGTCAATTTCTGCCGAGAATGGGTCTGTTTCAGTACCCTCGGTAATGACCGTAAGAGTAAGCTTTTCATTTTCTCCCTGAGCCTCAAGAATAAACTGTGCATTACTGTTCTTTTCCTTTTCAAACAATGGCAGGAAATAATTTGAATATATCTCCTCAAATACCATTTCGCAGTTATTCATCATTTTCCTGCTCATAAAGCGGCTGCGGCAAAATTCCTCAAGAGAAGCTATCATAGCGATAAAATCACGCCCGTTTTCGGAAGTTTCCCAGTTCCAGCTTGTTATTCTCAGAACAAATGCCCTCGTCAGCTCCCTTTTCGGCGATGTGAATATTTCTTCCGGCGTACCCTGCTCGTAAATCTCGCCCTGATCCATATACAACACACGGGTGGAAATATCTCTTGCCAGCCGCATCTCGTGGGTCACGACCAGCATCGTCATTCCGTCCTCAGCAAGATGGCGGATAACATTTTTAACCTCAGTCACCATTGTAGGATCAAGTGCGCTTGTCGGCTCATCATAAAGCATTATCTGCGGGTGCATTGCAAGTGCTCTCGCAATAGCCACCCTTTGCTTCTGACCGCCGGAAAGTTCATCGGGCATATTATATGCTTTTTCTTCAAGACCCACACGCCGAAGCTGCAAAAGAGCTTCTGTGCGAGCTTCATTACGGCTTTTTCCGAGGAGATCCATCTGTGGCATTATGATGTTTTCGATTATGCTCTTATGACCGAAAAGGTTGAAGGACTGAAAGACCATGCCGACCTTTTTGCGTACTGTAGTAAGGTCAGTTCCTTTTTCGCAGACATCGTCACCGTCAATAATTATCGAACCGGAAGTCGGTGTTTCAAGCCGGTTTATGCAGCGCAGCAGAGTCGATTTTCCTGTACCGGACGGACCGATTATGCTTATGACCTCGCCCTGTTCTACAGTCAGGTCAATATTTTTCAGAGGAGTCACACCCTCAAATTCCTTGCAAAGATTTTTTATTTCCAACAGACTCATTTCTGTACTGACCTCCTTCCGCTTTCAAGCATCCTGTTGCCCTGATTTATCAAAAAGGTAAAAAGCCACACCAGAATAAAATATACTATTGCAATAGTTATAAGAGGGAAAAAGGCTTCAAGTGTTCTGCCTCTGATAACATCTCCTGCGTGAGTCAGATCCATAGCGGAAATAAATCCGACAACAGAGGTTTCCTTCAGCAGCAAAACAAACTGATTGCGAAGCAGAGGGAAATATATCCTCTTCGCCTGCGGAAGAATTACCCTGCGGTATGCTTTTTTCTCGGTATAGCCCAGGGCAAGGGCTGCTTCAAGCTGACCCTTGTCAATGGAATCAACAGCATTTATAATGATCGAATATGCCTTCGGTGCAAAGATCAGAGTAAGACCAATGATCGAAACAATAACAGGCGAGATATCGCTTTTAGCGAATACAACATAAAACAGCAGCATGAGAATAACAACAGCAGGAAGTCCGGCTACAATGGTATTATACACGGATATCAAGGCACTTATCAGCTTGTCATTCTTTCTTTTCAGTGATGTCAGAATGAAGCCCAATACCAGACCTGCTATTCCCGACGCAACAGCAATTATCAGCGTGTTACAAAGTCCCGTGAGAATAAGAGTCCATCTGTTTTCAACAACAAAGGTACGGTTGAAGCTTTCGGAAAGAGAACCCCAGAAGTCCGCAGTTTCTTCCGCTTCTGCACTGCGCACCAGAAGAATGAATGCAGTATCGTGATGAGGTATGAAATCGACGACCTCACGTCTTTGGTCTGTTATTATCAAAGAACCGCAGCACATGTCAGCCTTTCCACTTTCAACTGCTGCAAGAATGCCGGAAAACTCCATAGATGTAAATCTGACCTTATAGTCCAGCTCCTTCGCCATCATAAGAATAAGTTCAATTTCCATTCCCTTTAGTTCACCGTCACCGTTCAGATAAGACATAGGCTCAAGACTGTCACAGGCGGCAACTCTTATTGTGCCGTTTTTTCCTTCCCAGTCCTGCACAGGAAGATTTTTTACACTGTCGTCAAGACCTGTCCACTTTTCCCACAGCTCATCAATGACACCTGCGCACACTTTATCATAAGCTGCCTGCCATTTGCTTCTCTCCTTGCTGCCCTTAGAAAAAGCGATGCCGAACTCCGCTTTCTTCAGCGGTTCCGGGAACAGTGCCAGAGAGGGATTCCTGTTTACAAACAGCTCTCCGACAGCCGTATTCTGTAAAAAGGCATCAGTCTTACCGCTTGTAAGTGCCAAAGCCATATCAGATGAGGTAGAATAATATGTAAATTCTTTGACATCAGGCACTTTTGAGCTTATAAGCTCCTCGAAAGGCGCACCTGTCAGCATACTTATGGTTTTGCCGCTCAGCTCGTCAAATGTTGATACTTCCGGCTTGCGTTCCTGTGGAGCTTCGGCATAAACCGTTATGCTCATCATCGTGAGCAATATTACTGCCATAAATATGACAGTAAAGAAGCGATAAGTTGTGTTTCTTTTCATATTGATCTCCTATAGTTAAAAAATCAATGCAATAACCCGAAGGGGGATCCTACAAACGGATTTTCTTCGGGTTAATTACTGTTTTCATTTTGGACTGCCGGTATCTGCTTTTTTAATTGCGGTGGATTTGTTAATTGCTTTCTTTTTTCTATCATAGATAGAAACCAGTATCGGTATATAGGTAAGTCCGGGCAGAATGAAGCCTATGTAATCATATTCGGACTGTACAAGCATATTGAATATAGCATGATAAAGGATAGCTGTACTCAGAAGAGCAAAAGTACCGCAGTAAAAAAACTTTTTCCGCTTCCTTACAAAGCTCATTCCATAGCCTATCATCACGGTGCAGATAGCGTGCATTAAAGCTGTTGACAGCCCCCTTATGATTGCCCAGCTTATTGTTACATTAGATATGCTCTTAACAAGTACGACCATATTTTCAAAAAGAGCAAAGCCAATGCCAAGTGAAAAAGAGATCGGAGTAAGCTTTTCGATACTGTCTGAAAAAACAAAGGCATAAAACAGTACAGGCAAAGCTTTCAATACTTCCTCTGTAACAGGTGTTATCGTTGTTGAAACATAGACCATATCCTTGTCAACACTATTCAGGATCAATGTATTCAGCTCTGAAACAAACAGTGAAACAAACATACCGATTATCAGATAGCCCGATATCAGTCTTGATTTACCGTCCAGCAGCAGCAATGACAGCAGAAGGGGAGTTACAACACTGATAAAAAGTATGTAAGCTAAGATGTCCATTTATCCATCCCCTTCTTGACACTGGGTACAATTCCAAGTATAACTATACCCATTGCAGCAGCTATCAGCCACTCAAGATCCCAAATCTTATATATCAGCGCTATCATTTCAGCTTCACTGAGAAAACAAAAGATAAGCACGAGCAAATTATAGCTTTTAAGACATTTTATTATGCCGAGATCCACATCCGGCAAAAGAAAATGCTTCAGATTGAAGTAGCTTGCAGGCATAATAAATACAGTTGCTGCACCTGCCAGAATTTTTATAGGAAGTATTATATCCGAAAAGCAGATCGACGTGAGAAATATTGTAAGCGAAAGAGCAGGAGCGGCAAAGGCGGCGATACGATATTTTCTTAGTTCCTTTGAGCCGTCATCGGCAATTTTGTCCATCAGCCCGAAATTCGCAGAGAAGAAAAACATCATGCATCCTAAAACTCCTAAAATTCCCAACTGGAATTCCCCCTCGATCCTTCCGCCGGTTGCCATTTTAACAAGCTGATACATCCGTCCGAGTGCGATACAGCCGACAGCTCCCGTGACCATCTTGGGAAATACTGCTTTTTTTCCTCTGACCAATTTCCTTATTCCGTAGCCGAAGCCAATAAGTGCACAGACAAAAACTACTGTATTCGGAAATATATATAAATTCAAGTAATCACCCACTTCTTTCCGACAGTAATGTGCTTTCGGATAATACATTATTTAGTCAATTTTATCACAGAAATACATAATATACAACATCTGCAGATAAGTATTATTTGCGCAGTGCCTGCGCTCTCAATTCGCGTTATCGCTCGTTACACTCGCTCTGATGGTAAGCTATAATTGGCTCCCGCGCCACAGGCTTTTGCCAATTTTACACTAAAATTATTTGTTTTCGGAATCTTCCTTATTGCTGCTATCCTGTTTTGATTTTCTCTTTTTCATAACAATAACAACAGCAGCTGCAATAACAGCCAATACCGAAATAGATATAATTACAACTACCGAGCCGTTTCCGAATACAGATCCGATCACCGAAGCGTTATCTTCTGCATTTGCGTTATCGTGACTGTATCTTCCTGTGAATTCCTGACCGTTAAAGGATACTGTCGCAATATAGTCAGTATCGTCTCCGTCCTCGGTCTTTGTTATCCGATCGCTGTTTTCAGTCTTTACGGTACTGATCTCTCCGCAGTTTTTGCAGGCAAAGGTCGCTTCTGCGGCTGTGCAGTCATCGTTCCATTTCCACTGAGGCTCATCATAGCTGTGTCCTGATGCAGGTATCTCTTCACCCTTGTCGATCCATTTTTTGCAGGTCTCACAGTATTTGGTCTCGGTATGTCCTGCTTCTGTGCAGGTCGGGAGCTTTTCGGGAGTAACTACAAGTCCCTGATGAACTTCCTCAAGCTCTGTTATTTCCTCATATCCGCAGTCCTCACATATTCTTATCTGCTCTCCCTTATGAGTGCAGTCGGGTGCTTTTGTTACAACAGGAGCACCGAAGCTGTGAGATCCCTTTTCGTAGGTCAGCTCTATCTCCGCATCCGATGTAATGTTTTTGAGTGAGCTGTCGGAAGAAACAAATTTATAGTGTCCGTCATCAGAATTCGTCTTGATTATCTCAGGGACGGAAATATCACCGCCATGTTTGACCGATTGTGAAGTATAAGGCTTCAGTCCCTCCGGGAGTGACATTATCTCGTCAGGATAATTCAGCGTCACATCATAAACATTATCTTCCCACTGTGCATAAAGAGTGACTGAACCGCCATCGGTCTCGGTAAGGTTCTTTACAAATACCCTGTTTTCAAATGCTGTACCTTTGCCGTTTGCCTTTGTATTCCATCCGACGAAATGCTTTCCTTTGTATATGAAAGAGTTGGAGGGCAGCCTTGTTGTTTTGTCGTATGTCATATTCATGAAATTGATATTGCCTGTGCCGCCGTTGCCGTTAAAATAGACAGTATATTTTATTGGTTCCGTTTCAGCAGAAAGAACTGCATCGCTTATGCTGAAGGTGAACTGATACTTTCCGTTATCATTTTTTTCGAGCTTTCCTGCGCCGGAGGTTTTTGTAAGTTCCTTGACCTTATAGCCCTTCGGGACGGATGTGAATTTTACGGGATCAATATTGACCCATTTGCCGGAAATATCATCAGCAGTAAGAAGCTCACTGTCTCCCATCATTACCTTTACCTTATGACGGAAAACAAAATATACGTCAAATGTTCTGGTAACAGTCGGTATAAGAAAATTGGCTGTTTTGAACGTAAGCTTATACTGACTCTGATGATCGACTCCCGAGGTACTTGTAAGTGTTATCATCTGACCGATGCCTGTGTCTCCTGTTTCATATCCGCCTTTTTCCCATTTATCCGTAGACGGGGAGGTGATGTTTTCCGCACTGTCGTATGTATATACCTTGCTGTAATCAAGGGATCTTACACTTCCGAAATTCCTGTGCCATACTACGTTATACTGATCTACAGCCGTAACAAATGCCTGACCCTGACATTTATCCGTTCCTGCCTGCTGATACAGCTTACCGAAGGGGTCGCCGTCCGGCAATACCTGCTTATCGTATGTCGAAATATTGATCTTCTGCGGGATAGGATAGTATATTCTGTCGATGGTAACTGTGTTGGTATCATTTGATGATGTGAAAATACCTGAATTGGAACTGATATTTTCCTTTTTTACATTGACACCGTTGACATATATCGTAACCTCACCTTCCCATTTACGAAGTGTGATACCGCTGCCGAAATCTGTGTAGACTTCAATTTTTGAAGGGAAAGCACCATCAGAGCAGAACATTTCGCTCTCAAATACATCCCCCGAATCATCCACTGACGACCTTATGTCCTGCCAGTGCCAAACCTCATACTCGCTGCCGGTACCGTAGTCCTTTTTTGCATAGAGCTTCAGCCACGCACTGTTCCAACCGTCAGCATCATTTATGGTCTTTATCTTTATTTTTGCCGTGTAGCCATATTTTGCTCCGGCTGCATTTACCTTGATAGCAGGTGCTAAAGAAACAGCACAAAGCAGCACCGAAATTATTATCAGAAAGCATATCCCTATCCGAAATACAGACTTCCCGGGGATTGACCGTAAAGCACTTTGCATATTACCACTCCGTTCTTTATACTAATATTCGACTCTGATTATATATTAACATAACAGGTGCGACAAATGTGTGACAAAAAAGAGAGGCTGTGCTAAGGCTGATACTGATCGTATCGTTTTTGGTTGTTTTGTTCACGAATCAAAAGAGGGAATAATAATATTAATAATTTCATGAGGCTGTCGCACATAGAATGGTTGTGCGACAGCCTCAAAATTTTTCTCTTACGTTAATAAATCAATTATAATGTGTAAATAATTCTTTTTTAGGTCGATTTTAACCGAAATGGAGATTGATTTTTTATATGAGATAATATATAATCAGTCTGAATAAAAACTTTTCAATGGAGGAAACCAACATGAAACAAACCTATAGAAAGATATTGGCAGTCATCCTTGCGGCATCGGTTGTAACAGTGACCGGTCTTTTGCTTACCGGCTGCAGTGAGCAAAAGAAGGACGCAGAGCCAACCTCGGCAACTGCCTCAGAGACAACAGCCGCAACTGAACAGCAGAACAATGACGCATCGCAGGTAAGTACCGACGGCAGTGCGGAGCAGTCAGACAGCGACAGTGAATCAGACTCCGACGGAGATACTAACGAGTCAACTGCCTCAGAAGCAACAGCCTCAACCACCTCAGAAACAACAGTCTCAACTGAACAGCAGAACAGTGCCGAATCGCAGGTAAATAACGACAGCAGTTTAGAACAGTCAGACAGCGACAGTGAATCAGACTCCGACGGATATATCGACGAAGCAACCGCTATCGCAAATGTCAGGTCGCTGGTCGGCTCCGGCGCGGAGATCATCAGCTCAGAAAAAGGTTACACATCCGAAGGCTGGGCAGCATGGGTGATCGTGGTTGCTCCGGTAACGACATCCGACGGTCCCGAAACCGTGACCTATTATTCGGGCTATCAGTTCTGTTATCCCGAAACAAGTTACAGAGATAATGACACGGATACAAATACCGATATCGACTCCGACGGTTATATTGATCAGGCTACAGCAATCGCAAATGTTAAACAGCAGGTTGGCTCCGGTGCGGAGATCATCAGCTCAGAAAAAGGCTACACTCCCGAAGGTTGGGCAGCGTGGGTTATCGTGGTTGCTCCGGTAACAGCATCTGACAATCCCGAAACCGTGACCTTTTATTCGGGCTATCAGTTCTGTTATCGCACAGACAGCGCAGAATAATAACTCTACAGCACGGAAATGTAACATAATACCGAATTAATATAACTTTGATGGATAACGAGAGTAACACCACGACTAAAAACAAAATATCTGCTTTCGTTACATTGGGATATTCGCTCTACCGAGCGAAATAGTTCAAGCAGAAGAAACAATCGAGACAAAAGGCGGACAGTTTGAACTGTCCGCCTTTAAGAATGGCATCACCTTAAACTAAAAACATCCTTTTCGGTATCAGCTTTATTCACAGCCTCGTCTGTTTTCCGGCTATTTGTCTATGGAAAGATTGCCTACCTTCTGTGTTGCGTCAATAAAGCCGCCTGTTATCTCGGCTGACGGTTTCACGCTGCCGTCCCTCCGCTGAACGAACATACTGATACGGTTATCTGTAATATATTCTCTTATCACCGGATTTTCGGCATTATCTCCCTCAGACCCGGTTTTTTTGCTGTCCGTAAAAAATCCCTTGCCGAAGGGAATGGTGCCTGCATTCAGATCAACCGGACTGGTATAATCGCTGTACATAACATATTCCCATTTAAGCTCCGTCTGACCTGCATCATTCTTGTCTCCGACAGTCGTATTATACGGTACTCTGTCCGAGCGTGTAAATGCAAGATGAGTGATATAATCGGAGAAAACATCCTGTACCGGCAATGTTTCCGGATGGGTCTTTGAGTAGTAGGGGCAGGATGTGTACAAATACAGCTTATAGCCCTGTCCTCCGGTCAGGTCACGGTCGCCGCAGGGCATATAATATGCACCCTTGCTTACAAACCCTTCGGGATGCAGAGGCTCATTCTTTGTTATCAGAATGTCATATATTGCCTCCTGCTGCTGGCTTGTTATCTCAGTCTGTTTTGCGGTATCGGTTTTCTTTTTGTTTATGGTGTCCCAATCATACCGTGCGCTGCGGTAGCCTATATATACGCTCTGTCCCACAACATCCACATTCATATCCATATCAATGAATTCCACACAGCTCTGGGAAAGAAGATCGCACAGCGCAGCCCGTTTATTTGAACCAACGCCCACATATATCCTGTCAAAGAAATCCCGTTCCGTCTGCTCATAGGTCAGATGGATAAATGAGGTCTGCTCAGGCTCACCGTAAAGCACCCCTTTGTCATCGTCATACATCAGATTGGTAGATGCCTTTTCGATAAGCGGTATATCGTCCACGGTTACCTCCGTAATGGGAAGTCCGGGCTTTACGCCCTTGTTAGTAGTGTAGTAAAGATAGTGCTTTGCTCCGTTCATGATTATCGGGCTTCCCGTTCCTGCACAGATATACTTCACGCTGTCAACTGTGATTTCATTCGGAGCGGTATTATCATCCAGCTTGTAAAGTATTACTCCTCTTATCGCATTGGCAGCCTTATCCGTCCTTGTTACTCCTATATATGCGGCAGCAACATTTTCGGGAGGCTCCTGAGAAGCACAGCCCTTCAGCTGCTCATGTACCAGCTGTTTATTATACCAGGCTTCGCTGTATCTTGCACAGAGATTCTTGACAACCACCTCATTCACACAGCCGCTCGCTGCCGCAAGCATAGCCTGATTATCTACGATATGATCGACAGCCTTTGCCTGATCTCCAGTAAGCTTTGAAAGCTCTCTTGTAAAGCTGCCGACCGTCAGAGCTGAGATATACGGCAGCTTTGATGCTTTTGCACCTCGGATATACATATATACAGGTTGTCCCGCAGGCAGCTTTGCGACCTCTTTGGTCGTCCAGAATATCGTATAATCGCCATAAGCGAGGTTATATGGCTTTTTCGTATCCGGATCCTTTATCTCATATACCGAATGGAAGGTGCCTGTTGCTGCGCTGCCATCCACTGCCTTTTCTCCCGACAGGTCGCAGTCTTGCTGTCCGTTGTTTTCCACAGCCGTTACTGCCTTTCTCGTCAGAACGATGTCGGATATTTTCAGCGGAGTTTTTCCGCTTACATATCCGCTGACATACATTCCTATGGGAAGTGGTGAGGTTTTCTGATAGCCGAAGCTGATATTCTCCGGCAGCGTCGTGGTATAGTTGTTTTCCATAAGCCACCACGGATGGTCAAGGGATGATGGATAAAGCAGCTTTCTGTCATAGAAGGTGTTGCCGGTTGAGATAACACGGGAGGGTCCGCAATGGAACATATACTGTCCTATCTCATTGCAGGCAACATAACTGACAGATCCGTCGGCAGCTGTCGGCTTTTGCAGGGTGTAGGACAGATCCTCAGAATATGTATTCCCCTGAAACAGAACAATATCCGTAAGTGCCCGTTTGGGATTGTATGTATAGGTAAAGCAAAGGTAAAGCTCGAAATTATAGTTTATTCCTTCCGAGGTGTCATTGTAGCTTATTGTCTGTGCCAGATTAAGATCGCTGACTATGGTATTCGGGATAGACTTTATCTTATTTTTAAGATCGGAAATATGGGACGCCCAGTAATCGTGACCACCTATGAAGAAAACTCCCGAAAGATATTTTTCTCCGCTTGTATATTGTGTTTCAGGCTCAAAGTACAGATAAAGGCATCTGCAGTTGTCCCAGTAGACAGGATCATTAGTCTGTTTCAGACCGCTGTAATGATACATGGATATTTCCCTTGAATAATCAAAGGGATCTGTCGGAGAACGTCTGTCGTCCTCACCTACATAGAAATAGGTATCTGCCTTAATATTGAACGGATCCTGCAACGAGGTATTGAAATTATACGGAAGTCCGCCGCAGAACAGGGTGACAGGCTCCCAGCCTGCCTTTGCATCCGAATATTTCGATACGAAATGCAGACCGTCTGAAAGTATAGGCTCGCCTGCATCCTTGTCCGTTGTGTAAAACAGAGCATCAGCACGGGGCTTTGTCTTTTCTTCACCGACAGCGACATAGGCACCGACTATCTCCACAAATGTATAGGTGATAGTTCCGAAAACAATGTTCGGCGTATCGCCGCCTGTATAGGGCGCAATACGAATGTCTCTGATCGCATTATCCGGGTTGGATGTTATGGAATAGCCGATATAGGTAGCAAAGCTCTGGTCGGGAGTAAGGTTCTGATCTATGGTATAGAATTTTCCGCTGTGGTTGGTAATTCTCGATTTTGCCTCAGATGCATCCTTTCCCGTGCAGACAATCAGGTCGCCGATATAGCTTTTTTCATCGGATTCCGTTTTCTTGCCTTCATTTTCCTTTGATTTATCTGCTTCGTTAAAGTAATCCTCCGTGCGGTAATGCAGATAAATACCGCTGACATCATTATCCTCACAGTAAGCGTTGGCATCGGCAGGGGTTATCTCACCGAAGAATTTTACGCTGTCATATCCGCTTTTTGGATGACTGTCGCCTGTCACACACAGGAAGGGAGAAGTTGAACCCTCGGTGGCTATGGGGCTGCCGATACGGGTGTCCTTGGTGTATGCAAGCAGGCACCATTTATACTGCTTGCTGACATTTATATCAGCTACCTTGCCATCGCTGCTTTGCACACTTTTGTATCGGATGGTCATAACGCCCTTGGCGTTTTCGGGAGCGTCGAAAATATAATCAGGCTTTAAGGTATGATTCAGATCCTTGACCTTGCCCTTTATCTGATCGGATATCCAACAGCCTATCATCCAGCCTATTGAGAATGCTATAAAAACAACAGTACCCCAGAGAAGGCAGGTATTAAGTATCACAGCCGCCTGTAGGAGAATTCCGCCGACTGTATTAAGTATTGCCGCACCTATGGATGTCATAACATAAGTAGCAGTATATTTGACAACGATAGAACCTACTATCTTCATTACGCCTGCAATGACTGTTATCGCACCCATTGCAATGCCTATGCGTTTCTGTATTTCATCGTATTTTTCCTGTATGATCTCCCAGCTATCCTTTTTGCCGAGTATGTTTTTTGCACTTTGCTTTCTGATAGCGTCGGATGTCAGGGCAATATTTTTGCCCGTAATATCATCGTCGTCATTATTATCCCATATTGAAATGCTGTCCTTGCCATTATAATCCTTGATAGCTTCTTTTATCTCAGGGATCATTGTTTCAAACTCGGCAGCGTTTTCATTATCGCCGAGATTGCCGACAGCAGAAAGAATACCGCCGGAAAGAGACAGCTCTGCCTGATTCTGACCCATTGCTTCGATAACAGGGTAGAGCAGCTTTATATCCACCTCATCCGAGGTCTGTCTACCGAGATCTATAAGCCAGTCACCGAGCTTAGTATCATCATCGAAATCGTACTGATTCAGTGTTTCAAAGGCTGCGATATAAGCCGCATCGGTATCCTCAAGCTTCAGCTCGTCTATTTTTTTGACCGCTTCATCTGTGTTGTCGATACTGTGCTTATCCTCAAGAACATTATTGTTCTTTATAAGTCTGGCGTTTGCATTTTCGTACATTGTGGTGAAATCCTGCAAACGGGAGAAAAGCTGTCTCGCAGTATCATTATACTGCTTATGCAGGGTTTCCTCCTCATCTGTTGTCAGACCGCTTTCAAGGTCGTTCCACAGGGAGCTTTTCGGCAGCATCTGTGCCCAGTTGGAGGTTATTGCTGTTTCTGTTTCATCGTCGAAATCATTTTCAAACGGTGTAAGTCCTACATTGATAAATCCGATAATGGCATTTATAGTGCCTACGCTTGCCTTCATCATTATGTTGACGAAAAACTCAGTATCAGCCTTTCCCGAAATAATGTAGTCCCCCAATTTTACATTGCCGACAGAAAACAGGTTAAGTCCGTGATACGCATTTTTCGCCTTCGGGCTGCCTGCCTTATAATTATCCACAAACTCGATCGAGGATTTGTAAAGTGTCTGAGCCGTGCCGTATTTCTGAGCTTTCATGTAATTAACGGCGCTGTCGTAATCATAAAGCTGATATCCCGTATCCATAGCCATCATACGAATATCGGTTATTGCCTTGCTCTTGTCCTTTGTCAGCTTGTAGCCGAGAAATGCCGATTTATCGGTATCCGTACCCTGATTGAGATCAATTTCCGAAAAAACATATCCGTTTGTCTCGAAATACGACTTTGCCTTGTCCTTGTCATCATCGTCACACTGATATATCTTTATATCCTCAACATAATAGATATCCTTTCCCTCCGGCACAGCCATTACCTGCAAAGAGGCGGAAAAACCAATGGATAATATCAGCAGCATACTGATTATTGAAAAAATACTCCGTCTGATATTATTCCTCGTTCGTACTCTCATCTTCCTGACCTCCTTTTTTCTTTTTTACTGTAATAACAACTACTGCCGAAATGACCGCAAGGATCAATATTGCTATAATAGCCCCGACCGATCCGTTTCCGAACAGGGTAGCTATTACCATAGGTACAGCTTCGTCCCTCTCCTTGTTGAATTGCACGGTGCCGCCTGTGGAGTGGAAATACCGCTTCTGATATTCGCTGATATTCTTTACAACCGTCATATCGCCCTTGCTGTCGGAATTTACGGATATATAAGAGCCCTTATAAAGTCCTCCGTTATATACGCTGGAGTCATTCCTGACCCCGTCCTCAAGAACAAGGTCGGCGCATTTGCTGTCCTCGTCGGAGGTGTTGTCCTTTATTACCATCAGACCCTTGATGCCTATGCTTTCATTTGCTTCTACAAAAAGTGCGCCCTTCTTTTTTGTCTTATTTTCCGTTAATGTGCAGTCAGCCAATACTACATTTTTCTGATTCACATACATAGCTGACCCGTTTTTTCCCGATTCATTGCATCTGAATATGCAGTTCCTGAAGGATGTGGGTCTTTTCTCGACAGAGCCGTCCACATAAACTGCTCCGCCGTAGTCGTTGGCTTTGTTACCTGAGAAAAGACAGTTTTCTGCATCAAAGAATGTATAATAGAAATGCTCGCTGTTTTCCTTGATCGTCACAGCACCGCCGTTGTCGTAGGCTTTATTGCCTACGAACATAACATTTCTGGCTCTGAAGATCGTGTTTTCGTTCCTCATATAAACTGCTCCGCCGCTGTCCTCGCTGTAGCAGTCCTGTATCGTCATGTTTTCCAAAAGAACTCCGCAGTGATCGTGCATATAGATTGCGCCGCCGTAGCTTGCGTCTGCACTGTCAAAGGTTGTGCAATGGTAGATGCGGCAATTGCGCATAATCAGAAGGCTGTGCCAGCTAAGACTTTCTCTCATACATACAGCACCGCCGTGATACTGAGAGAAACAGTCATAAAGCGTTCCTCCTTCGATATCGACGAAAGAGCCTGAGAGCATATCTATACAGCCTGCGCAGTCGCCGCCTGCGCCTCCTGTGATAACACCGCCGCGTATGCCGTCATATCCCTTGGAATCCGGATTGCTGTCCCTTATATCGAGCCTTGCATATCGTTCTGTCTTGAAAACGCTGCCATCGTCTGTTGCCTTTCCGTTTCTTGTGCGGATTATTGCGTGACCGTTAAGATCAATGAGTATATGGCAGTCGGTCTTTACGACAAGCTGCTTGTCGTGGCTCCAGTCTGAGCCGAGAGTGATCTCTACCCTGCATTTATCTCTGTAATCCCAGTTGCCTCCGAAGGTGCTGAGACAGGTGGGGTAATACCTTTCCCTGTCGGTAGGATCGTTCAGATCGGAGCCGATAACATCATTAGGATCGGCTTCAGTAGGGTTGGTGATATTATAATATGTATTTACCGCCTTTGCGTAGGAGGATGCTTTGTCCCATGCCGTCTGGGGAGAATCATATTCCTCTGTGCGTACAAGCTTATCATCCTCATAAACCTCGACTGTAGTTTTACCGCTGTTTTTAAGCTTTATTTCGCTGTTATTAACGGCTGTAAGCTTCAGCACATAATCATTTGATGATGACATAAAAAGCTTCCCCGGGGGAACGCTGTTGTATTTGCCGTAATCCTCTGTAATGACAGGATCGCCGCCTTCTGACAGAACACCGATCAGTCCCTCGGAATTGAGTGCTCCGGTAAATGTTATCTTCCTGCCCTTTGCAATGAAGATATCTTCATTGTTCTTATTGCTGTAAATAACGGGAGAATCCTGTATTTTAAGAGTACCGTCATTATAAATGCCGCTGCCCTTCTGCAGAGCAGCATTACTCCTAAGGGTAAGGTTGGTATAAAACTTTTTCTGCTTTCCGAGAACCTTTTTTTCATAATAGCCCTGTTTTATTATGACTGTGCCGCCCTGACCGTTATAGATGCCTGCACCGTTGCGTGCCTGATTGTTTTCTATTACGCCGCCTTCAATAGTCAGTATAGCGGTCGAACCCATATAGGAGCCGTTATATATGCCTCCGCCTCCGCCGTGGGTATCATTGACAGCAAGGTTTCCGCTGATAGTGCCTCCCTTTATGGTGAGCGTTCCGTGGTTGCAGATACCGCCGCCGTTCCATGATGCACCGCCGGTAATAATACCTGCGTCAGTATTGGTGCTGTCGGTTATAGTCAGCTCGGCACCCGGTTCAACACGGATAACGCTTCCGATATCCTTAGAGACTCGCAAGCCCCTGTCAATGGTTTTACCGTTGAGATCGAGAGTCAGTTTTTTGCCCTGGGGAATCCTCAGGCAGCTTGTGATCACTATGCTTTGAGAAAGCTTTACATCCTTTCCGCTTTCTATGGCTGCAAAAAGCTTTTCTTCATCTCCCACGGAGGTCGCCGCAGCAGATACACGGACAGATGATATGGCAGGTATCCCTATGGCAACTATCATTATTGTAAGCAACAAAAATCCGATTTTTGCAAAATGCTTCATATAACTGCTCCTTTCGGTTCATTATAGATATGTCTTACCATTTGTTATCTTATTCTATCATAGCCGGTGCGACAAATGTGTGACAAATGATTCTTTAATATACATTTGTAAAAGAAAAAAGCGTGTCACACATTTGTCGCACTATGTATGTTATACTGAGACCACAGCAAAACCAAGGAGGTAAAACGCTATGAAAAAGAGGTCAATATGTGCTTTTGTTGCGGCGGCGTTGTCAGCAGTAATGATAATGCTTCCACCTATGCAGGTAATGGCGGCTGAGACAGAACCTGTGACAGCGACCGAGTATATAAGTGAGGTTCGCATCGGTGTCGGCAAAACGATGGAAGAAGCGGAAAAGTCTCTCGAGGGTTATACTATCCTCAAAAACGGCGACAACAATGCAGACCTGAACGAAAAAGCCGGCGGCGGCATGGGTTCTCAGGGCGAAAGAGTCGTTCTGCTGGGCTATAAGACAACTACCGACAAAAGCGAGGCTGTTACTGATCTTGCATTAATGAATATGAAGGGCGGCTACAGCGTTTCGGATTATGAGGCTCTTATGGAAAAGCAGATGAAGGAGCAGATAATCCCCTTCGTCGAGAATTTTCAGGCAGCAATCGACGAATACAGGGAAAACTATAATTCCGACATCGAAGCCAACAAGCAGAGAGCAAAATATATCCACGATATTCTTGATAAGTTTATCGACGACGAT
>CACWRT010000039.1 GCA_902763365.1 uncultured Ruminococcus sp.
AGTTCAGAGCGGATGCGAAGCGGAGCGATACCCGCGTTTAGGGTCCGGCGGCTCGCCGGGCGGAGCGATACCCGCGTTTAGGGTCCGGCGGCTCGCCGGTCGCCGACTCGCCGTTTTATGGTGCAAGATATTGATAATTTCTGATATTAGTGTATAATATAGTTAAAAGATATGTTTACTCGGAGCTTATAGTGTATCATAAACTGCATTGATGCTATTTTTTCTATTATTACAAAAGAGTATTTTTGTCAACCGATCTGAATAAAGCTCTTTGCATAACTTAGTTTGTGTATACAAGAAGCAGCCGATACACTTATTCCGTTTTAAAACTTAAAGGAGTTACATAATGAAATTAATTGTAAGACGTGCAGATAATAGGGATATTCCCGCTATAACCGAACTGCTTATACAGGTTGATATGGTACATCACAATGGCAGACCGGATCTGTTTAAAGGTCCTGCTGTAAAATACACCCCTGACGAGTTAAAAGAAATACTGCTGAATGATGAAACGCCGGTTTTTGTATGCGTTGATGAAGATAATAATGTGCTTGGTCATGGCTTTTGCATAATGCAGCATTTTGGCGGTCAGCTTATGGAAGAGGTGGATACGTTGTACATAGATGATATATGCGTGGGAGAAAAGTACCGTGGTCAAGGGGTAGGAAGGGCACTGTATGAACATATTCTCGATCACGCAAGGAAGTCAGGCTGTTATAATGTAACTCTGAATGTCTGGAGCTGTAATCCCGGAGCAATGAAATTCTATCAGAAGCTGGGGTTGAGCCCTTATAAAACAGGAATGGAAAAAATACTATAAATCTCACATAAATACGATAACGTGTATCTGCCGTACACAGGAGTCTGATCTCGCTGTGTACGGCAGATATTAATTGTGAGTACAAATTAGCATCTGAATCAATTTGACTAATCATGTGATATTGTGTTTCATTGACAAATTTAACAAAATGTGATATAATAATATGTATAGAATTACTATAGAAAGATTTCTTAATGCATTCATTTTGCTGTGCATTATGTTTCATAATATGCTGATGTTTTGCATTTGGCTTTCTCTTTTTTCTGAGATTTATCGTACTCGGAACTTTTGGTCATCCTTATAAATTCATCTATTCTATCTTCCTAAAAAGCAGGTGCAGTTATGAAAAGGATAAGCTTTAAAATTAAGAAAAGATTTTGTCAATATATTTCTTTGCTGCTTTCTTTTATTTTTGTTATAGCGGAATGTATATTTCCTTTTGATTTTATGAAAGCCAAAGCTTCTGATAATTCAACGATCACCAATTTTACAATCAGCTTCGAAGCAGGCGCAGAGCTTGTGGGTACGGAGTACCTGTGGAAGCCCGATGAGGATATTTCCGGTCATCAGTTTGTATACAGGATAAATTATAGATTTTCGGGAGACGGCATTATTCTTCCGAATGAGATAAGTATAGTTATTCCAAGACATATTCTAAAAGCCCGCGGCGGTGTTTATGCCGATCAATGTGAGCTTTCTGTTCCTAAGCTCAGCGATGCCACCGGCGGCAACGATTTTGCATATATTGAATCAACAAACAGTCTCACTATTACTAATATAAATCAGATATCCTCAACATCCGAGGGTTATATTGATATTGCATATACCACGAACCGCACCACATTCAATTATCAGGATATGGTAGTGTCTGATGCTCCTACAGCCGAAATAACACTGAAAAACGGTTCGGATATACTTGATACCAGATCATCGACTGCAGTTCCTGTTTCTATGGATACTTCAGCCGAGCTTTTGAGCGTAACAAAAAAAGCTTCATCCAAAAGATATGCAGAATGGGATGATGAATGGGGGACAAAGCCTGATGACGCAGATGATTATTATTATGTTATATGGACTTTTGTGAGTGAAGTTTCAGCGACCCAGCCATATTGGTTTATAATAGATGAAAATTTTGACGAACCTGATTCTGAGATCGTAGGTTATAAATTATCCGGACGTTCAAGGTATTCATCAGCTAACTCAGGGTATTATTCCTATTCTTTCGAGGGAAACAGAAATGACTATGTACTGACAAGACACCTTAAATCAAGCTATACAGCCGAACAGTATTCTCAGCTGAATAATGCCGCTGTAACCGTAAGACCTGCTGATGAACCGGAGAATTCTACAACTCTTTCATCAGCTGCTGTTTTTAATTATGACCGTCCCCAGTTCGTTATTCCCGAGCATGGTTATAATGCCTGGAAATACGGCAACACGACCTGGGAAGAAAAATTTGACAGTGCATGGCCTGTCGCCGACTATGGTCTGACGGAATTTATCTCCGGAGAAAGAGACGATCTGTCAGGTAATATCAAGTATTATATTGACACTATAGCCAATCCATATCCATATACATTAAGCGAAGAAGCAACTCCCGAAGATTATGAACAATACGGTAAAGTAAACGTAACATATACTTTAGTTGACGATAAGGTTTATTTTAATGATGATATCACAACGGAAATGGAAGAAATTACTATTCCGGAGGGTACTCAGCCTCTTACCTATGAAGATTATGAGATAGATCATATTACATATAATCTTGAGGAGAAGGACGCAGGCTTTGATTATGAGAATATGTGTTTTATTCCTGTTGATCCTGTATATAACCCGGAGGATATACTGAATATAGACGGTAAGTTCGGAGAAAGTGATGAATGGGTGCGTATAGCTTCATATTATCCTCTGACAAAAAGCTGTAATTTTGACACAAACTATATACGCAGCATGACAAGGAGTGAGATCTACTTTAAAGAAAATTGCACTGCTTACCGCATAACGACCACAAACAAGAGATATCAGACTATTATCGTTTCTGTTCCGTATTACAGGATCAAGCGTTCGCCAAAGGTGCTTGAAAAAATACGCACAAGCCGTATAGGCGAAGAAATGTCATGGCTGACAAATACCGGAAATTATAAGGTTGTCCGTGACGGAGGAACACTCCTGTATAACAAGGATATAATCGGCAGAGATTATATCATAGGTTATGTTGTAAATTCGGATATGACTAAAAAGGTGGTTTCCTTCTCTAACAGTAATGCAGATAAAATTGCAACTATCAGTTACAAAATAGATGCTTCGGAAAGCTATTTAACCAATGATGGAATTCAATATGTTAAACAGAACAGCGGAACAATTTTTGATCTTTTACCTATTGGCGGTGAAGTAGATCTTTCTTCTGTTGCGGTTCAGAACAATGGCGTGATTATGAACGCCTCGGCATATGATGTAACGACTACAGCTAATTACAAAAACACAGGGCGGACTATGCTGACGGTTTATATCAAAGAACAGTTCGATTCTGTTTCAGTGACCTTTGATATGATATACTCATGGGAAAGTGTTATTGACTACGGAACATCTGTTCTGAATTCGGCTGCTTATGAAACGGGGAATGAGTCGATTACAAACGGTTTTTCGGATGACGGCGGTACCATTGCAGAAAGCAGCCTTCTTAAAAATCTTGATCCTGATTCTGACGACAAGCGGTTTCTGTATACTTCTGTTGGTTATAACGTAGATATATTGACCGCGGCAAACTCGGGTCTGACAAAATCTGTCAAAAGTGCCAAGGATTATATTTATTCGGATAAAGCTGTTGTACATCAGAACGGTGATTATTCATATAAGCTCAGATACAGCTCAAGCGGCGGCGTCACAGCTGAAAATATGATCATTTTCGATTCCCTTGAAAACTATAGTGATGATGATGTTTCGGGATGCTGGCATGGTATTTTGCAGGGAATCGATCTGAATCAGCCTCTTCTTGCGGGGGCTGCTCCTGTCTTGTATTATTCTTCCGAAGAAAATCTTGATATAACTCTTCATCATGATCTTGATGAAGAGATCGGCGGGGTCAGGATATGGAAAAATGAAAATGAATTCGGTAATATTGAGAATGCAAGAGCCTTTGCCATAGATCTGAGAAAAGGTCAGGATGGCGAAGATTTTATAATAACCGAAAACGATTCGACAGTTGCAATAATATACATGAAGGCACCGCCTTCGGATGACTCGGGTCAGGAAGACCCGAAAACCTATAATGATCTTTTTGCATCATATACTACCACAGACGAGCTTCTGCATAAGGAAGAAATATTCACTCACCATGGTTACACAGAAATACTGTTTCGTATTATGGCAGATATCAATATACGAAAGGTCAGTACCGAAGATAATGAAACTCCCGTCAAGGGTGTAACCTTTAATTTATCGGGAACATCGGACTATGGAACTATCATTGATCAGACTCTGAGTACAGATGTCGACGGTCTTATCTCATTCACTGATATTGAAAAGGGAAGTTATCTCCTTTCAGAGATAGAAGGACATAAGGAGTTTTTGCCGCTGGATTCAGCCATAGTTGTTGTAATAGACAATGACGGCAGTGTTACATTTAACGGCGACCCTGTTATGAGCGGGGTTTATCATACTATCGGAAATGTTCCGAGATTACACGCGGACATCAATTTCTCAAAGCATGATATAGCTACTCAGCAGCTGGCTGTGACCGGCGCAAGATTTGAGCTTTCGGGTACTTCCGATTACGGCAATGATGTAATGCTTTATGCGCAGTCTGACAGCTCGGGAAATGTCAGCTTTCCGAATATTGAGCTCGGAACCTATACCATGAGAGAAACGAATACTGCCTCAGGCTATATATTGGGCGGTAATGTTTATACGGTCAAAGTCACCGGCAATGAAAGATTTTCCATAACCGTAAGTCAGAATGAGGGTGACAAGGCTGCCGAGTTTATCAGCCGTGATACAAAGAACGCATACACCATATACAATGAGCCTTATCACAGCTTTACTATACAGAAGCAGGCTTATGCCGATAATATGCCTGTTACGGGCGCTGTATTTGAACTAAAGGGCACAACTCTCAGCGGAAAGCATATTGAACTGAGCCGTCCGACAAATGCAAGAGGACTTATAACATTCTCTGATATAGAGTCAGGTACTTATACTATACAGGAAATATTTGCTCCCTAACAGGAAATATTTGCTCCCTACGGTTTCGGTCTTGACCCTACGATCAGAACCGTAACCATTGACAGAAAAGGCAATGTTAATATTAGCGATACAGAGATTGACTCGTCTACTCTCAACTTTGTTTTCATTAACAAAGAAAACGGCTCGATAACTATAACAAAGAAATGGCTTGACGGTCTTTCAAATTCACAGCGTGAAGAAAACAATACGGATGCAGTCATACATCTCACTACCGAAAAAAAGGAAAGAACCTCTGCAACATTCAAGAATTCTACAGTCGGAAGCCAGTCTGTACTTCTGAATAACGTTGTAAGTCCGATAACTAAGGTTACAGGCTTCCGCCAATGGGAAGGCGACGACGAGCCTGTTTATGAGCTTATAGCAAACGGTACTGCAAAAAAGATCGACAATGACCGGACTCCATATTCTATATACGCATGGATCGTTGATGACGGCACGGTTTATTGGTGGTCGGATGCTATGGATGTTTATATAACATATGATACACGATTGTTCTGGAATCTGTCGGCAGCAAAGAATATAGATGTTTCCGGTATCAATACATCTAAAATGACAAGTTTTACCAATATGTTTGTAAACGACAGCGCTCTGACTTCGATTGATCTCAGAAGCTTTGATACTTCAAATGTTACTGCCATGAACAGTATGTTTTCAGGCTGTCTGAATCTTGTTTCTGCTAACCTCAGGGGCTTTGATACATCAAGAGTAACGAATATGGCGAGTATGTTTTCCGAATGCAGAATGCTTGCCGATCTTGATATAAGAAGCTTTGACACCCGGTCAGTTGCCGATATGAACTATATGTTCTATAACTGCCGCGTTCTTACCGATCTTGATCTTTCTCATTTCAATACGCAGGAACTGACCAATATGTCCGGAATGTTCCGCAGCTGTGTTGCTTTGCAGGATCTTGACGTGAGCAGTTTTGATACATCGGCAGTTACGACAATGTCGGAAACCTTCAGGGATTGTGTCTTACTCAAAAAAATTGATGTAGGGAATTTCGATACATCAAGCTGTACAAATATGTATTGTTTATTTTATAACTGCAACAGCTTGCTGTCCCTTGATGTAAGTAATTTCGATACCTCAAGCTGCACGAATATGAGCCTTATGTTCTATAACTGTAATAAACTGACAAGTCTTGATGTAAGCGGGTTTGATACCTCAAGCTGTATGAATATGCAGCAGATGTTCCAGAGCTGTACATCACTTCCTTCCCTTGATCTGAGCAGTTTTGATACTTCAAGCTGTACAACGATGTATGCTATGTTTTATAACTGTAAAGGTCTGACTGAGCTTGACATCAGCAGCTTTGATACTTCAAGCTGCATTAATATGTACCAGATGTTCCAGGACTGCAATGGATTGGCAAGTCTTGATGTTAGCGGGTTTGACACATCAAGCTGTACGAATATGACCAATATGTTTGCAAACTGTTCGTCTTTGTCTTCACTTGATCTGAGAAGCTTTAACACTTCATCGGTCACGACAATGAGCAGTATGTTTTCAGGCTGTACTTCTATGGAAAATCTTTATTTCAGCGATCAATTTGATACTTCAAGTGTTACAACAATGGGAAGTATGTTTTATAATTGCAAGTCATTTACTGTAATTGATGTTTCAAGTTTCGATACATCAAATGTCAATGATATGTATGCTATGTTCCAGAGCTGCAATTTAGCCGAGAATATTATTTTCGGAGAAAAATTTGATACTTCAAGAGTTACAACAATGGCAAATATGTTCAGGTATTGTTATGCGCTGACCGATTTTGATGTCAGTGTGCTTGATACCTCAAGCGTCAATACAATGAATGCAATGTTTGCAAATTGTACTAACCTTACAAGGCTTACCTTTGGCAGCAGATTCAATACATCTCTTGTCAATAACTTCGATAGTATGTTTGCAAGCGATGCCAATCTCATAAGTCTGGATGTTTCGGGCTTTGATACATCAAGCGCTGTTACCATGGCTTCAATGTTCAGCAGCTGCAGGCTTCTCGACACTATTGACGTAAGTAACTTCGATACTTCCCATGTTAATTTCATGAATTCAATGTTCAGCGTCTGCAATGCGGTTTCTGCTCTCGATGTGTCGGGATTTGATACATCAAGCTGTACGAATATGAGTTCAATGTTCAACGGATGCAGTAATCTGGTTTCACTTGATGTTTCAGGTTTCGATACTTCTCATGTACTGTCATTCGCGAATATGTTCAACGGATGCAATCATTTATTGACTCTCGATATTTCAGGCTTTGATACGTCACATTCCACAGAAATGAACAGTATGTTCAATCGCTGTGATGTTCTGGAGGAGATCCATATAGGCAGCGGCTTTGATACATCAAGAGTAACAACCATGTCAAGTATGTTTGCATATTGTTACAAACTAAAGAATATAGATGTATCCGCTTTTGATACAAGCAAAGTTACATCAATGGATTCCATGTTTCTGAGCTGCAATTCTGTCACTGTTCTTGATGTATCGGGGTTTGATACGTCAAGCTGTACGACGATGTCTTCTATGTTCAACGGATGCAATAGAGTCACAACTCTTGATGTTTCAGGCTTTGATACATCCCTGGTAACTTCAATGTCTTCTATGTTCAGCGGATGCAGCAGTCTTGCCGCTGTTGATGTTTCGGGCTTCAATACCTCTCTTGTTACGTCTATGTCTTCAATGTTCAACGGATGCAATGAATTGACGGAGCTTGATGTTACAAACTTTGATACAACAACTGTTACGAATATGGAGAATATGTTTCGTGTGCCGCAGCTTACCGAACTTGATCTGAGCAGCTTTGATACAGCAGCAGTAACCAATATGAACAATATGTTCTATGATGACAAAGAGCTTGTTACTGTTTATGTCTCGGATTTCTGGAATGTGACTCAGGTATTATATTCCGGCAATATGTTTCACAATTGCCTTAGTATAGTCGGCGGAAATACGACTCCCTATAACTCACAATATAAAACAAAAACCTATGCCTGTGTTGATACCGAAAATACCCCCGGCTATCTGACATATAAATCTCACGAAAGCTGGGTAAATGACGGCGTAAGGTTCAGATCAAACAGCAGTATCAATTCAACCTTCCTTACTACCATCCTTGCGGCGGGCAATATAAAAGGCTTCGCTCATTTCGGCGGTTCGGATCAGGAAGCTCAGAATATTATAGACAATGGTACTGCTTTCCGTGTTGACGATCAATCCACAGAACACGTTATCTATGCCTGGAATACGGGCGGTGTTATATATTGGTGGTCAGATACGGATAAGGTTTATCTTACCGGCGGTTCGTCCTCTCTTTTCTATAACCTGACTTCAATAACATCAATTGATCTGTCGGGCATAGATACCTCACATATGACGGCTATGGCATATATGTTCTATAATTGTCAGAAGCTTTCAAGCATTACTTTCGGCAGCGGATTTGATACTTCTCAGGTCAGGACAATGAGAAATATGTTCCAGTACTGTTACGCGCTGACAAATATTAATATCAGCAGCTTCGATGTTTCAAATGTAATGACAATGCAGGAAATGTTTTGTGACTGCAACAGGACCGCAAGAATTACTCTCGGTGAGTTTCATGCCGAAAAAGTCCGTTCAATGAGATCAATGTTTTATAATTGCAGGGTTCTTACGTCTGTGGATACCGGTCAGTTCTATGCTGCTGATATCAGGGATATGTATCAGATGTTCTGTAACTGTATTGCTGTCCCGAGCCTTGATCTCAGCCATTTTTCAACTCCGAAGTTATATAATCTCCAGGGAACATTCCAGTCATGCAATGCTGTGACAAATATAACATTCAGCAATGCTTTTGTTTCCGACAATATCGAAACTATGTATCAGACCTTCTTTGACTGTCAGAAACTTCTGAGTCTTGATCTGAGCGGCTTCAACTCATCTCTCACCAATACAATGTATCGTATGTTTTACAGATGCTATGTTATGACTGACCTTGCTTTCGGAGATAATTTCGATACTTCAAGTGTCAATGATATGAGAGACTGGCTTTATCAATGCAGAGCGCTGAAAAATCTTACGATAAACGGCGGACTTGACTCATCGGAATGTCTGTATACCACAAATATGTTCAGGGAATGCAGTGCACTCCAGAGTCTTGATCTGGGCAGCAGTTTTACGGCTTCAAGATGTACAGATCTTTCGCTTATGTTCTATAGCTGTTCAGGTCTGCTTTCGCTGGATGTCAGCAGCTTCGATGTTTCAAGGTCGCTGAACCTTTCCGAAATGTTTGAAAGCTGCACAAAGGTAACGCAATTGGATGTAAGCCATTTTAATACAGCTAACGCAGTCAATATGTCATATATGTTCTACAACTGCCAGGCTTTGCAAAATCTTGATCTCAGCCATTTCAATACGGCTAAGGTAACAAGTATGTATTATATGTTCAGAAACTGCTATGTCCTCAATAATATTGATATGAGCAGTTTCAATACTGCCGAAGTATCGAATATGCAGCATATGTTCAATTCGTGCAGAGTTATGACAACAATTGATCTTTCAAGTTTCAATACCGAAAATGTTACTAATATGTCAGGTATGTTCTACGACTGCCGGAATGCAGAAAGCATTATCCTGGGCAGTAACTTTAAAGCATCAAGAGTTACAAATATGGATGAAATGTTCAGAGCCTGCTCAAAACTTACTTCACTGGATCTCAGCAATTTTGAAACAGGTCATCTTACATCCGTAGTAAGTATGTTCTACGGTGACACCCAGCTTGTTATTCTGAACTTCGGAGAGCACTTTGATACTTCAAAAGTAGTTTCTATGGAAAATATGTTCTATAACTGCTATAAGCTGACTCCGCTTGATCTCAGCGGTTTCAATACCTCACAGGTGGCGAATATGTCATGTATGTTCTTCAACTGCAGAGCCTTGACTTCTCTTGATCTCAGCAGCTTTGATACCCATGAGGTCACTAATATGGTAAGTATGTTCAGCACCTGCCAGAATCTTATGAGTCTTGATATAAGCAGCTTTGATACTCATGAGGTAGTTAATATGGACAGTATGTTCTATGACTGCGAAAAGCTGACCTCACTTGATGTCAGCAGCTTCGACACTCATGAAGTAACAAGTATGTCAAGTATGTTCAACAGCTGTTTTGTACTCACTGATCTTGATCTTAGCAGGTTTGATACAAGTGAAGTTGTAAATATGGCAAGTATGTTCAACAACTGCCGTGCTCTTCAGAATCTTGATCTGAGCGGCGATTTTAAAACCGGCGAAGTCATAAATATGTCAAGTATGTTCCAGAACTGCTATGTGCTTGATGAGCTTGATCTGAGCAGCTTTGATACAAGAGAAGTTACAACTATGGCAAATATGTTCTATAACTGCAATAAGCTGAAATCACTTGATCTGAGCAACTTTGAAACTCCCAAGGTAACAAATATGTCGGGTATGTTCCAGAACTGCTACGAGCTCGAAGAAGCCGATCTGAGCAATTTTGATACAAGAGAAGTTACCACAATGTCAGGTATGTTCCAGAACTGCAACAGCATCAAGTCGCTTGATCTGAGCAGCTTTGTAACGCCTAAGCTCATAACTATGGCAAATATGTTTAGCGGCTGCTATGAGCTTGAGGAGCTTGATGTCAGCGGATTTGATACGAGGAACGTTACAACTATGTCGAATCTGTTCAGTAACTGCCGCAAGATCAGAAGGCTCGATCTAAGCAATTTCAGTACTCCTGATCTTACCGTTATGGCGAGTATGTTCAATAATTGTTATGAACTGGAGGAGGTTGACGTAAGTAATTTCAATACATCTAAAATAACCGATATGTCAAATCTGTTCAACTGCTGTTATAAGATAGATAATATTGACCTGAGGAGCTTTAATACATACAATGTTACATCTATGTCAAGTATGTTCAATAACTGCTATGAGCTGAAAAATATTGATCTGTCAAATTTCTATACTGCCAATACTGTCAGTATGTATTATATGTTCGGCAATTGTCTGTTGCTTGATACCCTTGATCTCAGCAGCTTTGATATTTCAAGCATCAATGACATGAGGGGTATGTTCTATAACTGTCCTGAGCTTGTAACCATATATGTTTCTAACTACTGGGATATGGATAGTATGAAAAACAGATTCGCTGAAATAGCGAGAAATTATGACACATATACATACAGGATGTTCTGGAACGATTTGAAGCTTGCGGGCGGCAACGGTACATCCTTCAAAGGAAATCGTGATGTAGATACAAACGGTAATTACGCTTATATAGACACAGAAGAAAAGCCGGCTTACCTCACGTATAAAGCGGCTTCCGTCAATAACAGCACTGATCTTGTTTCAACCGAAGACTACTGCAATATCGTCCGGGTCACAGACTCGATCTGGACCTATACCTTTACGGGTCTGAATCCGAATGTCCAGTATTACGCCTGGGAAGAGGATGTTGAAGACTATATCAGTTTAAATCTTATTGATTCCCAGCTTGAAGTGGAAGATCTGAAGGGAACTATAACCAACAGGCTTGAAAGCTATACCGAAGATGAACCTGAGTACGGCGAACTGCTTATCAGAAAGATACTCAGAGCCGAAAGCGGCGCTGAACTTACTGATGAGGACTATGAAAGAATGTTTGTCTTTACAATAACTCTCACCGACGAAGATGATCAGCCCCTGAGCGGAACCTCACTATACGGCTCTGTACCATTTACAGACGGTGTGGCAAAGATACGTATTCCCGGCGGTACAGCTGCCAATCTTGGGTATATACCAAGCGGCTATCACTATACTGTAACAGAAGATGATACGATTAATTTCTCAAAAAGCGGTAAGGGAACCTCCGGAGTTATAGAGAAAAATGATACAGTATTTGCTTCATATACTAATACAAAGCTTGCGGTGTCTGAAAAGCTTAACTCATTCACACTGAAAAAGCTTGTGACAGGTAATTATGAGATAGATGAGGATTTTAAATTCACCATATCCCTGTCCGGACTCAATCCGGATAAGGAATACTCTGTGTCTGATGGCAATACATATTCGACGGATCAGAACGGTAAAGCTACTGTTGATCTCAGATTAAATAACGGACAGGAGATAACCTTTGAAAATCTGCCCGTCGGATCGACCTATAGAATAACTGAAGACGGCGGAAATTATATTTCTTCATATCAGATAACAGATGCCGCTGATAAAGAAATGATAGCACGGGATTCTGACTCAAACTCACATATAAATGAACCCCTTGCAACGGCAACTGAAACTGTTGATGAGGATGAAAATATTATCATAGCTTTTACAAATGCCAAAGATGTAAGACAGAATGTCCGTCTGAAGAAAAGCGTTTTGAATGCGTCGTCCAATAACTACGAAAGCTTCGGCTTTACGGCAGAATTAAACGGTATATCTCCGGGCGCTGTTATAAATACCACTGTAGGAAGAAAAACTGCTGATGCAGCCGGCAGGATAAAATTTGATTTTACCGTATCCGGCGGCGATGAGATCGTATTCTATGATCTGCCTGTGGGTTCTTCTTACAAATTCACTGAACACGAGAATGAATATATTTCTTCATATGTTATCTCAGATTCAAACCACATGGGTTCTGTTATTACCGAAAGAGATCAGAATATCGAAAATTTCAAGGAACTTAGTACAGAAGCTGAAATTGTTAATGAAAATGAAAATGTCACAGTTGATTTTGTCAACACTAAGGTAAGACGTGATATTACTGTCAGCAAAACAGTAGATATGAGCGGCGGCGACCTTGATTACTCCGAATACAGCAAACAGAATTTCAGATATCTTATCAGCTTTACCGGGCTTGAAGGCGGTCAGACTTATGATATGGTATACAGTCTCAGAAACTATACAGGCTTTGATACAACGGACAGTTTTACGGCATCTGATGACGGTACTGCTGAAATAAGCTTCAACCTGACACATGATAAATCAGTCAAATTCAAAAATCTTCCCGAAGGGGCTAAATATACTGTTACCGAATATCCTGCTATAAATTATATTTCCGGCTATTTAATAACAGGAAACACAAATGCCGTTATATCCAGAACAAGCGACAGAAACAGAAAGACCTGCCGTATTCTGACAACAGCCGAGGAAACCGTTGATGATAAAGAACTTGATATCAATATTGAATTTACCAACAGGTATTATGATGACCCGACTGCAAGGATATGTATGGTACAGATTGAAAAAGAAATAGATACGAAGATTGCGGCTTTCGGTACACCAACCTTTATATTTAAGATGACAAACCTTGATACAGGCGATGATTTTATGTGCAGTATAGTTTTAGACGGCAATAAGCTTTCAGGTACTGAAACGCTTCAGGTAACCAAGGGACATTATATAGCTGAAGAGATCACTGTCAGCAGATATTCTTCCGAAAGTGCCGAATTTCTCAGCGGTACAACAGCCTCTGATCTGATGATAGATGGCAGAAATGCCGAGATAGGTACGGCTGTTGATAAGGGAAATGTTTTTGGATTCACACTTGATATGTCAGAAGGTGAACCCGACGAAGCTTATCTGAAATTCACAAATAAGCTTACAAATTACAGCGGCGTAAGTCATAACAGCTTTGCGCTGAACAGAGTATCCTGATGCAGACGCTTTTATCAGGCATATACATCCGATGAATTGTCATGTTCATGAACAATGATTCATCGGATGTATGTAAGACAAAAGAAGGTGAGATCAATGAAAAAACTCAGACCAAAGCAAAAGAAAAATATATTATTCTGGCTTGCTGTAACAGACCTTGTACTTATTCTGATATTGTCTACAACATTAGCTTTTTTTACAGGCTATGATGAGGTCAGCAACAGGTTTGAAGCTAAGAACATGAACATTGATCTCTATGAATTAAATTACAGTATGCTTTCGGAAAAGCAGAAATCGACTCTTGTACCAAATCGGATATTACCAAAAGACCCAAGAATACAGAATACCGATCAGACAGATGTTTTTGTGTTTTTAAAGGTCACCGTTCCCGTATATTATTCAACTACATCAGATGACGATGGAAATATAATTGGTTCAAAACACAGACAGGAAATATTTCTGATAAAAACCGAAGAAACGAAAGATCAGAATACAACCGGTTTCAATACACAAAAGAATGAATCAGATATAAATTACTGGACAGAGCTGTATGAATATGAAGAAGGAACTGACTATCAGGGCGATTTCAGAACATATGTTTTCGGTTACAATGTTTACCTTAAACAATACGAATTAAGTGAAACACTTTTTGATTATGTAGAGCTTAAAAACATAAAACAATTTGAAATTACATCAGGGGATATACTTGATGTCAGAGTCGAAGCTTATGGCATACAGGCAGACTATCTGGAAGGAATAGAAAAGGACAACGGTACTGAAAAAGCTGTCATGAGTCAGCAGCAGCTGTCAGAAATCTACAGTTACGTTATGGAAAGCGAAGAATCATCATCCGATCGGGAGTCAGGTGAATAATAACCCCGGAAAGTACATTCAATATAATGAGGAAGTGAATGGTATGAAGATAATCAAAAAAAGATTGTCATTATTTGTGATAATTATAATTATTATTTTACTCATGCTGACAGTCATGACTCATCTCACTGTCTCATATTTTGTCAGAAAGAAAACGGCGGATAATTATTTTAATGTTTCTCTTACAGAACTCACGGTTGTTGAGGATTCCTTTCCGCAGCAAAGCAAGGATAAATGGGTCGTCCCGAAAGGATTTCTTCCAAAAGACCCGCATATTATAAACACCGGCAGCTCAGATGTATACGCTTTTGCTGAAATTACGGTACCTTATGATGAGGTCATAATGATTTCGGAGCAGGGAGAGAATAAAAACCTGCCTGAGCCTCAGGGTAAAAAAAATGCCGAGTTGTTCAATATTATAAGCAATGACGAAGAGTGTATATCGGCAGATGAAACAGAATCTTTCAGAGAAGCGTTTGGTGTTACAGATAATGCAGAATTTTCCTATGATCATAATTGGATATTTCTTAGTTCAAAGGAAGATCAGATAAATAAGACACATTCATATCTGTTCGGTTATACTTCCATTTTGACAACTGAAACCGGCAGAAATTATACATCAAATATTTTTGACAGGATCCAACTCAGGAATATACTTGAAAGTTGTATCTCCGAAAATGCCGTAAGAACCGTTACCATCAGTGCATACGGATTACAAAGCGAAGAGTTGAGGGCTGATGTTGAACCTGAAAACAAGCAAAAGATCACTCGTGACGAAATGCTTGATATATACAGGATCTATAAGAATCAGGAATCATAGGTGAAGTGAACCGACGTTTCATTCGGATTGATTTTCTGAAAACACCTGCAAATTGTTTTACAACAAGCGATTATCATATCATAATCCGGGCAGTTGTGCCGGGGGAGGTCTGATCGTATGAAAAATAAACGAAGAATTGTTTCAGCTGTTTGTATAGGTTTGTTCGCACTTATTGCAGCAAGCCTGATCGTCTTTGCGTATTTTACATCAGAAGATGCCAAAAGAAATGATATTACAATTGCTGACAATATAACTGAAATATCTGAAATATTTTAACCTCCCGCAGATCAGACCGAGGGCGATAATGTTTTTAAAAAAGAGGTCAGAATTACAAATACAGGCGCAAGCCCATGCTTTGTACGTGTATTCGCAGATTTTTCCAACAGCTTTGTGAGAAACCGGTCTTATATTTCAGATAGTGAAGATACAGACGATCTCACATTTTACAGTGCAAAACGAATATTAAAAGACGATGACGAAATCACAACATTTCCGGAACATACCAATGAAGTAGGGGACTGGGTATTTATACCCGATGAAAGTGAAACAGTACTCAGAGGATATTATTACTATACAAAAAAAGTTGAAATCGGAGAGTCAACTCCTGTATTGTTCACCTACATAAAAACCAACAATCCGACCGAGGATGATATAGATCAATATGATATACTCGTTTATTCAGAGTCAGCTCAGACAACAGATTCCGATGGAGCTGAATATGAAGATTACGTGTCTGCATGGACAGATCAGCTTAATTAAAAAGCTGAACGACAAATATGTGAGGATAAAAGTACATAGTTAACGATATATTTATCTTGATAAGTAATTCAATAGCTTTAAGCAAGGAATTTAATTGTCCCGGAATTATTTTCACTAACCTTTTTCACATTGACAATATAATTTAATTTCTGCTCTTGTAGTCTTCCTCAATCGTTCTGCTCCAGTCTGATGATACTTTTTTGTTTTTTCTGACATTCGATACCTGGGCGCAGACAGCTTCATAGAGAACAGATGTGCCTTTTTCGTCAGCAAGATAGTTTACTGCTCTTTCGCTGCGGATACCAAAGCTCCCTGCTGTTTCGACAGAATCAATATTGGCTCCGATAAACAGAAACTCCCATCCGTTTCTTTCTTTTTCCTTTACCATCTTTTTTACTTCTTTGTCAGAGTATTTATGGCTTGCGTTTTCAAGACCATCGGTCGTGATAACGAACATTGTATGCTCCGGAACATCTTCGGGACGGATGTAGCGGTGAACTGCTGATATGTGCTTGATAGCTCCACCGATAGCGTCAATCAATGCTGTGCAGCCACCGGGGCAATAATCGTCGTCTGTCATTTCTTTGATTTCGGAAAGAGGAACTCTGTCATGGATGACTTCGCTGTTGTTGGAGAAGAGAACTGTTGAAACAAAGCACTTTCCGTTTTCTTTCTTTTGCTTTCTGATGAGCGAGTTGAATCCTCCGATAGTATCGCTCTCAAGACCTGCCATAGAGCCGCTTCTGTCGATGATGAATACCAATTCTGTAATATTGTTTTTCATAATAATTACCTCCATAAGATATAATGTTCGGATTTCTATCCTGTGATTACATTATATCTTATGGAGGCTTTTGATTGGTCGCTCTGTATGCGACAAATCATTATGCACCAAGCAGCTTCTGATCGAAGGAAAACAGCGCTTCATTGATCGTAATTATATCGTATATTTTCCTTTCGATGAAATATTCAATGATTATATCGGATTTGTCACAGCGAGATAGGGCAAAGCCGGCTTTTTGGAGCATATCTTTTGTTTCATCAAGGGGCAGTTCAAGAGCAATAGCGAATGCAAGTACAGTTTTTTTGCTTGGTCGATACTGTCTGTCACTTCGTATTTTAGAAAACAACTTGCGATCAATGTTTGCTCTTTTGTAGCACTCTGAATCTTTCATACCTTTTTCGTCTATTTTACGCAGCAGCATTTCCGAAAAACTCTCATCCAAGCTTTTCAGCATCTCGGACAGATCCTTGTGTCCCCGTTCTTCACTCAGCAGAATGCGCGGGTTAGTTTCTGTTTTACTGACAGTTTTCTTTTTATGACCGAATAATCCTTTTTTAGCAGTAGGTTTCGTTTTTTTTAGTTCTGAGAAAGAGTCCGACAGTACCTCTTCATAGATTGCCATTGAAGTTGGCTCATTGTTAATAATTCTCCTGTTTCCGAATAACGCTCTGTCTTCATGAATTCTGTCAACATACCTATCATCAATAAATGAGAGAATATCGGAATAAAGGCTCTCGCTTATAAGATAGCTGCTCTTATCAAAAACGACAATATAAACTATCATATCGGGGGCTTCGTCAGAAAGAAATTGAGTTATTGTTTCAGCGGCCACTTCTAAAGCCTGTTCTTTAGGATAACCGTATATGCCCGAAGAAATAAGCGGGAATGCAACGGTACTGCAATTATGATTTTTGGCAAGCTCCAGAGAATTATAATAACAGGATGTAAGAAGCTTCTTCTCACCGTTATTTCCTCCGTGCCAGACAGGTCCCGGAGTGTGTATGACGTATTTACAAGGCAGATTATAACCTTTGGTTATTTTAGCCTGTCCGGTCTCACAGCCGCCGAGAGTGCGGCATTCTCTAAGAAGTTCAGGTCCGGCAGCACGATGTATCATTCCGTCAACACCACCACCTCCCAAAAGGCTTGTGTTAGCAGCGTTTACGATAGCATCACAATGCATTTTAGTAATATCGTTTCGTATGATATGAAGAGGCATACTCATACATCCTTTCTATTTAAAATATAAATAAGGTTACATTGAGACATATAAAAATTGAATGTACAGTGAACTGCTCTGACTTAAAGAAGTCGGGATTTCCGGGAGGTCAGGCATCCCCTTTTAAGAATCCGGCAATTTTGTTTCCACCTGAGATTCAGGCAACCCATATTGCTGATGAACAGTTTGAAATAGGACTCAATGCGAATCCGTTGGCCAAGATCTAATAATATTATATCATATTTTAAGGCATTTTGAACTATAATAGTTCGAAGCCGGTGGCGAAAACATGGAAATCAATTTTCAAATAATAATGCAGCCTTTTTGTCATTTTAAGAAGATTCAACTCTCGTGTCATTCCGAACGAAGTGAGGAATCTTTGCGATAAAGTTGCTTTTCCGGAAAAGCTCCCTCGCTTATGCTCGGGATGACAGTGGAGAAACTCAGTATAATACAACTTTTTAATATTCTTTTTTAGAAACTTGAATTCCCTGCGGGAAAAATAAGGGGATTGACAATTCTGATTAAATGATGTATAATAAACAAGTAAGATATTTGCCGGTGTGTTGGAATTGGCAGACGAGACAGACTCAAAATCTGTTGTCCGAAAGGGCGTGTGGGTTCGAGCCCCACCACCGGCACTCAGAAAGACCCCGCATAGATGCTGAAAGTTCAGTGTTTATGCGGGGTCTATATATTTTTATAGTATCAGATATGTAATTATATTATCACTTTTAGGATTAAAATTTCATATTTTTTAACGCTATTCCATATGAAATTCCATATGGAATCACAGGTCAACAGCCTGAGAAAAAAAGTCGTTTATCCGATCATCGACAACTCTTTTCTGATCCTTAAATGTGAACTGATATATTTTGTCCATTGTTTTTATATCGCTCCATCCTCCACGTTCCATTGCATATTTTGCTGGTATGTTCAGATAAAGCATAACAGATGCGTTAATGTGTCTGAGATCATGTACTCTCAGATGTGGAATACCGACATTATCACATATTTTTTTAAGATGTTCTCTTACAGCCGACTGAGATTTGGTCATTATATGATCAGATGGTTTTTGAGCGTTTCTAACCATTAGTTTATGGAGAAAAGGCGGAACAACTATAGTACGTTCGCTTTCCTCTGATTTGGTTCCTTTTTGAACCATTGCATTTGTGATATCTCTGACTATCGCCTTATCTACAGAAAGAACCATATTATCTGTATCATAATCACTCCATCTGAGTGCTGTTATTTCGGAAATTCTCAGCCCCAGACACATAGCTATCAATAACGGAATAGCTTGTTCATCTTTTACTATCTCAGATAATAACAGTTTGACCTGCTCCAAAGATAACTCCTGAGCTATATATTTCTTTGGCTGCGGTAAAGAAATATCAGACAGATTGACCGATGGAGCATACATTTTTACAACAGTACGTATCAGAACAATCTCGTTTTTTATTGTTTTAGGTTTTTTTGTTCCAATTTCTTTGTTAACTGCTGCTTGTACCTTGTGTGCCGTTAGCTTATTGATTTTTATGTTCATTATTGATGGAAATGCTTTTTTCTTAATATAATTGTAACCCCTGATAGTTGAAGGGGAAAGAGTAGCCCCCTTAAATTCAATGTACTTATCTATAGCTTCGCTCAGAGTCATAGCAGAACTGTCTCTGGTGACTTCCTGATGGTGAGCTTTAAAGCTTGCAGCAAGATATTCTGCTTCTTTCTTTGTCGGCGCAGTAAAGCTCTTGCGTATTTTCTTTCCATTCTGATCATAGCCGACAAATACCTGCACATTCCATGATCCGGATGGTAATTTTTTAGCTTTCATCAATATCACTCCTTATTGCGTTTTTATCGGAGCTGTGCTATAATAACAATATCATATTGAGTTGTTTTTTGACATATAACACAGCTCCTGCCCCTGTCGGTATTGGTAGTACCGGCGGGGCGATTTTTTATGCTAAATTCAATTCTTTCTTAATAGCATTCTGAAGTAGTCTGGAAAAATTGATTCCTCTGTGTTCTGCTTCCAAATTCAGCCAGTAAGGTATAGAGAGAGTTTTCTTTACAAAACGTGTGTTTTGTTTTTCCCTGAATGGCGGCATGAACACCTCTATCATAGTAGGTATTTCATCTTTTGAAAGCTTTATGGATTGAAGTGAGGACGGCTGAGGAATAGTTTCGCCGTCCTGTTCCATTCCCCACAAATGCAGCATAAGAACCTCTTTAGCGCATTTCATAGCCTCAGCTTCATTTTCACCGAATGAAACACATCCGGGCAGATCGGGGAATGTTATACTGATTCCATCTTCATAATACGCAAATACAGCTATAAAACGATAATATTCAGGATGACTCATAAAATTACCTCCGTTATTTATTTGAAAGGGGCGGGATCAAGAAAACCTGACCCCGGATTGTTTTTCAATACTTTTGATATCGTTGATATGTAGCTGTTTTACCGGATGTCTTACAGTTACAAGCCCTTGTCTGTCGGGATGTCTGAACTGGTGATGATCTCCGGTACATCTGACTTCATACCAACCGTTATCTTTAAGTATTTTAATAACTTCTCTTGAAGAATAGGACTTCATTTGAACGTCCCCCTTTCTATTAATATTATATCACGTAATATAATACGTGTCAATACTTTTTATGAATTTTTCCCCACTCCGGTATGTTTGTATCGGGGCGGGGATTTATTTTTTCCGCTGTCAGGCTATGAGGGGCGGCAGTTAAGTTTCTCCGATCATTTCGTAAAAAACGTTTTCGGGTATTATCTCAATGTCTTGCCCTTTGAGCTTATATTCTTCGGCTTTCTTTTGTTTACTACTTTTTCCATCCTTTATCAATGAACAATAATCGTTATTACCTAAAATCAAATAATTCGTTTTTTTAGTAACCTTGTTTCCGCAAGTCCCACCTAAATTAACCACGATTTGAGCCGCTTCTTGTCTCGAATATTTTTCAAGAGTACCAGTAAATACACATTCTTTTTTATAGAGTGGGTGTGTGTCGTCAAACTCATCACTTTCAGCAGTCAATGTTCTTAAATCTATACCTTTGGAATGATGACGATTATATAGCTTTTTAAAGTCATCTAATTCATTATAAATCGTTATAATATCTTCTTTCATTTTTTCATAGCATTCATATGTATATCGACAATCACTTAAAGCCCTGTGCATTGTAGAACCAGTTATTTTCAAATGTTCAACAATATCAATTAATCTATGATGATCAAGCTCGGGATATAATTTACGTGATATGCGCATAGTATCGATAAAATCATTGCTGAACGGTTTTTCAAGAACATAATCGTAATTTTCATATAGAAAATTGACATCGAAATTTACATTGTGTCCGACTACTATACTGTTTCCGACAAATTCATCAAATTGAGGAAGAACATCATTAATCAATGGTGCTCCTGCAAGCATTTCATTAGTAATTCCTGTAAGTTGTTCGATAAAACTGCTGATTTTTTCTCCTGGATATACTAATCGTTGAAAGTTATCAATTATTTTTCCGTTTTGAACTTTTATTGCTCCGATCTCAATAATCATATCCCATTCAGGAGACAATCCGGTAGTTTCTAAGTCTACAACAACGTATTTATCAGGAAATTCTATAATATTTTTGCCTTTAAACTTTCTTACCGATTTTTTTTCAAAATTACCGATTCCAAATATTATA
>CACWRT010000040.1 GCA_902763365.1 uncultured Ruminococcus sp.
GCCCGCGTATCAGGCTTCTTGAGCAGCCCATTTTTTACCATTGACAATATTTTTGCCAATTATAATTTTACACTAACAGCCGCCAGCGTGACGCTGGTTAATGTAAAATAATTTTGGGACAATTAAACTTTTCAATAGCTTTGAGCGAGGAACATATAGTATAAGCCGATACAAAAGTAACAACCGCGACAAGTAAAGGTTGCAGCAACCCCCGCGTTACGGGACCGGCGGCTCGCCACGGAAATCAATTTTCAAAGATTATAATAAGATAAAATTCGTTTTTTTAGGAAAGGGGTCTGGGGGAGAACCCTTTGTTTTCAAACAAAGGGTTTCCCCCAGGATAGCTGCCCCGGCAAAATTGACCCAGGATAGCTGCCCCGGCAAAATTGATTTCCGTGGCGAGCCGGGCCGGCTTGTATTTGTGTTCTGTATGATTTATAATATACCGTGAATGCCGGAATAATGATCTTATGTACATTCAGAAAAATTCTTGAAAATGATTTGGGATATAGTATTCCTGACTCTGAACTGAAAAACAGAATAAACATAATTCTGTCGGAAATAACTATAAGATATTCGCAGCCTGTGATGATGAAAAGGTCATTGGTTTTGCAGGCAGCTTTATTGCCCTTAAATAAACGGAGATGAAAATATGAAATTCCTTTTTGCATCCGACTCCTTCAAGGGAAGTCTTACAAGTGAGCAAACAATAGAATTACTGACAAAAGCAGCAAATGAAGTATTCCCCGGCTGCAAATGTATCGGCGTACCCGTTGCGGACGGGGGTGAGGGGACTGTGAACGCCGCAATTTCTGCGGCAGGCGGCAGGATTGTTACGGCAAAGGCGCATGATCCGCTGATGAATGAAATAAGCGCATCCTACGGCATTATTGACGGAAACAAAGCAGTAATAGAAATGGCTGCGGCTTCGGGGCTGCCGCTTGTACCTGAGAAACTCAGAAATCCGCTGAACACCACTACCTTCGGCACCGGCGAGCTGATACTTGACGCTCTTGAACGCGGCTGCCGTGATATTTCGGTCGCTATAGGCGGATCGGCTACCAATGAGGTCGGTATGGGCTGTATGAGAGCTTTGGGAGTACGGTTCCTCGGAAGCGGCGGCAGGGAGCTTTACGGATTCGGCCGTGAGCTTGCGGATGTTTCTGTGATCGACACAAGCGGACTTGACAGCCGTCTGAAAGAATGCAGCATCACCGTCATGTGTGATGTAAGAAATCCACTATGCGGCAAAAACGGAGCGACGCACACTTTCGCAAAACAAAAGGGCGCGTCGGCTGAAATGATAGATATTCTTGAAAATGGTGTGCGCAGTTTACGTGATGTAATAAGCTCGCAATTCGGCGTCGACTGCGATACTATCGCGGGCGCAGGCGCTGCCGGCGGTCTGGGCGCGGCTCTGAGTGTTTTTGCCGGCGGTAAAATGCAGTCCGGAATCGAAACCGTTTTACAGCTTATTGATTTTGACAACAAGCTCAAAGGTGTTGATCTTGTCATTACCGGCGAGGGATGTACAGACAGTCAGAGTATCTGCGGAAAGGTCATGATGGGCGTCGGTACTCATGCAATGGCTCAGGGTATTCCCTGTATCGGGCTGTCAGGCTCTCTCGGCAATGGCGCGGAAAAAATCATGAACTTCGGCATATCTTCCCTGCAATGTATTGTTGACCGTCCGATGACGCTTGAATATGCTATGGAAAATGCGGAGCAGCTGTACTATGCTGCGGCCGTGAGAATGTTCAGAACAATAAACGCCGGGACACAAATTACAAACCCCTTATTGCATCAACTCTGAAAAATTCGTTTCCGAGGTGAAATAAAGCATAACTGATAAGTTTTTTTCAGCTCATCCGCTTCCCTTGCTCCGGGCTGTATAGAAAGCAGTATATCAGACAAGATAAATTCAAAAGCGTATTCGCTTACGTTATTTACCTGAAATTGATTTGATAATAGCTATAGGGATAAGTATAAATCCCAGCGCAGCACCAAGGCACAGTCTTCTCCAAAACAGATTTTCCCATGTACCTATTCTGATCTTATTTGCATAGATGGTTCTGCCCATTGCCCAGTATCCGGCAGCCATATAGATTATCACCAGTACCAATGCCATATATTCCATATGTATTCCTCCTTCTTTATCCATTGTAAAAGTCAAAAATCTGATGTTTATATGGTTTTTTGTATTTAGAATATAGAAAAATCCTCCCGTATATCCTGAGTATAATTATATACCGTATTACGGGAGGATGGGTTGGCAGTCTGCCAACAAAACTATTTAAGCTGTAAAATAATTTCGGGAGTTTTGAGAGAGATCGGTTTTAAAAATTTTTCGACTGCGGAATAATAGAAGGACACAAGCAGTGATTCAGTGAAGTATGCGTAAGAAAAAAGTTTTGCAAGTCAGAATCGGGCGCGCAGGCTCTGCGGCGGCTCGCCGCTTATTTTATCATTTGACCTATGACGACAGACGAATAAATACTAAGCACTCCCATTATACAAAAGATCGCCCTTTTGACGGACAGGCTGTATTTCGGGAAAATTTTATTCTGAAACGAAAGATAATTTGAAAAGCATAAAAAAGGGATCGTTATCATGAATAACAAATTGGTAACTGCTTTCAGCAGATCGCTTCTGTTGTGCGCGGTTCCAAAAACAGTAAAGACCCACAAAACAAACATAGCATAGCCGAATAATGCAAAAAAACGAACTATACCATATCTTGATCTTACACCCGGCAGACCGCCGATAATTTTTTCCACCGGCGGTTCTTTTTTATCGGGTTGCTTTAATGTCATGCCCTCTGCGGCAGCGTCACGGTAACGATACAGATCCGCCATTAGTTCCTCTATACTCTGATAGCGGTTTTTCGGTTCAAATGCTGTACATTTGCTTATTATAGCGGGAAGAATACTCGTATCCGAAAGTATTTTTTCATCGGGCGTTTTTCCAGTTTTCATATAATTTAGAATGACGCCCACAGAATAGATATCCGTGAGGAACGTAGACTGTCCGAAGCCGAACTGCTCAGGCGCCGCATACCCCTGTGTACCGAGGATATGCGTATCCTTCCGTGCTTTTTCGTTGGGGATTCTTGAAATATCAAAATCTATTATTTTTACGGTTCCGTAATCATCTATCATTATATTGGTGGGAGTTATATCTCTGTGAACAATATTGTTTTTGTGAAGGACAGAAAGACCTCTGCACAGCTGCAATGCTGATTCGATAATGATATCATCATCAGGCTTTGCTCTTTCGCAAAAGGTTTTCAGAGTAACGCCGGATACAAACTGTTCTATAACCGTGCAGACTCCGCTGTCTGAAACAGCGTCATATATACGGATTATATTTTTGTCTGAGATATTGCAAAGCGCCTTATGTACTTTGTACTCACTGTCCGACATAGTTTTCTTTACCATAAGCTGACCGCTTATATTATTCATAATAAGTTCTGTATTATCATTATACTTATATATCGTTTCAAACTGCCACAGTCCGAATTTTTCATTATTATCCATTATACATCTTCTTTTCTGAAATAAATTATGATATAATTCTATCATACTGTCAATCGTAAAGGAAGACCAAAATGAAAAAGAAATCTACAGATGAACTCAACAAAATTCTCAGAAGCAATATTCCGATATCCCGGTATCTCAGAGAAAATGCCGAAAGCTTTAACGATCTCACACTGCCGCAGACATTTGAGCTGATACTTAAAGAAAACAGGGTTTCAAAGGCACAAGCGGTAAAAGGCTCAGATCTTGAAAGGACTCACGGTTATCAGATCCTCAGCGGGAAACGCCATCCCACAAGAGATACTCTGATAAGAATGTGTATCGGCATGAAGGCAAACAGCGAACAGACACGCTTACTTTTGCTTAAAAACAAATCTGCTCCCCTGTATTCAAAGGATAAACGGGACAGCGTTATCTTGTTCGGCATACTTCATCATTTGAATTTACAGGATATAAACGATCTGTTATACAACAACCAACTTCCGATACTGGGAAAAAACTGATATTATACATAATTATATTTTTTGAGCATTTCTGCTGATTTAAAGCTTTTATATCACATTAAGTTTTTTTCAGAACGAAATGCCGACCGTTCATCAATAAAAAAAGGTTTCCGTTTCACTGACAACAGAAAATACGATAACTGTCAACGGTGTAACATACTATATCCGCCCTGCAAAAGATCTGTTATCATCAAAATCGGCAGACAGCCCATAAAATGCTGTCTGCCGATTTGCTTTTCAGTTCATGTGTACTATGCTCTATTTTATCAACTATAATAAGAATCCCGTTGTCCGGCAGGATTATCCGAATAGTTGAACGTTTTAATTGCAATTCTTTCAAAATCATTGAATTCACTGCTGTTAACTATATTATCATCAAAGTAAGACGAATCAAATAACTCATTATAATAATTCTTTTTATTGAAAAATGCAATTGAATAAGCGTAAGATGATCTCATTCCATGTCTTGCGTAGATCTCCTTCAGCAGCAGATCCTGTACGAAATATAAAGACAAGCCCTTGTACGAATTATCTAATGAAAAGCAAACAGTTTTCCCGGAATCAGAATCCTTTTCATCATAGTAATTATCAACAAAATCAACCACATATTTACCCAGCTGATCTTGAGGAATCTCTACAGAATCCGAAGGCGCTCCTTCGGTAAAGGAATCATTAAATGATTCGGTCCATGCAAATTGAAGTTTATTGCATACATTCACTCCGGTTTCATCCATATTCTGCATTTCGGGCTTACGATATTCATTGACTTTAAATGTTATATCGGCAGTTTCATTTATAACAAACTGTCCCGGAACAAATTCAAAAACCTTCATTCTGTACGACTGATTATCATTCGTTCCGATGGCAGTAAAATAAACGTCGTTGCTGCCTGTCGAATATCTCATGTCAAAACGCAGCGAATTCAAACCAAATCCGGGATCATTAAACTTCATTTCTATCAGATCACTGCCGGAAATCTTGTAGATCATAAGCTGAGTTCTGTCTTCATTTCTTGTAATAAGCTCATATTTTCCGTCATTGTTGACATCCGTTATAACATGACCGGCGGAACGGTATTTGTCAAGAGCATATATATTATCATATATCTCCTTCTGGCTGCCGCCTGCTTCTATTATGGAGCTGACAGTATTCTGTTTTTCTGTCTGACTCTCCTCAGCAGAAGATGCGCTTGCCTTGCTTTCGGTTTTGCTTTCCTGATCTTGTTTGCTTTCAGCCGACTGCTGACTTGACTGAGCGGGAACCGTACTTTTTTCCGATTCAGAGCTTTCCCGGGACATTTCGGAAGCAGTCTCACTGTTTTTTTCTAAAACCTGTGAGGACTGTAATGTGTTCGGGTTTTCTGTATTATTTTCTTCGGTCGAATTACCGCATCCGGAAGCGCATACTGAAAGCATCAATACACCGGTCAGCGCAAGGATTAAAATTCTTTTTTTATTACTCATTTTTGTACCTCCAATTTATTATCAAATTCTACAAATAATTCCATATTATACGAAGAATTAATTATCAGATAAAGCTGTGAAATTCACCCCTTGCCGAGAGATCACTCAGGCTTATTTCGCTGCCCCGTACCCTGCCAGCCTTTGAAAGGGCTCCGGCGAAACTTTTACTTCTGTTCTTCATTCAGCGCGGCAGCGCTGCTATTGCTTTGGGAAAAGATCATTCCGTCACGCAGCGGCAAAATGACGGTGGGGTCAATTTCACAGATTCTGTTATGATACAAAAGGTATCCGTTATTTTACAGTCGCCGTCAGTGTTACACTCCTGCCTTTTTCAATCGTAAGTGAGGTTTTGCTCAGGGTCACGCCGGTTGCCGCAATTGAACTGTTATCGATAAATTCAAACCCGTTATTGTTTGCATATGTTTCCGCAGCAGAACCCTTTTTGCCGTATATGGTAAAACCTTCGATTTTTGTAAGCATATATGTTTTCTCATCCGTATAATATCCGAAAGCGTCGTCACCAATACTTATCACGCTTTCAGGTATAGTTATACTTGAAAGTCCGGTGCAGTTATAGAAAGCCTCTACACCGATACTTGTCACAGTGTTCGGAATTGTTATGCCTGTCAGACCGTCACAGCCGTAAAAAGCGCTTTCACCAATGCTTGTTACAGTTTTTCCCTCAATTTTCGAGGGGATAGTCACCTTCCCGCCGGTGCCTTTATATTCCGTGATTATAACTTCATTGTCTGAAACGGAGTATTCAAAGTCACCGTAAGTCAAAGTATCCGCCGCGCTTGCCGCGATACTGCTGCGCGGTACAAATACCGGCATTGTGACCGCTGTACTGCCGGCAAGAGCCGCACAAAGTGACACACCTAATATTTTCCTTAAAAACTTGTTTTTCATTTTTTTGACCCCCTGTTTTAAAATATAAAATGTTGGAAGTGGAATTTACTCTGAGCTGATACATTGCTCCACTCTTTTTAAGCCCTTACTTTATAGAGTGTCCGAGAATCAAAAAGGTTCAAAGTTTTCAAAAAATTTTTTAAATTTTAATAACATATAATATTTTTCAAAGCCGAATGTAATATCATCCTCAGGATCGGATATTATTACGGGGCATAAAATACTGATTTTAAATGTATCTTATCATTGACCTTTCATCTGTGCAATGCTATAATAAAACATATTTATCGGCGCAAAAGGAGAATGACTATGCACTTTGTTCGGGCAAAATCCCTTTTGACAAAATGGAATGGGATGAATATTTATCGGGGCTGTTCTCACGGGTGTATTTACTGTGACAGCAGGAGCGAATGTTATCAGATGAATCATCCCTTTGAGGATATTGAGGTCAAGGAAAATGCCCCCGAGCTTCTTGAAAATATCCTCAGAACAAAGCGTAAAAGAATCATGATAAGCACCGGCTCTATGAGCGACCCCTATCAGCACTGTGAGGAAAAAATCGGTCTTACAAGAAAGTGTCTGTCCCTGATCGACCGTTATGAATTCGGCGCAACAGTCATTACAAAATCGGATCGTGTACTGCGTGACATTGATTTGTTTGACAGTATCAACCAAAAATCAAAGAGTGTACTGCAAATGTCGCTGACGGCTGCGGATGACGGGCTGAGCAGGATCATTGAACCGAATGTCTGTACCACCACACGGCGGTATGAGGTGCTGAAGGAATTTCAGAAAAGAGATATTCCCTCTGTGGTATGGCTGTCGCCGCTGCTGCCGTTTTTAACAGATAATGAAGAAAATCTGCGGACTATTCTCGATTACTGTATTGATGCCGGGGTAAAGGGAATTGTTTGCTTCGGAATCGGAATGACTCTGCGAAAGGGGAACAGAGAATATTATTATAATGCCCTCGACAGGCATTTTCCCGGACTTCGCCGTGAATATCAGAAAAGATATGGAAATGCCTATGAGGCAGGCAGCCCGGATAATGATAGGCTGATGAAGCTTTTTCATTCCGCCTGTGAGAAATATGGTATCATACATACCCCTGACGAGTGTTTCAGGTACATAAGTGAAATGCCGGAAGCATACAGCCAGCTATCCCTGTTTGATATGCTCGACTGAGTATACATAAACAGCAACCTCATCTGACGCAGCATATCAAAATTTACCGCGCGGCGTACTCCTCCCCTGCCGTCACTGCTTTCCGTAATGCAGTTCGGGAACAGGGCGGTGCTCTATGTATTTCGTGAACTATTTTCTTTCACCGATAGTTTTAGAAAAAGCAAATAAGAAAGAGGGCAGACCTGATTTGGTCAACCCTCTGAATTACTATCTTGGTTAATTGTTGTAACATCTGTATTCATGCAGCGCCGTATACGAGACCCGTACGTACAGTGCAACGGTAGGTTGAGGGACAGAGTGTCCCTCAGTCTACCCTATTTTTTTCTTTCCGCTCTAAGCCTTGCAATCATGCTTCTTCGTCCTTTTTACGCTTCATTGCAAGGAAAAGAGCCGTAATAAGGCTTGTCAGCAAAATGGCTGAAACTGCCGCTGCGGATGCGGTATCACCTGTTTTGGGCATACCGGGAGAAGGAACGGCCTCATTCGAAGAGGATACATTCGTCTGACCGCTGCCGCTATGAGATTCTACAGGAATCCGGGGAGAATTATTCGTTTCTCCGTTGGTATGCGGAACAGTTTTCTCCTTATCAGGAGAGGATACATTCATCAGATCACTGCCGCCGCCAAGCAAATCAACAAGAATCCAGGGAGAATAAATCGTTTCTCCGTCGGGGCTTCTGAGCTGAACAAAGAATTTGCTGCCTTCTGTAAGGTCAACACCTCCATTGACACCCGAAGCAATTTCCTTGATTGTCCAGATATACTGCGGCGGGGTGACTTTATTTCCGTTTTTGTCCTTGAATATAACTGTCAGCTTGTTTACACCTTCCAAAACATCCTCTGCATCAACCAAACGCCCACTGTAATATCCTATTAACTCAACATTATAGTCACCTGACTTGGTTTTTATGTCAGAGTCCCTATCACTCCGGTCGATATCAATCAATTCTAACTTCACGGTTTCCCGGTTTCCGCAGCCGGGATGTATACAAGTTAAGGTTTCTGTCAAATAGCGGTAATCATCATCCCATGTCCATGTAGGATCGCCGTAGATATGCGCATCGGTAAAGTCATAAGTTATGCTCGTTGCTCTGAAATCCATGTTACTGAAGGCAGTACCGTGTCCGAGATGGAGTACAGCATTAACATGATTGAAGATAGCGTCTCCGGTCGTTATCGTACCGGGATATGCGAAAGTAATATCCAGTGCATAACCGCCGGCTTTGTTGACCCAAGAAAAAGCATATTCGCCGATCTTGCAGAGTCCCGAGGTATCGCCTGTTACCTTTGTGACGCCGATCTTATTGAATGCGCATGACTTGATCTCGGTGATGTTTTCATTCAGAACAAGCTCAAACTGCGGCTTTCCTGCTTTTATGAATACATCAAGGTTATCAGTGCCAAGAGTGGTGATCTTCTTGCCGTTAAATGTCTTCGGAATTACTATTTCTGTCAGATCCTTTGTGGCACCTATGTAATACTCAATAGCATATGTATCATCGGGCAGAAGTGCAAATTTGAAGTAAGAGATCCATATATCGGTTATCTCATCACCCACAGACTTATCACTGTTTACAGCATAATACTTTCCTTTGTATCTGTAATGCTCTTTGTAACCGAGAATGTATGCACCCTCGTTGTCAATATACGGTTTTGCCGCAGGATAATAAACATATGTTTCTTCTTTTTCTTCGGTATATGTGTCTGTGTAGGTTTTGCCGCCGAACTCAACCGCTGCGGTGTAGATGATTCTGTTTGTTTCCTCGGTCTTGGTGATAACAGCTTCGATGGTTTCCTGATATTCACATCCGATACAAGAGAATACTGCCGCTGCGCTGCTGTGGTCGTCAGACCAAGTCCATGTGGGCTCGCCGTAGGTGTGGATGTGGGGTTTCTCTTCGGTGTAGGTATCCGTATAGGTCTCGCCATCGACCCACGCTGTTGCGGTATAGACGATCATGTTGTTTTCTTCGGTTTTGACGATATTTGCAGACCTGGTTTCCTTGTGCTGACATCTTTCATCGGTACAGATAAGGGAAACATTTGCCTTGCTGTGGTCGTCAGACCATGTCCATACCGGTTCTCCGTAGATATGTGCGTCGGTGAAATAATATTCTCTTCTTCCTTCTCCGGAATTATCAAGAGAAAGTTTCGTTTCATGTTTCAGATCGAAAATGACCCTTGTAATCTGATTGAATGTATCCGAAGCGACCTGAACCTCGCCGGGATAATCAAGGTTTATGGACAAATATCCGTCGAAGGTTTTCGCACCCGAAAATGCCTTGGAATCAATAACTGACAACCCGGAGGTATTGCCCTGTACTCTTCTGAGCATTGCATATCTGAAAGCAATGCTTTCGATTGTCGTAATGTTTTCATTCAAAACAAGATAAACATATTTGATCCTGCCATTTGCCTGGATAAAATTATCCCTGCCGTTGCCGAGCACGGTTATTTTTTTACCGTTGTAGGTCTTAGGGATGATCAGTTTATCGTTAGCAAGTGCCTCGTAGGTTCCTTTGTAGCGGATGATACAGAAGGTATCATCGTCAAGCAGGGCAAAATCAAAGTAAGAGAATGTAATATTGCTCAATTCATCGCCAATACTGCCGTCAGCATTTTTGGAATAGTTTTTGCCTTCAAACACAATATGCTCTACCGTTCCAAGAATATAAGCGCCGGTGCTGTCAACATAAGGCTCCGTTCTCGGAACATAAAGGAAAACTTTAGCAGCGGTATAAGTCTGTCCGTTAAACTCAACGGCTGCTGTATATACGGTTTTGCCATCATTTTCGGTTTTTGTAACAGTTGCGTCTACGGCTTCGTGACGCTCACAGTCTGTGCAGGTAAAGGTCGCTTTTGCGGTCTTATAATCATTAGCCCATGTCCATACAGGTTCGCCATAGGTGTGAGTATGTTTGTAGGTATCGGAATACTCTCTACCGCTGAATACAGCATTTGCAGTATAGGTCAATCCAGCGCTGTTCTCTGTCTTGCTGACAGTCGCTTCAACGGTTTCCTGATGCTCACAGACTGAGCAGGTGAAGGTCGCCTTTGCACTGCTGTGGTCGTCAGACCATGTCCAGACGGGTTCGCCGAAGGAGTGGGTATGCGGTACAGAGTAGGTGTCGGTATAGGTCTTGCCGTTAAATTCGACAGTAGCCTTATAGCTTATGCCATGGTTTCCGATATTTGTGACCGTAGCTTCAAGTGTTTCGCCGTGCCTGCATTTTGAATCCCAGCAGGTAAATGTGGCTGTCGCACTGCTGTGGTCGTCAGACCACTGCCAAACAGGCTTGGTGTATTGATGGTCATCGGTAAAAATATAGGTCTTGCTTTTACTGCCGATTTCATTTCTGCTAAAATTCGTTGAATGTCTGATTCTGAATGTGACCTTCATGTTGTTGAAGGGAAGCAACTCCAGATAGATACTTCTGTTATCCAGCTTGATGTCGATCGTATTTCCGCCGGGATTGTTTGCCCATGAGAATGCGTACTTTCCGATCTTATTAAGGTTGGGAGTATTACCGGTCACCTTTGTTACCCAGACAGCATAGAAAGCATAGTCGCTGATTCCGGTGATGTTTTCGTTCAGAATAATGACAAACTGCTTTTTGTCGCCGGTCGCCTTATCCATGAAGGTTTTATTCTGTGTTCCGGAGCCAATAACGCTGATTGCCTTGCCCTGATAGGTCTTGGGGATAACCAGTCCGCTGTCAGGAATATTGTCATATGAACCGATGTAGTAATTGATCTGATAATTATTACCGAGGCTTGCAAATTCAAAGTCAGAAAGGGAAACGTTGTTCAGCTCTTTGCCCATAGAGCCATCCTCGTTGACAGCATAGTTTTTGCCGTTATATTCAAAATGCCTGACAGTGCCGAGTTTATAGTCGCCGTTGCCGTCGATATAGGGTCTCTTTTCTTCAACAAGCTTAGCTGCCGAATAATACTGTGTTTCGGTAGTTTCTTTATGACCGGCTTCATCAGAGATGACCGTGCGGACTTCGTAGGTACAGCCGTCTTTCAGGGCAATGACAGTCGTGGGGGCATAGGATGTCGTCCAGTTATCGTCATTGTTTTCTCTGTACTGCACCCTGACACTCTGCCGTCCGACTGCTCCTACTGCTTTCGCAGTGACTGTCAGCGTATTCGTTTTGGAATCAAAATTGAATATCGAATCGTTCTTAAATTCATCCGCTTCCATAAAATAGAAAAGATTAACAGGCTTAGCATCGGCGGGAGAAGCAATATATGTTCGATAGAAGTGATTAAAGGCTATCGACTGATAGGCCCATTCGTCTCTTTCTTTTTTGTCGACCAGCGCATAGACGGTGATGTCTTTAGGGGAGAGATTTCGGTTATTGTAAACATAACCGCTGTAGCCCAAATAATAACGATGCTCGTAAGTGTTGTAACCGCTGCCGTCTGCTGAAAACGGATCATCATCACGAACCTTAGAATTGGTGACCAGCAGATTGGTTTTGCCGTCCGGAGCTGTGTACTTGAAACCTCTGTCCTTCAGAAAGTCCCAGACTGAGCCGGTCTTTGAATAGTTAGACGAAACATAACTTCCCATTTCGCTTATGTTAGAACACGAAATAGTACCATAGCGGCTAAGTGCGTTCTCCAGTCTGGTTTTTTCATTTTTATAGGCATTGTGAGCTTTTGTGTTGGTACTGCCGTTTGTTTTTACTTCCTTTATTTCACCTACCGCACTTTCAGAACCCGGTTCATAACTGTCCAGTGTGGGGTTGACAGCCATCATGGTCTTGCCCTTGTTAAGATAGGTGAACCGGCTGTTTTCTGCATTGTATAAATAATTGGAATACAATGAGATAAAGCTCTTCTGATCATGAAAATTAAAGAGCATCATGGTTTCTGCGCCGATCTCATCTTCTATGGATTTCACTGTTGACTTGGAGAGAATGTCTCTTTGTGTGGGAGAGAGTGCAGCGATTTCTTCGTCGGTAAAGTTAGCTACCTTCAGTGAAGCCCCAAGGCACTGAACCAATACGGACTGACTGTAAAGAAACTCGTAAACGATTTTATCAATATACGGTGTTGCCTTGTCGTAAGCTTCGCCTGAAAACAGAACCTTTTTTGAAAAATACTCATAAATGGTATCGTACAGATTTTTGGAATCAATTTTGGTGACGGTTTCGCCGCTGATCAGATTGGCGACCTTCCAAAACTTGGAAATCTTATGTTCAGAGCTGCTCCAGGTATTGCTTCTTCCGATCAGTGCAGCAATTTCCACCAGCTTTTCATTTTCAGTCAAACTGTCATCGGACAAGTGGGTATTGATTCTTTCTGCATCCCTGACCGCCGTACCATACATATCATCAATGACATCGCCGATTTTCATGGTGTACATTTCATTGCCCAGTTCGTTCAGCAGCTGATCACCCATGGAAATGATCTGCTGATTGATCTTTTCAAGCTCTGTGTCAAGGTGTTCTCTGAGTTCTTTCAGATCCTCCTTGCTGATACTTTCTCCGCCGCTGCCGCTGCCGAAAGCACCTGTCAGATCGAGAATAGAATCAAAGCCGTCAACTAAATTGCCAAAAAACGGAATATCCTTAAAAACCGTTTTTGCCATTCCCATAATCATTTTTTCTTCCGCTTTCAGGAGCTTCGACTCCTGAGGGGTCAGACTGTCTGCGGCATAAACCACCGTTTCAGGAAGATTGTACGCCGTTGTCAGTGCAGCAGTTCCTGCCGAAAATATCGTCAGTATGGAAAGTAGCACTGAAAGCAATTTTTTCTTAAAAGTATGTTTTCTCATATTAAAACCTCCTTTTCATTGATAAGAACATCATACCTGTTTTGACCGTTTCTTCATTACCTAAAGTTTATCATATAATTCTGTGCCTGCATATATGCAATTTATCCCTGTTCTGTAGCTTAATTTACAATAGAGCGCCAAAGTGTAGCCGAATTTACAGATCAGAGGTATATTGTAAATGTTTTTATTTTCCGAGTCTTGCCGATAAATAATCCTGCGTATTTTTATCAAGCTCCGACAGCGTTTTTGTTATAAGATCTTCGGGCTCTTTAAAGTCACTTAATACCCAGCCGGCGATGATCGCCAGACAACCGTTGGAATGATAACGTATCACACAGGACACCACACTGTCTTTGAGATCAACACCATATTTTTGTGACCAGATCACTCGGTTTAGTCCCTCGACCATCCTCAGCACCTTATGGTATAGCGTTGAGGTATTATGAGGACTGAATATCATCTTGAAGTACTTTGGGTGATCCGTGATATATCTGAAAACAGCGGGATAAACCTCGTAATTCAGTTTTTCTCCGTAGTCAGTGATCAGAAGCATCAATTCGCTGAGAATCAGATTTTCAAGCTGCTCATAGACGTCATAAATATCCATAAAGTGCTTGTAAAAGGTAACACGGTGAATATCCACCTTGTCAGACAGCTCCTGAACAGTAATATTTCTCAGTTCTTTTTCTGTCAGCAGCTCGGCAAGTCCTTCAAAGATCGCTTTGCGTGTTTTTTGTGTGCGGCGGTCGGTTTTTTTGTCAGTCATTCCGCTCATTCCTTGTTTCTGAAAAAATTATCATTTTGGCAGATTTTTTCAAACACATCCTCATCCGGATACTGCTTCAAAAAAGCTGCCGCTTTCTTTTTATATATGCCGGGGGAATCTGTGGCTATCATCTCTGCATTCGCAGGGGGACGCATTGGATCGTTTTGTTTAGTTTTCTTCATCATTTCACGGAACACTGCCCGGTATCAGCGCGTCCCGACCTCCTCATAACTCATTTTGTTTATAGACATACTGCTCCATAAAAGCCTCGGTGATCGTTGCCCATGAATATGCACTCATATATTCTCCGCGATACGAATTGATCACATCCATATCACCGTTCATGAAACGGTACATATCACAGTGTATTTTTTCCGGACAGACACGCATATAGCCCCTGTTCAATTCAAAAATATCATCTATACCATATTTGCGGAGTGTATCACGCAGACTGCGGATGATGACATCAAGCTGCTTCTGCATCGAGTGATCATACTGCCTGTCCTCATATAAAACCGCAAAAACATTTGCTCTGGTGACTTTTTTCCCATGCCTGTCGATCAGATATGCAAGCAGTTCCTTGGCTTTTGACCTTGAAAAGTGTACAGATACACCGTCAACTATCAGGTCAAAATCCCCAAATGTATGTGCTTCGATATGTGCGTGCGGTTCTGCACGTCTTTCATGCGACAGTGCATATTGTATCTCTGCCAAAAGCCGTTCCTGTCCCACAGGCTTCATAATATACCCCGAAGCGTGAAGTGCAAAGGCATCCAGAGCATATTCCGAGTAACCTGTCAGAAAAATAATACTGATATCCGGACGCAGCTTTTTCATCTTTGCCGCAAGTATAATGCCGTTCATATCCGGCATATTGATGTCCATTATGGCTATATCTGCCGTATGCGTTTCCAGCCATAAAAGTGCTTCACGCGCTCTTTCAAAGCCCAGGGTCTCCGGTTTCATCGGCAGCTCACGGCATAAAGACACCGTCAGGTTCAGCACCAGTTCTTCATCATCAATACAAATGATCCTCAAGCATTTCATCCTTTCTTTAAGGTCATTATCTTTGCTTTTCGGGAATGCGTATCGTCACGGTCGTCCCCTCATCAGGCCGGCTTTCAATGCTGACAGTTCCAAGATACCGCCTCGTTTCATTAACTCCTTATTTATAGCTATCATCATAACACTCTATATCCAACAAATGTCCAACAAATCAGAAAACGCCCAATTTATTCTACATTATATACAAATTTAAAGTGTATAATTAGCTATAATTACAACGCTTTTTTATTCACAAAAAACTAAACTTGTTCTCAGATAATCCCTTGATCTGTTTTATTCAAGTAAAATACGTCACGCAGCTTTTGCCGGCAGTTTATTATATTATTGTTGAACGGAATATTCTTATAATAGTGATTTAAAATGCTGATCACCTCACTATTTATAGTTAAACGTTTTATTGAAATTTCACAAAATAGTTGTACTGAAATTGTTCATTAAACCAAAATTCTGTTTATAAGTTTAAAATCGGCTATGTTTGTTGGAAGTTTGTTGGATATAGGGTGCTATAATTCAAAAATTGGGAGAGAGTATTCGTCAAAGACCTGTTTTTTACGAAATATAAAAAATAATTTAATGCTTTGAACGGAGGTAAATATTTGAATAAAGAAAAATCAGATAATACGGAAGGTGAAGGAGAACAGACAATAACAGACAAGAAAAAAGAGAAGTCCGGTTTTGTGTCAGACTTTCTATTTATGTTTGTGTTGACTATTTTTGTTCTGCTGACGCTGATAATGCTGGGCACAAAGCTTTTCGGCTATCAGATGCTGACTATAGACAGCGGCAGTATGGAACCGAATTTTCCTGTGGATAGTCTGATCTTTGTCAAAACAGTCGATCCGTCGGGGCTTCAGGCGGAGGACGTTATCACGTTTACCGTTGATGAAAAAGGTACGCTTGTTACTCACCGGATCGTCGCCGTATTAAAAAATGAAAGAAGCTTTATCACAAAGGGCGACGCCAATAACGCAATCGACCCGAACACTGCCCCATATGACAATGTAGTCGGCAAGGCTGAGCTTTGCCTGCCCAAAGTAGGCGCAGTATTCCGTGCGGTAACGGTAGAAGAGAATCGTGTATATGTGTATATTGCCATCGGGATACTTATCGGTCTGATGTTCTTGTGGATCATTCTTGACCACATCAAAAAGAAAAAACAAAGAAAACCTGCAAATAATGTACCGAAGGAGGCGAAAATGCCGGCTGATAAATCTGAGGATCACAATGAAGTATAAATCTAAAAATATTGAAAGGACGCTGTGAGTATGAACAAAAAAGCCATCATCGCAGGTGCTGCTGCCGCAGCTCTGCTGACTACGAGTCTGCTGGTGCCATCTTTTGCCTTTCTTTCGGGACAGAGCCGTAAGGTAGTAAACAGATTTGTAAGCGGACTGATCTCCGTCGATCTTAAAGAAACCCTTGTAGATCCGGAAACAGGCAAAAAAATTGACGATGAGCCTCGTGTCTATGAAAATACATATCTTACCGTTGCAGGTAGGACTGTAGACAAGGACCCGACACCCATAGTAATAAAAAACAGTACAAGCTGCTATGTTTATGTCGGTGTAAGAAATGAATATACCGATCTTTTTACCATCGAAAACGTCGGTGCCGACTGGACGCTTGTGGCGGATGCGGATCATAAGCTGGGCGAAGGGGTAACTGTTTATAAATACAAGACTGTTGTAGCGAACTCTGACGAAGATCAGAAGCTGAGTGCTGTTTTTGAACACGTCAGTATCTCCGATACCTTTGACGGCACCTTCCATGGAGAAAGCGAGACGGAATCAGCCATCGAAGCCCGTGCCTATGCTGTTCAGAGCGAAAGCACCGCAGATCTTTCAGACGGCTATGCACTGGACTATTTCAGTAATAACGACGTTTTTGAAAATTAACAGATAAACACCCCGTCAGAAAGGAGGGAGCCTGATGAACAAGCATAAATTCAGGACTGCTGTCTTGCTGTCTGTTATTTTATGTTTTATCATCGTTTCTCCTGTCCTGATTCAAGGCTCATCCGCATATATCTTTGGTCAGTCACCGATCTGTCGAGGCAGTTTCTATGCTGAACCCGGGGAAAGTTCTGTTCCTGAAAGCTCTGTTCCGTGGAGTTCCGTTCCCGAAAGTTCCGTTCCCGAGAGTTCCATTCCCGAAAGTTCCGTTCCCAAGAGTTCCATTCCCGAAAGCTCTGTTCCTGAAAAATCTGTTCCTGAGAGTTCGGCAACGACAAGGACCGGAGACGGGACAAATACGCTGCCGATAATTGCCATGCTGTTATTCAGTATAATTGCGATAATATTACTTTTTGCAGCGATAAAACGGTCAAATAAGCGCAGGAGTAGCAACGATTGATAACTGACAGATCGTATGCGCTTTACATAATATAATCAAATCAAATTCAGGGGGTAATCAGAAATGCAAAAGAAAAAGATATTGACAGCCGCTCTGGCATCTACCTTAGCGGCGTCCGTTATTGCCGGCGCAGGCACCTTTGCCTATTTGCAGGCAAACACCGGTACTATTACCAACAAGTTCGGTAAGAATTCAGATGCCGCTCTTGATATCACTCTCACCGAGACCGATGTAACGCTTGATGCGGAAGGTAACGGAGAAAAGATCTATGAGATCAAACAGAACCAGACGGACGACAAAGATCCTACCGTTACCGTTACCAATAATATCGATGTATTTACCTTTGTCGAGATCAGCGACAAGACAACGCTGGACAACAACAAGATCGTTAATTACCTTATCGCAGACGGCTGGACAAAAATGACGGATGAGTTGGCCGGTTATGAACTGGTCAACGATGAAGTTACAGACATTTACTACCGCATTGTTGCATCTGATGCAGCGGTCAAAGAGTTCCCCGTCATCAAGGATAATGAAATATCTTATGCGGCAAACGTCACAGACAAAAAGATCGACAATGACGATGTAACAATTGCTTTTCAGGCATTCTGTATAGATAAGAGTCCATTTGTCGAAGAAGGTAAGCAAGAGATCGTTTCTGCGGCAGATGCCTATAAAGCAATCCCCAGAGTGATCGCATACGAGCCGGAAGCAAACTTTACCACTGCTCCCATCGATGAAAATACAGTTGCCGTCACAGGTTATACCGGCACAAGCACCGAGGTAAACATTCCCCGAACAATCGGGGGCAAGAATGTAGTTGAAATTGCCAATAATGCTTTTGAAAACAACGAAACGGTCACAAAGGTGACTGTTCCTTCCACAGTTACCGAGATCGGTGTAGCTGCATTTCAGAGTACCCCTCACCTCAAAGAGGTCAGACTCAGCAAGAACCTGACTGAGCTTTCGGATACGGCATTTTTCAATTCAGGTCTGACCGGTATCAAAATACCCGCAGGAGTTGAATCAATCACAGACAGTTGTTTTGAAGGCAACAAGGCACTGAAGACAGTAACTTTCTCTAAAGGTCTGAAAACACTCGGCGAAAATGTTTTCAAGGGATGTACCTCACTCAAGATGGTTGTTCTTCCCGACGGGCTTGTATCACTGGGCGGAAGCACCTTTGACGGATGTACCGGTCTTGAATCAGTAACCATCCCTGCAAGCTGTACGAACTTCGTTGATAACGATATCTTCAAAAACTGTGATCTGACAAAGCTGACCATCAGGGGTGCGGCAGGCTCGGCAGCCGAGACCTATGCAAATGATAACGGCATTAACTTTGAAGCAATCTGACACTTCACCGCAGACAGCGAACTAATCAATAGTAAAACCTGAACTCCACCGCAGGATAAAAACTGCGATGGAGCTCTGCTTTATGATACGAAAAAGACAGCACAAAAGAACTGATAACAAAGTCAGTCTTTCTAAATCAAGGAGGATCAATATGAAAAAATACAGCATGATTCTTGCTCTTGTTCTGGCTATTAACATGACCGGCTGTGCAACAAGCACGGATACAAGTCCTGAGCCGCAGAAAGAGGATACCGGTATCACCATTACGGCTCCCAGCGATGAAAACGGTCCGGTAACTCCCGGGCACGGCTTCTTTATATCCGGTACAATTCTTGGAGACAAGGCTCTTTCAGAGGGAACGTCGCTTCGTGTATCGGTTCTTGACAAGGACGGAAAAGAGGTGCGGTATGCTGCATCTTCCCATAAGGACGAGGATATCATTGACCGCTTTGCGGAAGCCTTTTTCTACTATGCAGACGATATCGACCCAAAACGATCCGATGTACACGCCAAAGAATTTCCCTGTCTGATAGTTGAGGATGCCGAACATCCCGAAGCATCCCTCAAAAACGCAAATATAAAGTGCTTTTTCTCGGATGAATCCTTCAACGCCTTCATACCCTATGCCACAGATAAGGCACACGGTCTGCTGATTGACGACGGAATCGGATATGTGGATGAGGCAGGAAATGTCTACGATGCACTTCCCGAAGGGGACTACACCGCTTCTGCCGTGCTGACAGACAGCAATGGACAGGTAATCGCCTCGGCTCAAAAGAAGTTTTCCATTGAACCGGCAAAAAATACAATACTCTGCCGTTTCCATCCCGATGAGCATTATGAAAACATGAAGGCATTTGCGGCTGAAAATAAGCTTTCGATGAATATTGACTATCTTCCGGGCTACTATAAGGATCAGAACGGAAATGACAAAGGCGGCCTGAGAGCCATGTTTATCGGCGGCGATGCAGCTCTGTATAACGGCAGTCACATCAATATGTTTGAGTATTTAGCAAGTCCCACAAGCTCGTCTCTGACGATAGAACTGCCGTTTATCGAAAAGTATTACAACATTGATGACCCGAATATCTTTACGACCTATTATTATGACATTGGCGAACCTTCCATATCCGCGGGAAAGGATACGATAAAAGGAAAAATCGTTTCTGCCGAAGCAGGAGACAAATTGATCCTCTGTCGTGCTGACCTTTCGGATAACGGCGCTGAAGGAAAACTTGTCCTGAACGATACTCATATTATACAAACAGATACGGATCTTTCCGACGGTGTATCTTTTTCTGTAACAGACTCCGGAGAGCTTGCCCTCGCCGGGCTGGCTGTGCCTTACCAGCTGAAAGACGATGAAATTCTTTTTGACCCTGCGAAAAACAAGACAGGTCTTCTGAACCGTATGGATAAGCTTGTCTATCTTGTCTGGGACGGTAATGAAACGAAAAAATATGAAAAGCCCGTCACCCTGACGCGTACCTTTGCGGATGGTTCGGAATATGATTCCATTATGGAATTTTATCACGTGTTTACCAAAAGTGAGATCGACCCGTCACGAGACTATGCAGTCTCGGTTTACGGAATTGATCTGAACGGGGAACGGATCGACGGAACCAAAGAGTTCTTTACGGTCAACCGGATGCCGCAAAGGAGCCTTGAAGGAACGATCAGCGCAGAGAATATCAATAAATACGGCAATGTCACCATTGATCTGAACGAGCAGGAGCTTCGGGATGCCGGCTTTGAGGAGGGGGATATTGTTTCCGTAACGATCGGAGAGAAAACCATTGAAATGCCATTCGTGACGGATTATCAGGACGTAAAGCGTGGCGAGCCGCTTCTTGTTCCGGCGGATGGAAAACTCGCTATGTGGATCAGCATGGGCAGCTTTGCGGAAACCTACAAGATCGCAGAAAGAAGTGACGGGGACGCGAATACCGTTGCATGGAAGCTCTCTGTGGGACTTCATGATCCCGAGCAGGTCACGGTAAGCATGAAGCAGAAAGCAGGGTATCTTGAGGAATATACGTTAAGGCGTGCCCTCGCCGGACTGACCCCGATACAGGAGAAGCGTCCCGGACAAACGGATGAGGAGTTTGTTAATTTCAGAGAGGTTGCCACAACAGGTATCAGACCGGATACGTTGTATCGATCTTCCTCGCCCATCAACGACAGGCTGGGAAGAAGCAGTATCGCAGATAATTGCATCAAAAAACACGGTATCGACCATATCATCAATCTCTACGACTCCGAAGAAACCGCCAAGGCTTACCCGGACTATCAGGGGTCTTATGCCTCTACGGTTGACGCCGTATATCTGACCATGAGTCTGGATTATACCAGCGAGCGGTTCCGCACGACAATGGCGGAGGTTGTTACCTATATCGCTGACCACCCGGGAAAATACGTGGTGCATTGCGTTCTCGGAGAGCACAGAACAGGCGCTGTCAGTATGCTTCTCTCTGCCCTTATGGGCGCATCCTATGACGAACTGGTTGCGGATTATATGCAGACTTACGTGAATCTGTATGATGTCAAACCGGGAACAAGACAATATGAGCTTTTGGTGGATGACAATGTAAACTCGATCCTGAAAAATCTCTTCCATGTTGATGATCCCGAAAACGCAGATCTTTCCGCCCTTGCAGCAGATTACATCCGCTCCGCAGGGGTTTCGGAAGAGGTGCTTAAGCAGGTGCGAAAAAATCTTGGAAACTGAAATGGAATTTAAAAATTCGTGCTTAACTTCTAAGGCTCCTGCCCCACCACTTTCAATTCTGTCAACCTAAGATATTGACGAAAGATTTTGAGATTTGTTTCGCTGCTAACGCAGCGACCAAGGGCGCTGCCCCTGGACCCTGCAAGCCTTTGAAAAGGCTTGAGCGAAACTTTATCAATTGTTTTTTTCTCAAGTTGACGACATTGCCACCACTTTAGGCTCGACAAGTCTATATTATACAATCAATTCTTTTTGCAATAACTTTTTAAGCTTTTTCTATAACGCACTCATGTTCCCTGCTGTCCTTATCATAATTGATACCGACAAGCAAAATGTTATCGAAACCTTCAAGTGCATCAGGATATTTTTTGTTCTTGATTTGTGCAATTGCCGCTTCTGCTGTCTTATTCCATTTCAGCTCGACCACCATTGGCGGATAAGCGTTTGCATCTATAAACGGCTTCGGTATG
>CACWRT010000041.1 GCA_902763365.1 uncultured Ruminococcus sp.
TCCAAGTATCCAATGAACAAAAAATTATCATAAACTCTTAGGTTGACAGCATTGCCCCGCCGGGGAAGCTGGCACGGCGTTAGCCGTGACTGATGGGGGGAGGCTTTGCGACCGGCAAAGCCGTCATCTGCAAGGATGACTTTGACGAAACTTATAGCGACATGAAAAAATAGCTTTATGCGAAAAAAATCTGAGCCGCCAAGCTTTGAGCTAATAGCTATCCGCTTTGAACTGCGAAGCTGCTTTGAACTGCGAAGCCGGCTGATATCTTTATTTTAATGACTAATAATCACATTGATATACAATCAATCGTTTAATGAAATAGGGAAATCACAATTGAAATTCCCTATCCAAAAATCGCATAACCAAGCCATTTTTACTAAAAAATAGGGAAAATAGGGAGTTTTAAACAAAATTTCTATCCCCAAAAAAAAGCGAATTTTCCCGGTAAAATAGTATAACACCATAGAAAAAAGTTTTGAAAAATACCCCCCTATTTCCCCTATTTTCCCTATCGGCAGAACGAAGTGACAAACATTTATTATTCACTATTCATTAACATAATAACGGCGATAGCTGCGAGGACGGGGTAAATATCTTTTCCTTCATGCCTGTGGGCAATATACTCGCCGGGTTCTGTCCGACCGATCTTTCTGCGCAGAGTCACAAGCATAGTGCCGTCATCGTTGAAGCCGGATACAGTCAGAGTATCATGCCCCGACATGGAACAGCCTACTGTATCTGCTCCGCATTCTGCCGCAAAACGCGCAGCATTTTTATTATCTCCGTCAAGAACACATATACAGTCGGTAAGTTCGGTTTTGCCGGTAAGAATATCCGCTTCATTTCCCAAGACAACTATGCTGTCAGATATAGAAATATCTGTGAGCCTGTCGGAACTCAGCACAAGATAAAAGGGATCGTCTGATGTACTGAAAACTCTGTGCCCGTCATAGACTAACGCACCTCCGTTTTCACTGCACACACGGACGATCTCTTTTGTAAGGTCTTTTTCTCCGCTGTCACCGTAAATTATAACCGTTTTCTCCATATCTATCCTCTTTGTCAGATATTTTTCATGTTCATATGAACCAATTCCTTGATTTTATTATTTACCTTATCTTACAAATTTATGCACCATTCACTATTCATTATTCACTGTAATCCCTGAGTGATAATAAAAAACTATATCAACAAATACAGAAGTGCAAGAAGAAGATCATAATTTCCATCCTCACCCATAAGAAGCAATATCAAAGAAAGAATTATAGTTTTATCCTTGTCTTTTAACAGAGCAGACAGAAGTCCCTCAGTTACGGGGGCTTCTGTTTGTTCAGGTTTATTTTGTTCCTTTTCATGCACTTCTTTATTGGCAGGAGGTTCAGTATCGGCAGGCGGGACTGATCTTGCCTTGTACTCTCCGGCTGTTTTTTCTGCATCTTTTTTCATACGATCAAATTCACGCTTATCCAATACTGTCACCTGCTTTTCTATATAATTCCGCCCATCATTCCTTTAAGCATTGGTATCATCCTCATAAAGCTGAGCAGACGTATAGAGCCGTCTATTCTGCTTCTCCTTTTTTCACTGATAAACGGTCTGAGGGCATTCAGAAGTCTGGTACTGTCGTTTTCTTCATTCATTGATGAAAGAAGCGGCGCAAAACGCATGACTGTACTCATTATTTCAGGTGACATTCCCGAAACAGGCGTACTCATAGGCTGCATCTGAGGTGCAGGCGGCTGTGCGGCAGGCTGAGGCGCAGCAGGGCTGCCCTGCTGACCAAGTCCCATCATACTGCCGAGACTTCTGATCTGCTCCATCATAGAAGGGTCGGAAAGTATCTCCCCTATCTTACCTGACAGGTCATCCATTTTTATCCTCTCCCATCAGTTTTCTGAGCAAAGCCTGTGCCTGAGGAGTACTCAGTATCTGTTTTGTCTTGTTTTCATCCGAAAGTATGCTTTGTACATTTTTCTGCTGCTCAGCTGACAGCCCCTTGAATATCTTCTGCGCATCCTTTTCATTCATATGATCACCTCCCTCATAATATATCTGAACACTTTATTGCAATATAAACTGCGAAATATAATAAATCTTCTGAACAAGAATAAAGTCCGAACTGCCATACTTTGAGCTGAATACTACTAAAGACTTTGAGCTATTAACATACTATGCCGGAAGGGAAAAAATATGAACAAAACAAAAAACAGCAGAAAAAGGGGTATCCAAACCTCTTTTTCTGCTGCATATAAAACGTCAGCTATTATCTGATAACAGCCATGAACTGAATTAATCAGCGTACTTGTCGTCAGTTTCGTTCCATGAGTACATCTTACGGATCTCCTTGCCGACTGTTTCAAGCTGATGCTCTGCCTTGAGAGCGCGCATAGCGTTGAAGTGAGCTCTGCCGTTCTTGTTTTCTGCGATCCACTTGGAAGCAAAGGTACCATCCTGAATTTCGGAAAGAACCTTCTTCATTTCCTTCTTTGTTTCCTCTGTGATTATTCTCTTACCTGTTTCGTAATCACCGAACTCTGCTGTATCGGAAATAGAATATCTCATCATTGAGAAGCCTCCGCTGTAGATAAGGTCAACGATAAGCTTCATCTCATGGATACACTCAAAATAAGCGTTCTCGGGAGCATAGCCTGCTTCTACGAGTGTTTCAAAGCCTGCCTGCATAAGAGCTGTAACGCCGCCGCAAAGAACAGCCTGCTCACCAAAGAGGTCAGTCTCTGTTTCAATTCTGAATGTTGTTTCCATAACTGCTGCGCGAGCTGCGCCGATACCTGCGCCGTAAGCGAGAGCTATATCAAGGCACTTGCCGGTTGCATCCTGATATACGGCAACAAGAGCAGGTGTACCCTTACCCTCAACGTACTCACTGCGTACTGTATGACCCGGAGCCTTCGGAGCGATCATGAATACGTCTACGTTTGACGGAGGAACGATCTGCTTGAAGTGAATGTTGAAGCCGTGCGCAAAAGCGATAGCCTTGCCTTCTGTAAGGTTAGGCTCGATATCGTTCTTGAAAATAGCAGCCTGCTTCTCATCGGGTGTGAGGATCATGATAACGTCAGCTTTCTTTGTAGCTTCGGCAGTTGTATAAACCTCAAAGCCCAGTTCCTTAACATGGTTCCATCTCTTGCTGCCCTCGTAAAGACCGATGATAACGTTTACACCGCTGTCACGAAGATTAAGTGCATGAGCGTGTCCCTGACTGCCGTAACCGATAATTGCAACGGTTTTGTCCTTCAATACGTTGATATCGCAGTCAGGCTGATAATAGATTTTTGGCATTTTAAAGACCTCCAATAATAAAATTGAAAATATGTACTGTAATCAGACTGTGACGGTTCCGTAGTACTGCAGCAGCCTAAAAGCTGTATGTCATAGGCGGAGTCCTGCCCACTCAGTTACAGAATTTATATTATGAATCCGAAAGATCATTTTCTGGAAAGAACGGAATCCTTTTCTATAGCTACCGTTCCTGTCCTTACGATCTCACGGATACCATACGGTTTCAGCAGATCACAGAGTGTTTCAAATCTCTCAAGTGTGTCTGCAAACTGCAAAGTCATTGTGTTCACTGAAACATCAACTATCTTCGCATCCATCAGCTCGGCAATTTTCATTATATCGAGCCTTTTATTCGTGGGGCTGTTCACCTTTATAAGAGAAAGCTCCCTGCTTATATAGTCTCCCTCGGTATAGGTTCTTACCTTTATGACGGGAATGACCTTATTCAGCTGTTTTTCAAGCTGTTCTATAATATACTCGTCGCCGTCCGCCACTATTGTCATCCGGGAGATAGTCGGGTCTTCCGTAACTCCCACAGCAAGGCTGTCAATATTGAAGGCTCTCCTTGAAAACAGTCCCGAAACCTTGGACAGTACACCGGGATGGTTCTCAACAAGCACGGAAAGTGTGTATTTCATTATATCTCCCTCCTTACTTTGACGATGTACTCGGACTTACGTCACAAACAAGAACAAACGGTTTATCGCTTTTCAGCATTTCACGGGCAATCTTTTCGGCTTCTTCATTGCTTTTTGCCATAGCAGAATCTATGCCGTAAGCCTGGGCAAGCTTTACGAAATCAGGTATATCACTAAGCTCGGTTACGGCATATCTGCTGCCGTAGTGCATATCCTGAAGCTCATGCACCATACCCAGAACAGTATTTCTCATTACGATTATTTTTATATTGACATTTTCCTGCGCTATAGTCGCAAGCTCGTTCATAGACATCTGAAAAGAACCGTCACCGCACACTGCGATAACATCACGTCTCGGTCTTGCCATTTTTGCGCCTATAGCGGCAGGCACAGAATAACCCATAGTTCCCATACCGCCTGACGTGAAGAATCTTCCGTCTTTTATGCGGTAATTATTTGCGCACCATATCTGGTTCTGACCTACGTCCGCTACCATAATAGCCTTGGGCTTTACTATACCCGAAAGCGCTGATATAAAGCTCTTCGGTTCAACAAAGCCTTCTGTTTTTTCGGGTTCTTTATAAAACTCTTTTTTCCACTGATCTATCTGCGCAGTCCATTCCTCAGGTGTTGTATAATCCACATCCCTCAGCATCTGTCCCAGAACGTTTTTCATATCCCCTACTATCGGTACAGTGGTTTTCATATTCTTTCCGATTTCGGCCGGGTCTATATCAATATGTATGACATTTGCGTGTTCCACGACCTGATCGGGAGAAGCCACTGCCCTGTCACCTACTCTTGCGCCGCACAGAATAACAAGATCGGCATTATGTATTGTAACATTAGCCGCCTTCCTTCCGTGGCTGCCCAGCATACCTACATAAAGAGGATCATCGCTTGCCATGACTCCTATACCCATCATGGTAGAAACAACAGGTATCCCGGTCTTTTCGGAAAACTCTCTCAGCCTGGGCTTTGCGCCTGAAGAAAGAACACCGCCGCCTGCACAGATAACAGGACGCTTTGACTCGGAGATCATATCAAGGGCTCTTTTTATCTGCATAGGATGTCCCTTGAAGCTCGGCTTATAACCTATTATATTTACCTTATCGGGATAAACAAATTCTTCTATCTCCGCTGTCTGTACATCAACGGGAACATCAATCAGAACAGGTCCCGGTCTGCCGGTTGAAGCAATATGGAAAGCCTCTTTGAATACTCTCGGCAGATCTGCGGTATCCTTTACAAGATAGCTGTGCTTTACAAAGGATTCGCAGGCGCCTGTTATATCCGCCTCCTGAAAAACGTCACGGCCGAGAACGTCACTTCTGACCTGACCTGTAATACAGACAAGGGGTATCGAGTCCATATATGCTGTTGCAATTCCCGTGATAAGGTTGAGTGCACCGGGACCCGAAGTAGCGACACACACTCCTACCTTTGATAATGCCCTTGCATATCCGCTGGCACAGTGCGCAGCATTCTGCTCCTGACGGACAAGAACAGCTTTTATTTCTGTATTATACAAATGATCGAAAAACGGACATATTACCGCTCCAGGATAGCCGAAAAGAACGGATACGTTTTCTTCCTGAAGGCATTTTACCATTATTTCAGCGCCGCTTATCATATATTTCCCTCCTGTAAAGAGTATGAGCTTTATTCATTATCAGGGATACGGGAACACCCATATCCGCAAAAATATATACTTTTTCATTAAACACTGACTTACATTATATCATCATCTGCCGATTATGTCAATCACTCAATAATAGACTGAACCTATTTTGTATTAAAAAACTATTGACCTTGCATTGAAATAATGATATCATATTTATTATGGAGTATAATGGAATGAAACAGGTATTCAGCTTTTCATCGGCAAAATAATATTTTTATTTTCTCCATTTTGTAGATTACGGAGGCAATTATGAAAGAAACCGATAAAAAAAAACGTTTCAGGATACCCTGGAGCCTTATTTTTAATATAGTGATACTTGCCCTTACAGGATTTCTTATAACATATTTCGTTTTTTCCGAGGGTGGTTTCATTGACCTTCTCAACAGCGGTCTGAAGATCCATACCATGTGGCTTGTAACTGCCATTTTTGTACATATTCTGAATATTTTTCTGGATATGACCATCATCTATCTATTCATGAAGGAGACTTGTGAGAATCTTACATTTTACAAGGCCTTTATATGCGGACTTACGGGACAGTTTTTCTGTGCCGTTACGCCCAGCGCAACGGGCGGTCAGCCTATGCAGGTCGTGTCTATGACAAGAATGGGCATACCCGCTTCAAAAACCGTTGCGGCGCTCATACAAAAGTTTCTTGTCTGGCAGTTTACCTTGTCGGCAGTCTGTATTATCGCCGTATCTGCAAGATTCGGCTTTTTCGCACAGTTTCTTGATGTGCCTATGTGGATAATGTCCATAATCGGCTTTGTCGCTCAGATTGCTATGATAGTCGCCCTTCTGTTGGCTTCATACTGCAAGCCGCTGACTTCAAGGGTAGTGAACTGGTTTATCGGTATTCTGGGAAAGCTTCATATACTTAAAAATCCCGAGGAGAAAAAAATCAGCGCTGACAAAACCCTTACATCATTCCATGAGAACAACAAAACTCTCAATAAAAACAAGGAACTTGTTATAAAAGTATATGCGATCACAGCAGTACAAATGGTATCCTACTTCCTTGTACCCTATTGTATCGCGCGTTCCTTCGGTATTGACTGCAATGTTTTTGATATGCTTTGCGCCCAGGCGTATGTAAATATGGTATCATGTCTTGTACCCCTTCCCGGCGGTTCGGGCGCTGCGGAATACTGTTTCAGTATATTCTTCGGCTCTTATTTTACGGGCGCAACTATCAAATCGGCAATACTCCTCTGGAGAACAATAACATATTACGGTACTATCGTATTTACCGCGCCTTTTGCTATGCTCAAAAGCAAAAAATCCATTGAACAGACTCTGGAAGAAAACATCAATGAAGTGCAGTCATAAACCCCACATTCCGGGAATGCTGATAATACCCGCACTTCCTTTCACTGTGTAAGAAGTAATTGTCAGCCTTAACGGGCTGAATAACGAGGGAGATAATATCTTCCGCAAAAGACTGAGGATTGTAGATTTATGAAAAGCGAAACACCTGAGATAAGTGTTATCATACCTGTGTATAACAGCCAGCTGCACCTTAAAGAGTGCCTGGAATCATTACAAAAACAAAGCTTTTCTGATTTTGAGGTTCTTGTCATCAATAACGGTTCGACTGACGACAGCCGCAAAGTTGCCGCTGAATTTTCCGAGAACGACCCCCGTTTCAGAGTTATAGACCATCATCACGGCCGTCAGGGAGAGGCAAGAAATGTCGGGCTTGATAATGCAAGAGGCAATTATATTGCCTTTGTTGATTCGGATGATACTGTCCTTGAAAAATATCTTGAAAAGCTATATACGGCGATAACCGCGCACAAGGCAGATGTTGCTGTTTGCGGTTATCGTCTGTTTTACAGAAAATCAAAAAAGGTGATCAGGACCCATAGAGTAAAAGACAGACTCTATGACCGCAAGGATGCCATGAGAGAGCTTCTCAGAGACCGGAAAATGAGATTCTATCTCTGGAATAAACTCTGGAAGGCATCTTTATTCAGGGACAACAGCATTTATATTCCTGATATGTTTTATGAAGACGCTGTTGCCTGTTCAAAACTGTTCTGCCATGTCGAAAGGGTCGTAATGACCGATTACTGCGGTTACAGTTATATCCGCGCATCAAACAAGATCTTTACCGAAATAGAAATGGACGGTACAAGAATAAATGATTACATAAACACTATTCCCATGATAAGAAGCTATCTTGAAGAAAAAGGGATGTACAAGCAAGTCAGGACACCCTTTATGCGTCATATATGTCATGTCTTTCTTACCGTTCCATTCTTATCGGCTCAGGCTCATGACGATCTGGAAAGAAGTCTTATTAAAAATACCTTCTCGGGTATGGGTAAGGTTATACGCTCATGCAGCGCACCGCCCGAAAGACTTGACAGTATCACCGAAGAAAAAGCTGTTCTGTAAGGAGGAATTTCCATGTCCGCACCAAAGGTATCGGTTATCGTGCCTGTATATAATGTGGAAAAATATATAGCAAGATGTATCAGGTCGATCAAAAAACAGACATTCAAGGATTTTGAAGTCCTGATAATAGATGACGGCTCGCCTGATAAAAGCATTGATATCGCCGTAAAAGTAATTGACGGAGATGAAAGATTCACGGTATACCACAAGGAAAACGGCGGGCTTTCTGATGCAAGAAACTATGGCATTGAACGCGCAAAAGGAGAGTATATCGTTCTCATAGACAGTGACGATTATATTGACAGTGATTACATCAGACTGCTTTATAATGAGTGTATACTCAGCGGCGCTGATATGAGTATGTGCCGCTATAAGATGCACTTCACGGACGATATAATACTTCCTGTTCCTGTAGGGAAAAAAGCAGGCACTCTCAGCCGTGACAAGGCTCTTGACACTTTGATACGTGACAACAATATGCAGAGCTTTGCATGGAATAAAATGTATAAACGCAGTCTTTTCACAGACTATGATATAAAATATCCTGTTATGTATTTTGAGGACGTTGCCACTACCCCGAGGGTAATGTTCCACGCAGATAAGATAGCTGTAAGTGAAAAATACCTTTACTGCTATGTACGCAGAGGCGGCAGTATTCTATCAACTATGAATGTCAAAAAGATAAACGACTATATTCTGTCATACTATATCATACGCAATTTCCTCGAGAAAAACGGTTCTTTTGAAAAATTTGCGGCAGCTCTGAGATGTGTCAGCTGCAAGGTCAGCCTTATAAACGTCTACTCTATTCTGAGAGAACACGTTTTAGCAGGTAATTTCAAAGACGCCGGGAAAAATCTTCTTACCAATTTCAGACTTTTCCTCAGACTGAACTGTCAGGGAACAGGAAGTGACGAAGACATTCCCCCTCTCCCCGAAAAAATAAAACAACCATGAAATTAATTCATACAAATATATTCAGGACATCCGCATTTGGTATACGGATGTCCCTTTTGTTTCTGCTTATTTATTATTTTATATTTCTGCTTTTGCAATGGTTTTGTTTGCGCTGTCCCTGCTGATTATTATTCTTCTGCTGATAAGCTCTTTCAGCTTTTCAACATGGGAAATTATACCAATAAGACAATCGCCCTTTGAAAGCTCTGTCAGGGCATTGACTGCACGGTCAAGATGTTCTCCGTCAAGTGAACCGAAACCTTCGTCAATATACATTGTTTCAAGCCTTATTCCGCCTGACTCTGATTGTATCTCATCCGACAGGCCAAGTGACAATGCAAGAGCCGCAAGAAATGACTCGCCGCCCGAAAGAGAATTGACGCTTCTTGATTTGGTACTCTCAAGGTCAAGAACGTTCAGCTCCAGTCCCGTAGCTTTTCGCTTATCGGCTGCTTCTGTGCTCCTTTCAAAAGTATACCTGCCCTCGGTCATCATATTTAGTCTTTTATTTGCTCTCATAAGCACCCTGTCAAAATATGCGCTAAGTACATAGGAATCAAGCTTGATCTTTTCCCTGCCGCTGAGATCGCCTGCCGCGGTCCTGTAAAGGTCTTCGCATCGGCTGTAATGCTTTATTGCTTTTTCATAGCCATCTATGTTTTCCTCGATATACTCAAGTGCCTGTCCGTTAAGCTTTCGTCGGGATGTCAGTTCCGCTTCGGCTTTACTCAGCATTTCCTCTTCACTTGTTATTCTTATTTTTTCTTTGCCGAGAGCATCCATATCAGATATTTCTGTTTCATCAAGCTGCTTCTCAAGAACTTCTTCTGCCGAACGAAGCTGAGCTATTTTCTTCTCCAACTCCTCAAGTCTGTTTTTAGCAGACTCATGTTTATTTTTGAGCAGCTTTTCCTGAGAATCAAGCTTATCTATTTCTTTCCTTGCATCATTTCCCGAGGCGAATTCCAGCTTAGCTTTTATCTGAATCGACTGCTGAATCAGTGAAGCTATTCTCGTATTGTTTGCTTCGGTATCGACCTTCAGCTGTGTTATATCCTGATCCAGCTTTTCTTTTTCCTCACGAAGCTTTCTGAGAAAACCCTCGATTTTTTTCTTTTGTTCACATTTATCTTCCGTTTCTTTTTTCTGATTTTTCAGAGTTCTTGCTTTATTTTCGCAGTCAGTCATATGTCCGTCAAACTCTGCGCGGAACCCGTCTATATCTTCACTGCTTATATCCTTGTCAAACAGCGCACGTATCTTTTCGCATATCTCCTTTTCAGCGATCTCTTTCTCTTTACGTGACGCGGAAGCTTCGGCAGCGCGATCATATTGCTTTTTTTGAAGATCATCTGCTTTTTTCTTAGCGGACTCCACTATTGCTTTTGTGGGAGCTTTTTCATGTACCTTAGCCGGTGAAGGATGTTCAAGCGATCCGCATACGGGGCAGGGCTTTCCCGGGGCAAGATCGTCTCTTGCAAGAATACCTGCCATATCTGCAAGATATTCTTTATTCATATTCTCATACCTGTCCCTCGCTGCATTATACTCATACTCGGCTTCTTTAAACATATTTTGCTTATGGTTCAGATCAGCTTTTGATTCGTCATATCTGCCATATCTGTTTTCCAGCTCTCTCAGTTCTTTTCCTCTCTGCACTACAGAGTCATAGCTTCTGTTTATTTCCGTAAGCTTGTTTTCTATCCCTGCAAGAGAATCCGTCTGTTTTGTATATTCATCAATGGTTTTGGAAAGTCTTTCCTGTTCTGCCGCCTTAGCTGAAAGCTGCTTTTCTTTTACTGCTGTCGTACCTTTGAGATGAGTAAGCTCTTTTAAAATTTTTTCATGCTCATCATAATCTCCAAGACTTCTGCGGATAACTTCGACTCTCTTTATGATCGCCTCTGTTTTCTGAGGAGTATCCTTCAGACCTTCAAATTCTGATTTAAGCTCCGGCAGCCGTATTTCATTTCTTTCACGCTCGGCTTTTTTTGCTTTAAGATCGGATTCTGTTTTAATGCGTCCCTGGGCTTTTGTCAGCTTTTCCTGATTTGCAGACGAAGCCTTCCGAAGAGTATCTCTCTTTTCTTTATGGGTATTTTCTGTTTCCCTGTCCTCATCATCAATTAATTTCAGTATGTTTATATGATCTCTTAAATTTTCGGCGGAAATATATCCTCTGGATCTTATTGCCGTAAAAACGCCGTAATATTTACTTTCACTGTCGCAATATGTTTTCCTGACATTTGCGTCCATCTCCTGTTCCAGTCTGTCTTTTTCCGCTCTGGCAGCATCCCTGTATTCTTTCAGCTTTTCGGTAAGCCTGCCGTATTTTTCTGTATTGAAAACAGAGGTAAGTATCTTCTCACGTTCTTTTGTTTCAACACGTATTACATCCATAAACTCTCCCTGAGCTATCATGGATATCTTCTTGAAATTGTTTTTACCTATACCGATTATGCTTTCGATCTTCTTAGTACCCTCTTTTTCATTTGTAAGTCTAAGACCCTCAAAAGGGCAGTGAAGCTCAAAGACGTTTTTATGTTCCCTGTTCTTTGCAGAAGATGAAGAATCGTCTCCTGATTTTTTGCGGCTTTTAACCTTTGCTTCCAGCAAATAATTAGGGCTTCTGTAAACACGGTATTCTTTGCCATGAGATAAAAAGGTCAGTTCAACAAATGTTTCAGTATCATCATCAGCGCTTTTGTTTCTGAGCATTTCTGCGTCTCTGTCCTTGCCGCTGACCGTAGTGCCGTAAAGCGCATAGCTTATTGCTTCAAAAAGTGTACTCTTTCCCGCGCCTGTATCTCCGGTAATAAGATAGATTCCTTTATCACCGAATTGTGTAAAGTCTATTTCGGTTCTGCCGAGATAAGGTCCGAATGCGGATATAACTAATTTCAACGGCTTCATATTTCATCCTCCCCCCATACTTCCTTTATTGCTGCTTTCAGTATTTCCGTCTGTACTTCATCAGGGTCATTTTCCATGTGCATTTTTTTGTAGAATTCACTGAAAATATTAAAAGGCGTCTGTTTTTCTGCCTTTTCTATTGTCATATCAAAATCAAAAGCAGTTGTCTGACCCTTACCGGAATAAGATGCGTTCATAAAATTCGGATACAATTTCCTGAGCTTTACCGCAGCATCGTTTACATAATCATCATCCCTGAGCACTACGTAAACATAATCGCTTGTAACTATGCCGTTTTCATCCGTTCTTGCTCTCATAATCTCGTCAAAATATCCTTCGATCTTCACCATATCATGCTCGGGTATAAGCGGTACCTCACGTACATTTATATTGCAAAGCTCCTGTTCGGACTTTTTCCCGTAAAGCTCCACCACGGTATATGTTTTCTGATATCCCACTTCAGAAACATTGTATTTCAGCGGTGTTCCGCAATAGCGAAGGCGGCTGCCTATATTCTGCGGTTTATGTATATGCCCGAGAGCAGCATAATCAAAGGCTGCATAGGCTTCCGCTTTTATATCTTCAATACCTCCTACAGCAGTTTCAGACTCGGAAAATGATGCGCCCGTAACAAGCTGATGTGAAAGAATTACATTTCTTTCGGAAGTATCAAGTTCCATCTTCTCAACAACAAAAGAGAAGGCTTCGGTATAATCCCTTATATCCGTATTATAAACATTATTAACATCAGCTCTGCGGATGAACGGGACACTGTAGAAATTGACCTTTCCGTACTCATCTTCAAGAGTGACGGGAGTCAGATCTCCGTCAAAAATGCTTTTTATATACAGTCCGCTCTTTTTCATTCTCTTGGCACCGAAAGAAAGTCTTTCCGCGCTGTCATGATTTCCGCTTATAAGAATTACAGTCAGCCCTTCTATTTCGTCAAGCTTATTGAGAAAATCATCAAGCAGCAACACTGCTTCAAGCGGCGGCGTAGTCTTATCATATACATCTCCCGAAATAAGAACTGCGTCGGGCTTTTCTTTTTTTATACCCTCAAGTATCTGATTCAGGATATATTTTTGTTCACCTATCATAGAATGATCATTTACGTTTTTTCCGATATGCAGATCGGAAAGATGGATAAATTTCATAAGCTTCCTCCTTCATATTATTCATAAATAGCTGATTGTAAAATACAGAAAAGCCTGTGATTATTCGGATCATTTTGTATTTACAATTATACATTTGCCCCGTTTTTCAAGTATTTTCAAGTTTGGCGAGGTGTCCGCCATTTTACAATTAGCTGAACATTCAAAAACATTGCATGAACAAATACTTCACACAATATTTTAAAAAAAAGATGCAGTACAAGCGAATCAGACTGTTATACTGCATCTTAAATTTTTAACTTACATATTCAAGCAATTCCTCAGCCTTTGCAGAATCATTTTCCGACAGTATCTCACCCACCTCTTTTATAAGCGATCTAAGAGTTTCACTATCACTGTAATACTCTGTATAATCTCCCAAAACAAGGAGTATATCAGCTGCTCCCGAATAATCACCTGCTTCTTTCTTCTCCTCTGCCAGAGCAATATCCTTGGATATTTCAGCATCCATAAGGCTGTCTGCGTCTTCATATCCTCTCAGGCAGCTCATACCCTCAAGTACTTCTATGGTAAGTTCGGAATCAAAAGTATCGGCAGACTGATAGTTCTCGGCAGTGCTCTTGAATTTTTCATAGAATCCCGATTTATGAGATTCAAATATACTATCACTGTCTTTATATCCCTTGAGTTCATTATTATAAAGACTCAGACAATACAAATCATAATTCTCATCATTTACCATTCCGACAAACACTGCATAGGCATCATCCTTTTCTGTTCCGTCGCTGTCTATCACAGACACGGATGATCCGGTGCTTTCATCTGTTTCTGTACTGATAACAGGCACTGACACAGACGAAGATTGTGCGGTTTCGGGCTTTGAAGAGCTGAACACAAAAATAAGTATAATTATGATAAAAAGTACAGCCACTGCAACTCCGATGAATATAGTTTTACCGCTTGTACACTTTTTCTGAGAAGGATCATATGGCGGCGGAACTGCCGAATAAGCGCTTTTCTGCTGTGCTTTCGGAGCGGGAACATAGGAGTTACTTTGCTGAGCCGCAGGAGCAGGACGGCTTTTTGAATAGGATGAAGTTGAAGACGGAGCAGGTTTTTCGCCGTGCAGCTTTTCAGCTTCAAAATGACAGGCAGAAGCCTTACTTTCGCAGGTTTTTTTATACTGACTACTTTTTTTGAATCCACCCAGCATCGCAAATCTTTTTGCAGCCCCGGAAAAGGCAAGCTCAAGCTGACTGAGTTCGTCTTTGGTTTTATATTGAAGTGCTTGTTCAAGTTTTTTGGATGCTTCATTCATAGCCCTTACAGCAGAATTATACTCGGAATCGAACATTATGAATTCGCTGTAATTCCGGATATGATTTGCGTAGCCTGCAAGCTGATCTTTTTTTTGGATCTTATTGAAAATACCCTGAGCCTTTTCGACCTTTACCTTAGTCATTATGCCCTTATTGACTATTTCAACAAACTGCTCAAACAAAGCAAGATCTTCCTGATCGAGGATCTTCTGCGGAGGTCTGATCTTCAGCATTTTGCCGCAGGACAGACAATTCTGTTCTTTCCCGTTTTTTAAATAGAAAGCGTTGTTTTTCTTGCAGCTGTCACATTCTGTAAGCACAAGCTCACCGAGATCCACTTTTATAACATTTCCGCAGGAGCATTTCAAGGTTCTTCCTTCATAAATATCAGTACCCGACATAGCCGTACCCGAACATTTCGGGCAGGCAAAATAAAACCGTTTCAATATTTTTTCCCCCAAAAAACAATTGATAAAGTAATATGACCGTATACTTATATTCTACAATATTTCTATAGCTTTTTCAATAATTACAGCGAAAAATTATTATCGCCCGGCGCCGGCGAGCCGCCGGACCCTAAACGCGGGTATCGCTCCGCTGCGCATCCGCTCTGAACTCGCCGCTCAGGCTTTACTGCCCGCGTATCAGGCTTCTTGAGCAGCTCATTTTTTACCATTGATAATATTTTTGCCAACTAATTTTACACTAACCGGCGAGCCGCCGGTCCCTAAACGCGGGTATCGCTCCGCTACGCATCCGCTCTGAACTCGCCGCTCAGGCTTTACTGCCCGCGTATCAGGCTTCTTGAGCAGCTCATTTTTTACCATTGATAATATTTTTGCAACCTATAATTTTACACTAACATTATCGCCCGCCGTCGGCGAGCAGACGGTCCCTAAACGCAGGGTTCGCTTCACTACGCTCTGTTCTGAGCACGTCGCTTCGACTTTTATTAGTCGCGGTTATTACTTTTATTATCGGCTGTTATTTTTGTTCCTCGCTCAAAGATATTGAAAAGCTTAATTTTCCCAAAGTTATTTTCACCAACGGTCTGCATTATTCATTATTCATTATTAATTATTCATTAAAAGAAGTTGTTTTTTTTGAGTAAGAGGTGTATAATAGTTGACGGATGTACAATGATCCTATGTTGAGAAAGAAAAGGAGAGAATTATAATGACAAGAATTGATATTTTTTCGGGTTTTCTCGGTGCAGGAAAAACTACACTTATTAAAAAACTCATTAAGGAAGGTTATGAAAATGAACAGCTCGTTCTTATAGAAAACGAGTTCGGTGAAATCGGTATAGACGGCGGTTTTCTTAAAGAAGCAGGTATACAGATCAATGAGATGAATTCAGGCTGTATCTGCTGCTCTCTTGTAGGTGACTTCCGTGAGGCTCTTACAAAAGTTCTCGATCAGTACCATCCCGACAGAATTCTTATCGAACCTTCGGGCGTTGGAAAGCTTTCAGACGTTATAAACGCTGTTAAAAGCGTTCAGAGTGATGATGTCGTGCTTAACAGCTTCATCACAGTCGCAGATGCTTCCAAAGTGAAAAGCTACATGAAAAACTTCGGTGAATTCTACAACAACCAGATAGAGTTCGCTTCAACTATCATTCTCAGCCGTACTCAGAATGTTTCTGATGAAAAACTTGCAAAGGCTCTTGAAATGATAAAAGAGCATAATACCAAGGCTTCTATCGTAACTACTCCCTGGGATCAGCTTACAGGTAAACAGATACTCTCTGCTTCTGACGGTAAAGCTCTGCTTACCGTTGACGATGTCAAAGAAGAAGAGGAACATCATCACCACCATCATCATGAAGACGGTGAAGAGTGCCACTGTCATGAACACGAGCATGACCATGACCACGAGCACGAACATCATCATGACCATGAACACGAGCATGACCATGAACATGAGCATGAACACGAGCATCATCATGATCATGACCATGAACACGAACATGAACATCATCATGATCACGATCATCACCACCATCATCATGCTGACGAGGTATTCACAAGCTGGGGCGTTGAAACTGCTAAGAAATATGATATGGACGAAATAAAAGCTATACTTGCAGCTTTCGCTGACAGCGAAAAATATGGTCTTATCCTTCGCGCGAAAGGCATTGTTGCAGGAAAAGACGGTCAGTGGATACATTATGACTTTGTTCCCGAAGAGATAGATGTGAGAACAGGCGCTGCCGATTATACAGGACGTATCTGTGTAATAGGCTCACAGCTCAAAGAGGATGCGCTCAAGGAGCTTTTCGGAGTCTGATTATTGCTTATAGTATTAACGAAGCGGTGAAGTATTACAAAAGATACTTCACCCGCGCATGAAATGATTTATCAGGAAGGAGAAAAACACAATGGCAGATTCTATACCGGTATATCTGTTTTTAGGATTTCTTGACAGCGGAAAAACAAAATTCATACATGACACACTCTGCGATGAAAGATTTCAGACAAAGGAAAGAACATTGTGTATTCTTTTTGAGGACGGCGAGGAAGAACTTGATACCTCAGAGTACAAGGGCGGAGAAAATGTAACCGTAGTCGTTGCTGACGGAAAAGAAAATCTTACTCAGAAATTCCTGTCGGATAGTCTGAAACAAAGCCGCGCCGAACGTGTTATGATAGAATACAACGGTATGTGGACTTTGCAGGAGCTTGCAGTTGTATTGCCGAGAAACTGGCAGATATATCAGATAATGATGTTTGCCGATGCAAATTCTATTCTTTCATACAACAGCAATATGCGTCAGCTTGTCTATGACAAGCTCAACAGTGCTGAAGTAGTGTTCTTTAACCGCTGTAAACAGGGGCTTGACAAGATGCCGCTTCATGCTCTTGTAAGGCAGGTAAGCAGAAGAACAGCCATAGTATACGAATATGAGGACGGCACAATGGAAAACGATGATATTGTTGATCCTCTGCCCTATGATATGAACGCAGATATAGTAAACGTTGAAGATGATGATTTCGGTCTGCTGTATATGGATGCAATGGAAAATGTACAGAATTATGACGGAAAAACTATTCGTTTCAAAGCTATGACTGCAAGAAGCCCAAGACTTCCCAAGGGCACATTTGTAGGCGGAAGAAATGCCATGACCTGCTGTGCAGAGGATATACAGTTTGTAGGCTTCCTTTGCAACTGGGAAAAGGTAGACAGCATTAAAAACAGAGGCTGGTACACAGTTACAGCTAAAGTAAAAGCTGTAAAAGACCCTGTATTCAACGGCGAAACAGGTCCTATGCTTTATGTACAGTCTATTGAAAAGGCTCGTCAGCCCCGGGAAGAAGTAGTTTATTTCGGTTAAGCGCAAATCAATAAAAAATTATCCCCGAAGCAGTCACTATCGTGAACGTGCCTCGGGGATATTTCTGATTATTCGGCTTTTTCATAGATGAATTCATACAGTCTTTCTCTTTCAAGATAACTGTCCGAAATCACGAGAGTCTGACCGCAATGGTCAAAATATGCGTCATAGTAATTGTCACTTGTAGGTATACGGTGTTCCTTTCGGTCATATCCCAGTGAAGTCAGTATCTCAAAGCCCTCTCCTGTAACGGAAACGGGATCCATATTTGTTGTAAGATGTCCGGATACAGCAAAGATCGTACCTAAAAGAGTAATAGGATTAGAACTTTTAAGTCTTGCAAAAATAGTATCCATAACTATTCTCTGTCTTTTTGTGCGGTCAAAGTCAGACCCTTCACTGTCCCTGTCACGGGCATACCATAATGCCTGTCTGCCGTTAAGATGAACTATTGCGGTATAGTAACCCTTATCATTCATATAATAATCCAGTTCATCCTTTTTAAGCTCATCCTCGTCATCAGTCTGATGGTTCTTATGTGACTGCCAGTTTATATAAGCCACCTCATCATAAGTCAAATCAAGATCTATGCCGCCGAGTGAATCAATTATATCGGTAAAGCTGTTGAAATCAACGACCATATACTTGTCTATGCGTATACCGAAATTGTATTCGATGGTTTCGGATGCCAGCTTCGGACCGCCTGCGGAGAAGGCAGCATTAAGCTTGTCCTCCCCGACTCCGGGTATAGTAACGTACACGTCACGCATAAGAGAAGTCTGCTTCATCTGCCCGTTGTTCTTGTCGATACTGAGCAGTATCATTGTATCCGCTCTGCCTCTTTCACCGTCTTCATGATTATCCTCACCGAAAAGCAGTATATTAGTCACTCCTGCATCATCACGCAGGTTTATTCCTGCCTCTTCCGCTATAGAATGATCGGGGTTTTCACCGGTATAGTGTATTCTGCAAAGCACAAGTATAAGATATATAAAAAAAGCGGCTATAACTGCAAGCAGGGTGAAAAGCATGAATTTCAGAAAAAAGTGTCCTTTTTTCTTATTATTTTTTGCCGGATAATTCGGAGACTGTCCTCCCTGATAATATCCCGGCGGAGCAACAGGCCGTCTGCTGCCGTTGTATTGCTGCTGAGGAATGAACTGTTGAGGTGCGTCATCATCTGAAAATCCGTCACCGTATTGAAGTCTTGTGCTGTCGCTGTAAATATCATCTTCTGTCATATTTATCACTTCCCTGTTATGCTTTTATTTCCCGCACAGTGCCTGACTATACGGGAAACAAAGATCTTTTATTTATATTTACTGCTGTACTGTTGTATCAGAATCGGTACTCTCCGTATTGCCTGAATCATCGGAGATATCTGAGTTATCTGAATTTTCAGTATCCTCGCTCTTTTTAAGCCTATTTACATCATTGAAGACATAGTCTGCGATCTTTCCCCTGAAATCCTGCCAGTCAATGATAAGTATTGCGGCAACAAAATTTCCGTTTACATACACGGGACGTTCCCACATATCAGAGTACCAGTAATCAACATCATAATTCTCATAATCAGGCGCCGACTGGGAAACTATCTCATATTTAAGAAACTTTGTGATACCCTGGGCAAGCATTACTATTTCCGAGGATTTAAGGTTAGTGGTCAGCATCGAGCCTATGTCTGAGAGTGTTTCAAGTATCTTAGTCGTTTCAGACTTTTTGATCTGATTTATCATTATACTTATAACATTTCTCTGACGCTGAGTTCTTGTATAGTCATCGCCGCTGCATATACCCTCTTCACCGCGGTTTCTTGCGTGCCAAAGCGCCTGACGGCCGTTAAGGTGTACAAGCGCAACCTCCTGCCCCTTATCGTTGGGAGTATAGGTATAGCTGTATGCGTCAAGCTCGTTTCTGGTATCAGCCTGATTATTTGACCATGTCTGCCAATCTATATAATCCACTTCCTCCTGGGTCAGTTCTATATCAATACCTCCCAGTCTGTCTATTATCTTCTTGAAGCTGTTAAAATCTACTATGGCATATCTGTCTATCTGAATACCGTAGTTTGCTTGTATTGTTTTTACTGTAAGCTCAGCGCCGCCGAGAGTAAATGACGAATTCAGCTTATTCTCTCCGTATCCGGGAATAACTACCCATGTATCACGCTGGAAAGAAAGCATTTTCAGCTTCCTATGCTTATTATCGATAGAGAAAAGTATCATTGTATCGGAAAGACCCTTAGTCTGACCCTTTCTCGTATCGGCGCCGATAAGCAGGATATTGAGTATCTGTTTATCATTAAGCAGCTTGCCTTCATAAGCCTTGGTATTAATTCCGCTTGTTTGTGTCTGTTTTGCTTTTGTATCCCCGACAGAGCTCTGATCTATGGCCTCATAGTTTATGCTGTTAAGATAAGAGTACATGACTAAGCAGCCTGTGCCCGAAATAAGCATGACAAGAGCAACAAGACATGATACTATGCTTATTGCAACTCTTTTGGTGAGCTTCTTGCGTGTTTTTTTCTTATTATTTGTACGGGGTATCACCCTGCTGTCTATCTTTGCAGGTTCAGGCTTAGGTCTCGGCTTTTTCGGAGCAGACGCTTTTTTCATATCAGATATGTCAACAAAATCATCGTTATTCTGCTGACGAACAGGTCTGTTTACGGCAATTCTGTTGTTTCCCTGCTTTCCGGACACAGGCTCGGAAAAATCCACCGGTTTCTCTGCTTCTGAGGAAACATCAGTTTTAGCTGTTTTATCTTTCTTCCGTGAATAAAGCTTGACAGATTCTTCTCCTTCCTCACGGGACGGAATAGGTCTGCTCATCTCATTATCTTTATCGGAAAGCGCCTGTGCCTGAGCCATGCGCTGACGTTTTATAGCTTCGGCAGCATCCTGTATGCGCTGCTGTGATTCCTGGTTAAGATTCATTTTATCATTAGACATAAATATCTCCTTTTCGGCTTTTAACATCTGATGACACAATAATTTGCATAAAATACTATCAACAGGCAAAACACCGGGATATTTTATTCCGGAATATACTTCGCCACTAATACATTATATTACAGTTTACGACATTATTCAAATATTTTTTAAAAAAAAGGCGGCATACATATATATTCACAGAAACAGGAGATATATATTGTCTATTTTTACAATGCAACATTTTGTTCATCAAGAGAAAGCTCGTAGGAAGGAAGAAAGTCCCTCATAAAAATCTCAGTTTCGGGAAGAGAGAGATTTGCAAGATATTTTTGCGATTCTTCTCTTGCCTTTCTGAATTCATTATTTCCCATCTGCATCTCTTCAATACATTTGATCAGAGCAGAAAGCTTATCAGCAGCCTTTATAAGCCTGAGCATATATTCATCCTCGTCTGACGGAGAAATTATCCCTGCCATTTCCTCCTTCATATACTCAGGAAGTGTAGACAAAAGCTGATCGGCAGCTTCCTTTTCAATATCGGCATATGCTCTGCGCAGAGTTTTGCTTGAATATTTTATCGGCGTCGGAAGATCGCCCGTTATGATCTCTGTACAGTCATGATACATGGCAATAACAGCCGCCCTGTCGGCATTTATTTTTCCGCCGAAGCACCTGTTATGTATAATACACAGACAATGCGCTATCATTGCGACCTCAAGACTGTGCTCACTGAGATTTTCGCTGCGGGTATTTTTCATCAGCGACCATCTGTCGATATATTTCATTCTTGACATTACTGCATAGAAGTGATAAAGTTTCATAAAAAACCTCTTTTATAGTTATTAGTTTATAGCAGCGAACACAAGGCAAGTGAAGTGATAGTAAATTATCGACCAATTATTACTAAAAAAACAGAGGAGAGGATTATATAAAAGTATCAGCCGATATAAAAGTAACAACCGCGATAAGTAAAAGTTGCAGCGATGTGCCCGGAGCGTAGCAATCCCCGCGTTTTAGGGTCCAGCGTCACGCTGGCGGCCACGGAAATCAATTTTCAAAGATTATATAAGATAAAATTCGTTTTTTTAGGAAAGGGGTCTGGGGGAGAACCCTTTGTTTTCAAACAAAGGGTTTCCTGCGCTGGCGGCTCGCCGGCGCCGGCATTGTGTAAAAGCTCGGAATGTGGTATTATTAGTATAAATTATAATGTGAGGTTATGAATATGAAAGAATCAAACTCCTGTGAAAGCTGCACATATTATGTGTTTAACGAAGATTACGAAGAATACGAATGCCTTGTAAACCTTGACGAAGACGAATACTATGCCCTTTTGAGCGGTTCTCAGAGATCCTGCCCGTACTACCGCAGGGATGACGAATACGGCATAGTACGCAAACAGAACTGATCTATATTTCCCAACCTGTCCTTCCTGTTATACAAACATCGAAACAATATAAGGTATACCGTATGATATGAAGGTCATTATAACCGTTGCAAGAACAAGTCCCCCCAGTATCGCAAGGCAGGCATCCTTCAGCTTGAAATGGAAAAGTGCTGCTACAAGCGAACCTGTCCATGCGCCTGTTCCGGGAAGCGGTATTCCGACAAAAAGCAGCAAGCCGAAGCGTTTGTGCTTCATAATTTTCTGTGCGCCTTTTTCGGCTTTTTCTTCAAGCTTGTTTATCATCTTGACAAATCGGGTGTTTTTAAGAAGATCAAATATTTTTTCTATAAACAACAAAATAAACGGTATAGGCAGAATATTACCTATTATACATATCGGTATAGCCTTCCACATATCCACATTAAGCAAACTTGCGGCAATAAGTCCGCCCCTGAGTTCAAGTATCGGAAACAGTGATATTATAAATACTACTATCTCGGCAGGTACTCCGCCAAGCCCCGAAACTATGCTTTCTATTATTCCTTCCATCTTTTCCCTCCGAAAATCATAATGCGGCAAAAATTATTTATCATCTTTTTTTCTTGAAGCAAGCTTCTTCTGGTATGAACTGATACTTCTGAGTTCATCGGGCTTCAGCTCACGCCATTTTCCCGGCTGTAACATTCCTAACTTCAGCGGTCCTATGGCTATGCGTTTGAGTCTTGCCGTTTCGAGTCCCACTGCCTCACACATCTTTCTTATCTGCCTGTTTCTTCCCTCTTCAAGAACAATTTCAAGCACTGTGCGGTTCTGTTCCGATTTTATTACTCTGACAGACGCAGGCATCGACATTCTGCCCTCTATTACAACACCTGTTGTAATAGCAGTAAGCTGATCCTCGGTTATCCTCGGATGAACAGTTACACGGTAGGTTTTTGCAAAATGTGTGGACGGATGGCTTATCATATTCGCAAACTTGCCGTCATTTGTCATAAGCAGCATCCCCTCGGATTCTCTGTCAAGTCTGCCTACAGGGAAAAGCCTTGCGGGTATATCATCCACAAGCTCTGCTACACATTTTCTGCCTCCTTCATCATTCATGGTGGTAATGAAGCCTCTCGGCTTATGCAGCATGATATAATACTTTTTTGCATCCTTTCTCAGGGTTATGTCTCTTCCTGCAACATTAATCTTATCCTTATATGGATCGGCTTTATCGCCAAGTCTGGCTTTTCTGCCGTTTACAGTGACTGCGCCCTTTTCAATAAGCTCTTCTGCTTTTCGGCGGGATGATATTCCTGCATCCGCTATTATTTTCTGTATTCTTATCTTATTATTTTCGCCTTCCATAACGATCCTTTTCCTTTATTTTACTCCGCTGTGTTAACCTTTTATTCCGGAATAAGATGACAGCGGGCTATTTCCTTTCCGTCAAGCGTAAAGCTGACTGTACCGTAGTTCCTTCGTTTTACAACAGGTGCATATACAAATTTCGGCGCATATACAACAGTTCTGATTTTGTTTTCGTCTTCCTTATATATTGTCACTTCGGGTATCTTATCAGGGACAAGTGTAACATATTCATCTTTATCGGACGCCACAGGCATTTTTACCCTTATTTCACTGCTTCCGCAAAGGGGAATATTTTCAATAATTTCAAACCCCATATCATACATTCTGCAATGATCGTTCCAGTCATTCCTGTCATTAAGAGTAACAGCTATAAGCTCCGCCCCATCCCTTTCACAGCTTGATGTGAGAGTTCTGCCTGCCTTCTGTGTATATCCTGTCTTTATACCTGTACAGCCTTCACACAATGAGAGCAGCTTGTTATGATTATACAAGGTCTGAACCTTATCCTTCGGCGACACATACTTAACCTCAATGCTTTTCCTTGAAACTATGTCACGAAATGTTTTATTCCTCATAGCATAGGCACAAAGCAGCGCCATATCATAAGCACTGGAATAATGTACCTCATCATCAAGTCCCGATGGAGTAACAAAATGGGAATCTTCCATTCCAAGCTCGGCAGCTTTTTTATTCATTAATGCGGCAAAATCCTCCTGACTTCCCGCAACCGTCAGGGCTGCGGCATTTGCAGCGTCATTACCGGATACTGCCATCATACCTTTTACTATCTCGGAGAGTTCGAGCTTATCACCTGCTTTCAGGTACATACTTGAACCTTCGGCATACATTTTTTCTGTAACAGTGACGATCTTATCATTCTTTTCCGCATATTCAAGGGCTATGATCGCTGTCATTACCTTTGTAACAGATGCAATGGCCCTTTTTTCATGGATATGATGACCATATATGACCTCTTTATTATCGGGGCAATACAAGACTGCTGCCGAGGCCTCGTCACATATACCTGTTTCGGGTATGGTATTTACCGCACCGACACTGACATTTTCCGCCGCAGAACATCCTGCACACGAAAATATAAGTGAAAGCGCTGCTAAAAATGAAATGATACGCACAAACAAAAGCCCCGCCCCTTTACATATTACAAGCACTGCCGCTTAAAGCGGTCACAAGCTATTATATGCAAAGGGCGGGTCTTTATGAATATGTCATACTTCGGGATCTGTCAGACCTTCTTCGGATTCTACAGAAGCTTCGCCCTCATTTTTCTTGGATTTATCCTTCTTGAACAGACCCGATATCTTATCAACAAGCTCGGGTACCATAGCTATAGCTTTTTCATTTGTACCGTTAGAAATATTGAGAAGCTTAACGTCGCCGTGACTAATAGCGATAAACGCAACAGGATTTATAGTCACGCCTGCGCCGCCTCCGCCGCCGAAAAGCTTAGCTTCAGGCTGCTGTTTATTGCCGAATTCAGATCCGCCCGACGCAAAACCGTAGGCGATCTTTGATACAGGTATAATAGTTGTACCGTCCTGTGTCACGATAGGTTCGCCTATGATAGTATTGATATCCACCATCTGCTTGATCTTTTCCAAAGTAGTATTCATGAGTCCCTGAATAGGATGTTCACTCATCTATAAGCACCGCCTTTCTTTTCGGGGAAATTATTCCTGCAAAAAGCTCCCCTCGGCTTTCTGCATTTATGTGCATATCTATCTTAATTTCAATAAAACGCCTATGAGTTTAAAAAGTGCTCTGAAAACAACAGGTATCAGAAATAACGGCCGTATCTTACAAGTAAGCTCCATCTCGGCAGCTGTTTTTTCTGCAAGAAAACCGGCGCTGATATCGGTGTAATGCTTTTTCATAACCGAGTTCTGTTCAAGCGCGGATATGAGCGGATAAACTGCCGAACATACATAGCCGTATTTTACTGCCGTATCCGCCGCGTCTTCGCCCACAACACAAATCCTGATATTGCACCGTGTGAAATATATATGTTTTGCAAGTCCTTTTAAAAATTCGGTAACTATACCGACAACCTCTTTGAGTATTTCTATAAGACCGTCAAGACCGTGTTTATCCATAAGCCTTTTTATGGTACTCGGTTTCTTTTCTTTTTTTTCAGCTTCGGGCTTTTTTTCTTTTTTCTCCTGCGGCTTTTTTTTCTCTTTCTTTTTCGGCTTAGCGGGAACAAGCTGAAATTTCAGAAACAGATAGCCTAAACTGAGCTTTGCTTCTCCGTCATAATCAAGAAATACCTTCAGCGGAAACATAAGCAGAATAAGAATAACCGCAATTATAATAAGAAAAACCTTCAGTGCAGTCAATTTTCCTCACCGCCGTCTTCCGTTTCAGCATTTTCGGAGCCGCTGTTTTCATCATTCGGCAGCGGCGGCAATTCGTCAAGAGATGATATATTAAAGCACCTGAGAAAATGCTCCGTTGTACCGTAAACAAGCGGTCGTCCCGGCAGTTCAAGCCTGCCTTTTTCTTCTATAAGCTCTCTTGCCACAAGGCTTGCCACGACTCCCGAGCAGTCAACACCCCTGACCTGCTCAACAAACGCTTTGGTGACAGGCTGGTTATATGCTATAACTGCCAGCACCTCGCTTGCAGCCTGAGATAACGGAGTATTCCTTCTTATATCCATAACTGTTCTTATCGGATCGGCAAATTCTTCTACCGTACACATCTGATAGCTTTCTCCCAGTCTGACTACGCGTATGCCGCTGCCCCGATTCTCGTAATCTTTTTTAAGTTCCTCACAAAGTGCTATGACCTCTGACAGCTGTATCTCAAGTGCCTGTGCTATTCTATCGGCTTCTACAGGAGTTCCGCAGGCAAATATCACTGCTTCAACTGCACTTTTCAGTTTTGCTTTATTCATCTGCCATCTCCCCCTTATTATTCTGTCCGCCTTTCAGCATATGAAGCGATACTACACCGTCATCCTCACTGACCCTGACACGCTTTCCCTTTATAAGCTCAAGAACCGCAAGGAATGTTGCGACAAGCTCACTTCTGTCCTGAGCGTCGTCAAAAACATTTTCATATCTTACTTTTCTTCCGCTCCACAGCTTTCTCATTACGCCTACTATCTTGGAGCTTACGGACACTATCCTTCTTTTTACAATTCCGGAAAAAGCATCCTCGGGAGGGGGGATCTTTTCCCTTCCACGTCCTACAGCCGCCATATATGAACCGACAAGAAATTCAGGCGGATGATTTCTTTTATATTTCATATCAGCCTTTACTTTTGACGGTTCACGGCAAAAACTGTCAAAGCTTATGTTCTGACTTAATACTTTAGCCACCTGTTTGCATTTTTTATATTCTATAAGCTGACCGGAAAGCTCTTTTTTCATCTCTTCTGCTTCCTCATATTTCGGCAGAAGCATTGCAGATTTTATCTGTACAAGGCGTGATGCCATATCCAGAAATTCTCCCGCAATTTCCAATTCGTACTGCTGCATAAGGCGCATATGCTCCATATACTGTTCAAGAAGCTCAGAGATCATTATGTCATAGATATTCAGTTTATTTTTTTCTATCAGATGCAGAAGAAGATCCAGCGGACCTTCAAAGGCATCCAGCTTATATGATATCTTTTCCAATGTTCAGACTCCTAAATAACCGAAACATCAATATGCCCACGAAAAAGGCAGATAAGTAAGCCAGTCTATTATTCCTGCAAAAAAGTTACTTGCCGCACCAAGAATACCATTCAGTCCGCCCATCATTATCACCACAAAAAGTATCATGCTTATCATTTGTTCTCTTTGAGCTATCCAGAATAGATATTTATCGGGCAGAAATGCCATAAGTATTTTTGAGCCGTCCAGCGGCGGTACGGGAAGAAAATTAAACACCGCAAGACCGATATTTATGGAAACTAAAAACTGGAAAAACAACAGTATATATATCAATACCTGATTATCGGGAAGTATCCCGTTTACTGCGAGAGCTACGAGTCCGTTTCTTATAAGCCCTGCTGCAATTGCCGCTAAAAGGTTTGAAACAGGCCCTGCAAGAGCCGTAAGCGCCATACCTTTTTTCGGATTTTTAAAATAACGTGCGTTTACGGGAACGGGCTTTGCCCAGCCGAAGCCTACAAGGAGCAGCAGCGCCGAACCAACATAGTCTATATGAGCAAGAGGATTCAGCGTAAGTCTGCCTTCTCTTTTTGCCGTATCATCGCCCAGCTTATGAGCAACAAAGCCGTGAGCACATTCGTGCAGAGGAAGCACAAGAAAGATAGTAAGCAGAGTTGAAAGAATATACATTATTACGCTTCCTATACCGGAACCGTTTCTTATCAGATTTATAAGCATTCATCTATCCCTCCCTATTTATCAATAACAATTACGCAGAATCCTGAAAAATACAAGATCCTGCGTTTTTTGCGAATATTATTCCTCAGCTTCAGACTTGTCATCCGCACCGTCAAGTTCATCTTCAACATAACCGAGTTCAAGAATTTCTCCGCATGACGGGCATTTTATTACTCCCGAATTCAAAGAATTTTCATTCAGATAAGTTGTTTCATTACAAGTCGGACAGGTGACTTCATAAGCCATTTCGCTGTCAAGGGCTGCGTCATTATCATATGATACGCTGCCGAAAGTATTTTCACCGATAAGATCCTCGACTCCTGCAAGATCAACGCTTATACCGTCAACCTGATCGCATACATCATCATAGCACTGTCCGAGATCCTTTATTTCCTCTGCCATTTCGCAGAGAAGATCGGCAATTACTTTGAACACCCTTGTCTGTTTATCTTTCGGATCAAGCTCGAGACCCTCGATCAGACCCTTGACATAAGCCGCTTTTTCACTAAGCTGCATAATATAATACCTCCATGATCAGGCTCTTGACATATACTCGCCTGTTCTTGTATCTATCTGGATCTTGTCGCCTTCGTTGATGAAGATCGGAACCTTGATCTCTGCGCCTGTTTCAAGAGTTGCAGGCTTTGTTACGTTAGTTGCCGTATCGCCCTTTACACCCGGCTCTGTCTTTGTGATCTCAAGCTCAACAAATGTGGGAGGCTCTACACCGAATACGTTGCCCTTATATGACATGATCTTACATACCATATTTTCCTTAACAAACTTGAAGTTATCACCAAGAACGCTTGAGTTAATGGGAAGCTGCTCATATGTTTCGTTATCCATGAAATAGTAGAGATCGCCGTCATTATAGAGGTACTCCATATCCTTTCTCTCGATGAAAGCTGTCGGATACTTATCATTTGGGTTGAAGGTTTTTTCTACAACCGCACCTGTAATAACATTTCTGATTTTTGTACGAACGAACGCTGCGCCCTTTCCGGGTTTAACGTGCTGAAATTCAATAATTGAAACTACCTGACCGTCCATTTCAAATGTAACGCCGTTTCTGAAATCGCCTGCTGTAATCATTTTGGAATCCTCCTGAATCTTTTTACGGTATGCCATTTCCGGCATTACCTTTATAGTTAGCAATATTACGGCAAATGTTCAATATCTGCCGCAAAATAAGCCGATAAGCTTTTTTAATTATACTATACTCTCAAAAAAAATGCAAGGCTTTATTCATTAAAAAATAAAGCCTTGCTCATAAACGACAGATATTACAATCCTACAATATCAAGTCAAAATCATTCTGTCTAAAATACCGGCGAGCCGCCGGTCCCATAACGCGGGGTTCGCTTCACTGCGTTCCGCTCCGGGCACGCCGCTGAAACCTTTATTTGTCGCGTTTACTACTATTTTATCGGCTGATACTTTTCTAATCCTCACCTATGCCTTTTAAGTGATTCAGTAATAATCGGTCAATGCAGTTTACTATTCATTATTCATATATTTCACTGTTCAAGGATTTTTTCAAGTATTGTAACCGCATTTCTTACACAGTCGTCACAGGGGCAAAGAACCTTCCCCGTACCTATTCCTTTGAGATCGCCGCAGATCGTTGCGCCGCACATTTTTTCAAATTCGGTAAGAAGTAATCTTGCCTTTGGCGGAACAGGTCCGCCGCCATATTTCATTTTTCCGAGAACTATCCCTGCGCCAACAGCCGCGCCGCAGGTTGCCTTCATACATCCCATACCCATGCCAAACGCTGCGCCGAGAGCAGCTGACTCGTCCATACTCATTCCCGTTATATCACAAAAGGCAGCTATAACAGCCTGAGCACAGTTATATCCGCTGTGTTTGAACTTAACAGCCAGTTCTTTTCTTTCCATTCTGATACCTCCTACATATTTTCTCCGGTAACCGTTAATTTTCAATGTTGCTGTGCACATCACAGCATACATAATTTCTGAAAGTTTTTCTTTCAAGCCTTGACATCCATTAAAGAAACAATTATTTGCAAAGGCAATACCGCAGAGAGATAGTGCCGCAGCTGCACAGTAGATTCTTTTGTCAGATCGTATCAGAATACCGCAGGAATACTGACGTATTTCAAGGGGTCATGGTGCAAGCTGACGGAAAAAGATCAAGCAGATTTGGCGCTGAGTCGTAAGGCGAGCTTTGCGCGGTGTTGCCTTAGCTTCGGCTGCGACAAGGCAACCTCACCGCAGGAGCTTTAGCTCCTCGGGGTTTCAGTGGGGGATTATAACCCCCACTGAAAGTCCGAATGACACCCGCCGCCTAAGAGGCGGGGGACATCGGTGATTTGTTATAGCTTTTATGAAGAATAACAACAACGCCGAAACCGTTTACAGCGGTTCTGATCATTTCAGGCGGAATGTCAGCTTTACGGGATTGTGGTCGCTGTAGGCAAACTGCGTGTCGATCACATCCATATAGGTCGCTTCGATATTGTCCGAAATGATAAAGCCGTCAACGGTGAGTACAAAGCAATCCTCATTATAGGGCTTATCGCTGTTGCGGCAGGAGGGGACGTTAATCCCGCTTTTATAATCGGTCAGCTTGAGAAAATGCTCCGGTATCAGCTCGTCAGGAAAAGCTGCCGCCCAGGTATATTGCTCAGGCACCTCGCTGTTGAAAAGCTCTTTTGAATTGCCGACAAAATCATGATTGAAATCGCCGCCGCAGATTACATAATTGCCCTTTTCATATTCTTTATTCATGTCATCAAACAGCTTTGTCAGCTGCTGCTTCTGCAGATCTCCGTCTGTTCCGTAGGCAGAGGTATGCACATTAAATATTATAAGCTCCCTTCCGTTTTCAGCAGGCAGACGGTTCACAGAATAACAGCGGTCAAGGTCTATGAATCTGGAAAGAGATCCAGATATAGGCAGGCTGCGTCTTACGGCTGAGGTCATCTGTGTATTGCTGAGTGTAAGCAGTCCAGCATTGGAAGCGCCGTGGGGCTGATAAAGGGGATAGAAAAGAAAGGCTGAATGATAGTTCACTGCAAAGGAAGAAGAGGTATTCTCAAATGCCGAACGTATCTGCGCCAATTCATCTACATGATAACTTCTGGTGGAGTTGAAGTCCACCTCCTGCATCAGCACGAGATCCGCATTTTGTTCCTTCAGCAATTCAATATCCTTGTCTATGCAGTTGATAACACTTTCTCTGGAGTTTGCCCAGGACTGCGTGCCGCCATCCATAAAAAACGTGAAATCAGGTGTATAAGCGCCAAAGCCGATATTATAGGTGACAGCGGTATAGTCTGTTCCCAAGCGGAGCTTATCCCCTTTAGCAGTTCCTTCTATAGTGAGCTGCTGATCATCCTCGATACGCTGATAGCTCAGCACCACATAGGCAACATATATGAGTATGACAGCCAGAAGGGATGCCAGGATAATAAGCGGTATTTTAAGCCATAGTTTTCTTTTTTTTGTTTCCATAATAATGCTTCCTTTCCTGATGGGATCCTGCGACCGGAAATGAACTGATGGATTCAGGATATACTCAGTTCTTTCGGCTCATGAGTCATAGGTACAGTTCATTTCTGCTTTGCCCGGTAACAGAATACTTTACAGTTATTCTCCCTGCATTGCAGTATAGAGGATTATACCATATTGAGCAGGAATTGTCATTATTTTATTTATGAAACATTTAGAAATATAAAATATGATATAATAAAAACATGAACAGACAGATGACACTGGCAGAAATGAATGATGAGTTTGGTGCAGCCAGAACCAACAAAAAAGAATTTCTGAAT
>CACWRT010000042.1 GCA_902763365.1 uncultured Ruminococcus sp.
CGCTCCGCTTCGCATCCGCTCTGAACTTGCGGTTCATGCTGTACTGACCGCGTATCAGGCTTCTTGAGCAGCTCATTTTTTACCATTGATAATATTTTTTGCCAACTATAATTATACACTAACCGAGCCGCCGGTGCCATAACGCGGGGGTCGCTGCGCTCCGGGCTCGTCGTTGCAGCCTTTATTAGTCGCGGTTGTTACTTTTGTATCGGCTGATATTCTATGTTCCTCGCTTAAAGTTATTGAAAAGTTTAATTTTCCGGAATTATTTTAGCCCCTTTACACTGATATCGCACGCTTTGAGCTGCGAAGCCCGCTTTGAGCTGCGAAGCCCGCGTATCAGGCTTTCCGGGCAGCTCGTTGTTATTTCATATTTCTTATTTATTTGCTATTCTTTGAACGTAAGAAATCAGTGCTCACCGTTATTTTTTGCCTGATAGATTCGCATTAATTATTCAGACCATGCATAAAGTAAAATTATACAGTTTTGACAAGATGATCTGTAATTGCTATACCATTATGCGTAGTAGAATAAACGTTTACTGATCGAGTTCATTATTCACTATTCATTATTCACTATTTCCGGTTGGAGCAAAAAATCCGACAGCAGTACAAGGGAAATCTGCACTGCCATCGGAAAGAATATTAACGAGGAGAAGGAGATCCACTGACTAGCCCGATTAAAACTTTTGCCATATGCGAAACCCTTCTATAATATAAGACTCATCACCTTTGCAAAAAGTTCGAAAAAGATTTCTCAAAATTCAGTGATTATTTTTCTATTTTTAATATTTTTGAGTTTTAAAGCACTTAAATTATATTCCTCATTGGTTACAGATACCATAAATAATAATGCTTCTAATTACTTTTTTGTTATTTTCGGATAAAAAAAAATAAACGCTTGACAAAAGCCCACAATGATGATATAATTATTAAGCACTTGAGAAAAGTAAATATCGCGGAGTGGAGCAGTTTGGTAGCTCGTCGGGCTCATAACCCGAAGGTCGTAGGTTCAAGTCCTGCCTCCGCAACCAGAAACGCCCCCGACACGTTGTGCCGGGGGCTTAAATTATAAAGAATAGAGAATAAATAATAATTAAGAAATATTCTTACGGGGCGTTTCTGTATTATTATTTATTCTTTTTTATTTATTCTTTATTCTTTAAAAGGAAACCTATATGTCAGATAGAAGCCGAAAAAGCTATAAATCAACGGGTTAATAATATTGTATGGGTTCGAGTCAGACAGGGGTTGACAAAAAATATCTTTTTTATACCCTGTTTACACTGTAAGGATCAGACTTTCAGAATTTCTGAGAGCCTGATTTTTTGCGTCGAAACCGGTTTCAGGGCACTATCAGAGCACTAAGACAGAAAAAACTATTGTAAATAACTGAAAATAGCCAAAAGAGAGTGAAGAATGTTATGTTCCTCTTCATAGTACACACACTTTTCAATACAAATGGTATTAAAGTCAAAGTTGATATTGTCCCGGCTCAGCCCCGGAACTTCCCCTCGTCTGCCACCGGTAACAGGAAGCAGGCGCAGCAGTGTAAAAGTGTATGGTTGTGTATGGTTTATATATACCCCCTATAAAAATAAAAAATATATATTTATATATAATATATAGAAAAGTGTACACAACCATACACACCATACACAGAGAGTATGACAGGTTTATATATCCCCCATGAAAAAAGTAAATATATATGTTAATAGAAAATGTCGTCACTCCCTCAGTAAAAGAATAACAGTGTATACCCCTGTATACATTTTCTAACTCTTTCGTATGAAAATAAAAAATAATAAAATATATAAAAGAATATGAAAATGGGTTCAAGGTATACACGGTATACATTCATATGAAAAAATATGGCAGGAAAGGACAGCAAAAAATGATCAGCACAAAAAAGAATAATGCATGAACCCATGAACACTAATGAACTCTATATATAACCTTTCACATGGAAAATAAATATAATATACATTTATATAGAAGTCTTATAATGGGGTTCATAACTGTTCATAGTGTTCATATCAAGGGAGTCAATACTAAAAGGCAGATACGGCTGTGCAGCACAGCTGTATCTGCTGATAAAAGAATGATGTTTTGTCCTACTATAAAAAAGGTGACAAGGGTGACGAGGATGACAGGTTATATACCTTTCGTATGGAAAATAAAATAATATATTTATTATAGAAAGAATATAAAAGCGCCGTCACGGTCGTCACCCTCGTCACCGCAGGATGAAAATTCAGGTCTTGATATTTCTGTTTAAGAATAATTGGTGAACAGGTGAACCCTGATGAACCCTATATATAACCTTTCATATGGAAAATAAAAAATATAATATATATAAGTCGCCTAAAGATTGCGTGTCCAGTTTCTTGGGTACAGTTTACCTAACTCCTAATTCCTAACTCCTGATGATTTTCTCCCTGATGTGTTCCAGTCTGTTGAGAGCTTCATACAAAGTATCATTTTTCTTTGCAAAATGGAGACGGATAAGGTTGTTAACATCCTCACGGAAAAAGCTTGAACCAGGCACTGCGCCTACGCCCACATCTCTTGCAAGCACTTCACAGAATTCGAGATCGCTGTCATATCCGAATTCCGAAATATCAAGAAGGATATAATATGCGCCCTGAGGTACAGTATGTGCTATTCCTATATCGTCAAGCCCTTTGAGGAAAAGATCACGCTTTTCGGTATACTTTGCCTGCAAGTCCTTGTAGTAATCCTCACCGAAGCGAAGACCTGTAACAGCGGCTTCCTGCAAAGGCGCAGCTGCGCCTACTGTCAGAAAATCATGCACCTTTTTTGCAACATCAATTATATGGGGCGGAGCAATAATATATCCCAAGCGCCAGCCTGTAATTGAATAGGTCTTGGACAGGGATGAACATGAGATGGTTCTCTCCCACATACGGGGAAGTGACGCAAAATAGGTATGTTTATACGGCTCATATACTATATGCTCGTACACCTCGTCCGTGATAACAAATGTATCGTATTTTTCCGCAAGATCGGCTATTATTTTCAGCTCATCATAGCTGAACACCTTACCGCAGGGATTTGACGGATTGCAAAGTATAAGCGCCTTGGGACGCTGTTTAAAAGCCGCTTCAAGCTCATCGGCATTGAAGCCGAACTCGGGCGGATACAGCGGTACATAAACCGGCTCGGCACCGGAAAGGATAGTATCTGCGCCGTAATTTTCGTAAAACGGAGAAAAAACTATAACCTTGTCCCCGGGATTTGTAACGGTCATCATTGCCGCCATCATAGCTTCGGTACTGCCGCAGGTAACAACTATTTCACCGTTGGGATCAATTTTTCTGCCCATAAGCCGTGACTGTTTATCTGCCAGCGCTTCCCGAAAATTCTGCGCGCCCCATGTTATGGAATACTGATGAAAATCCTCTCTTGTTACCTCTGCAAGTCTGTCAAGCAATTCCTTCGGCGGTTCAAAATCAGGAAATCCCTGCGAAAGATTAACCGCTCCGTATTTATTTGAAATTCTCGTCATTCGTCTTATTACCGAATCCGTAAAATTCTCTGTTCTCTTGGATAGTACCGGCATACCACCGACCCCTTTTTTTAATTAATAATGAATAATGAATAATTTATCGGCTCACAGGTTTTTCGCTTTTTTCTGATTTTATCGCCGCTGATATCCATTGCTTTTGTGTTATTATGAAACTTTTGTCTAAAAGCCTCAGTAAACGTCATTGATTATAGTTTACCTGTCATTCACAGGATCAAAGAGAAGAAGCTTGTTCATATAACATAAAGCTCCCTCGCTTACTCCCGGATGACATGGCGGCAAACTATAATCTACGATCTGTCAACTATATTAACTATAAACCAAATCAGATGTTATAGTCAAGAGTACGTTCGTCGATAACACGTCTTGATTTGTGCTCGGAACGCGTATCAAGTCCTCCGTCGGGATGTACTATAACTCTTGCAGGCTTTACACCGATACGAGCCTTCAGAGCAGCTGTTACCTCTGCGGCAACTTCCTCATCTGTTTTCGGATTATCTGAATTCTTTTCTATTTCAACGGCATACTTATTTGTGAAATCCTTTTCAAATATTCTGATAAGATATTCGCCTGTGATACCGCTTTGCTCACGTACAACAGCTTCAATATCGCTCGGGAATACATTTACTGCGGAAACGATAAACATATCGTCCTTTCTGCCCTGAATATGTATTCTGCCGTGTGTTCTTCCGCATTTGCACTTCTTATTGTCTATCCATCCGATATCGCCTGTGCGGAATCTTATAAGCGGACGCGCGTGCTTTCTCAGCGTAGTGAATACAAGCTCACCCACCTGACCCGGTTCAAGAACCTCTCCTGTATGAATATCAACAGTTTCAACAAGAATATGGTTCTCTGCGATATGAAGTCCGTCCTTAGCCTCACACATTGCTGCGCAAGCGCCGAAAATGTCGGACAATCCGTAGAAGTCGTATACCTCTGCGCCCCAGATATCTTCAATAGCTTTTCTTGTCGCTGCAATTGAACCGCCAAGCTCACCGGCAACGATTATCTTCTTTATGTTAAGGTCTTTTTTGGGGTCGATACCGCTCTTCAAAGCCTTCTCGCCAAGCTGCCATGCGTAGGACGGCGATGTCCAGATAACGGTAGGCTGATAGGTTTTAAGCACAAAAAGCAGTCTTTCACTCGGGAGTGTACCTCCCCATATGCACAGCGCGCCAAGATTCTGGGCGCCGATAACATCAGGTCCGCCTACATACAGCGAAAAGTTCAGCGCATGAACATACCTGTCGTTCGGACGCATACCTACCTGCCAGAACCAACGGCTTTCCGTCTCCTGAAATTCGTCAAAATCCTTTTTGGTAAAAGGACTCATTGTCGGAACACCTGTAGAACCCGATGAAGTGGAAATAAATACCACATCTTCCTCAGGCACAGCAGCCAGCTCGCCAAGGAATGAACCTACGCCCTGCGTATCACGCTGAGTCTTTTTGTTGATGAAGGGGAACTTCTGTATATCCTTCAGGGTTTTTATATCCTCGGGCTTTACACCTGCTTCGTCAAATGAACGCTTGTAATAGGGGGCATTGTCATATGCAAATTTCACGATCTCCTGAAGATCTGCAAGCTGTCTTTTTTCAAGCTCTTCTCTCGGAAGTGTTTCAAGTTCCTCGTCCCAATATTTGTTGTTTACATCTCTGCTCATAATTATTTCTCCTCTTTCCTTTATTTTTTTGCGGTATAACCCGTAATATTTTTTATAAATGTCAAGCCGTCATGCTCTGAGCTTTCAGCTTTCAGCTAATTGAAGCCATTTCTTGTCACGTGAGGATATGATGATGTCAATATCTTCATCGGTGAGATGTCGGAAACGGCTCTGCTTTTTAAGGTATTCTTTGACGCTTGAAAATTCCTTCGGTCTGTGATTGAGAGTAAACCGACCGTTTTCATATTCGGCAAGATACCATAATCCGCAGTCAACTACCTCTTTGGCAATTTCTATTGTTTCATCCGTTTTTATTCCCCAGCCTGTAGGACACGGGGCAAGGATATGGATGTATTTTGTGCCTTTTATGCTTTTGGCTTTTTCTACCTTTCGCATGAAATCGTTTATATATCCCACACTTGCTGTTGCCGCATAGGGAATTCCGTGGGCGGCAACGATCTCAAACATATTCTTTTTCGGTCTGAGATTGCCATGTATATTCTTTCCCGCTGGTGTTGTTGTAGTTCTTGCGCCAAAGGGTGTCAGGGAGCTTTTCTGTATACCTGTATTCATATAGGCTTCATTGTCATAGCAGATGTAAAGAATATCGTCATTTCTGTCAATAGCTCCCGAAAGCGCCTGCAAGCCTATATCGGCAGTTCCGCCGTCTCCGGCAAAGCCTACCGCATGAAAATCGGTTATCCCCTGCGCTCTCAATCCTGCCTGTACGCCCGTAAGCATGGAAGCTGTTCCCGCAAAGGTGGATATTATGGCATTGTTGCCGAAACAAAGCTGAGGAAAGTTAAAGCCTACTGCTGACATACATCCTGCCGGAAGTACCGCAACTGCATTTTCACCAAGAACTTTAAGGGCGATCCTTACCGCAAGACTTCCTCCGCAGCCTGCGCAGGCCTTATGTCCGTAAAAAAACTCCGTTTCATTGAGAGTTTTCGCATTAACTGCCACTGTCCTCACCTCCTATGCCGAGAAATTTTACTTCTGACTTTTTCCGTGTCAGGTCGCTGAAAATATATTCGATTTCCTCTGCGGAAATGTTTTTTCCTCCAAGACCGCCGATATAGTTTGAAGTCGGGATGGATATTCCTGCTTTATGAAGGGCGGAATTGACATTGGAATAAACTGTTCCCTCATTTCCGAAGGAAATATCCTTTTCAAGAACTGCCGCAGCTTTTGCGTTTTTTAATGCATCAGCAATTTCTTCATTCGGAAAAGGACGGATATAGCGCAGTCTGAGCAGTCCTGCTTTTTTGCCTTCATTTCTGAGTTTGTCCACAACTTCACGAACAAGCCCCGATATGCTTCCAAGTGTAATAAGAATATATTCGGCATCATCCGTTTTATAGCTTTCGGTAAGACCGGAATACTGCCTGCCGAAAATTTCGGCAAAACGCTTTTCGGCTTCTGCCACAGCTTCTTTTACATTAAGCAGACCGATATGTTCTTTGTATTTGAAAAATGTATTCGTATCGGGACCTGCGGAGAATGCTAAGTTTTTGGGTGATGTCAGGGACATTTTGTTCTCGGTTTCAAATGAAGGCAGAAATTCATCTGCCTGTTCCTGTGTTGGAACATCTGCAACTTCGTATGTATGAGTCAGCACAAAACCGTCAAGGTTTGCCATAAAAGGTGTGCTGACTTTTTTGTGTTCGGCTATGTAAAAGCTCATCAGCGCAAGATCAAGAGCTTCCTGCGCATTTTCCGCATAAGCCTGTATCCATCCGCTGTCAAGCTGAGAGATCGAGTCCCTCTGATCGCCGTAAATATTCCACGGCAAAGCCGTAGAACGGTTTGCATTCATCATTACCACAGGAAAACGTCCGCCTGCCGCATAAGGAAGACACTCCGCCATATACAGCAATCCCTGCGAAGAGGTCGCCGTAAATGCCCTTGCGCCTACCGATGAAGCGCCCATTGCGCATGAAAGGGCAGAATGTTCGGATTCGACATGGATAAACTCTGCTTTAAGACTGCCGTCCTCAACAAATTCCGAAAGCTTTTCAACAACTATAGTCTGAGGGGTTATCGGGTAGGCGGATATGACCTGAGGACGCGCAAGCCTTACGCCATAGGCAAAGGCTTCATTGCCTGAAAGAAATTTTTTAGCCATTCTTTTCCGCCTCCATTTCTATTGCGCCAAGCCTGCATATTTTTTTACAGATACCGCAGCCCTTGCAGAAATCATAATCTATTTCTACCCTTCCGTCTTTACGGAAAATCACCCCGTCGGGACAATGAAGATAACAGTTCAGACAGACTGTGCATTTCAAAGGATCAATAACAGGACGGACATTTCTCCAGCCTGCATTTTTTGTCACCAGATATCCTGCTTCATAGGCGGGGGCGTCGGGTATTTCTTCAAGGTCTGTGGGAATGTTCTCTCTGAGAAATGGTTTCATAATGCCGCCTCCTCATATGCCGCGTTAACGGCAGCAATGTTTTTTTCTCGTATTCTCTGCGGCATTGTCTGTGAAATTGCCACAGCTATTTCATCGGAAGATACAAGCCCCGATACAGCTGACAGCGCGCCGAGAAGTATTGTATTGGTTATGGGCATACCAAGGTATCTTTCTGCAATACTGTCGCCGTCAATGGCAATTATTCTCGGATCGTCATATGTTTTCTTTGTATTCAAAAGTATTTTCCCGTTCTCTTTCAGTTCGCCAAAAGCCTGTTCACTGAAAAGCGTATCATCAAGAAAAATACTGTAATCAGCTTTTTTAATTTCACTGCGGTTGCCTATAGGCTTTTCGTCAAGCTTTGTAAAAGCCCTTATTGGCGCGCCTCTTCGTTCGGGACCAAAGGATGGGAATGCAAGCACATAGGAATCATCCTTCAGCGCATATGCCTCACCAAGCAGTCTCGCTGCCGTAAATGCTCCCTGTCCTCCTCGTCCATGCCATATTATCTCTTTCATTTCATTTCCTCCATCGTACTATAGATCTTACAACGCTCTCGTGGGGCAGTTCTGTTTTCTGTGTCTCCGACGGCCAAAGGCTCCGCCTTTGGTATCCGCCAGGGCTCCTCGCCCTGGACCTCGCAAGGGGCTGAGCCCCTTGACCCGCAAAATTATATTATTCCTTGCCTTTCCCTCGCTTTTTTCTTCTAAGGTTACAGCGACGTGACCGGAGCGGATGCGCAGCGGAGCGAACCCCGCGTTTTAGGGTCCAGCGTCACGCTGGTTTCCAGCGGAGAAGGAATTTTTGTATGCTGTTAAAGATGAATGAGATTATTACAATTACTATGCCGACAACAATGAGACCGACAATTGTTCTTGTATAGTCACCGAAATCGGAATAATTCTTTATGTAGTAGCCCAGACCGCTTTGCGCGCCGATCATTTCGGCAGATGTCAGAAGTACAAAGGAAACTGTAAGCCCCTGATTGCAGCCAATGAATATCTGCTGGAGCGACGCAGGCAGCATTATAGAGAAAAGCATTGTGGCTTTATTGACATTCAGCACCTTTGCAGAATCAATAGTCTTTTTTTCAACATTCATAACACCGCTCATAGTACCCCCCAGTACAGGCCAGAATGTTGCAAGGAATATTACAAACACCGAAACAGATCTGAATGTGGGCAGCAAAGCAATGCCGTAGGGTATGTATACAATGGGAGGAATGGCTCCCAGAAACTTTGAAATATATGTTGCTGCTCCTCCCAGTCTTGCGCTCCATCCAAGGAACAGACCAAGGGGAACTGCTACAGCAATTGCAAGAAGATATCCCTGCAATATTATGCCTATAGAACTTTGTACATTCACAAGTATCTTATCATAATCTTCTATAAACTGACTGAAAACCTTGCCGGGAGGCGGGAACAGCGCAGGCTTTAAAAGATTGAACTTAGCCGTAGCAAGAGTCCACGCTATAAGCAGCCCATAGATAAATGCCACAATATCAACAAACAGGTTAAGGCTTACGGGCTTTTTTATCAGCGCCGATACTATCAGAGTCAGAACCTCTGCTCCTACTGCAAACCATATCGCATAAGAAGCATATGTATCTGATGCAAGCTTATCCGGCAGAAGCTGTATAAGCATAAACACAACAAACAAGGCATGAACTACTCTGAAATATCTGCGAATTATCTCTGATTTAAGATTCGATGCCGTTTTTTCTTTTTTATCAAACGCAATTGCCGGCGGCGCGGCAGTTTTTGCTTGTATATTCATTACAGTACGACCTCCTCGCCGCCGATCTTTTCGGCAATATCACTGTAGAACAGGGAAAGCAGCTTGTTTCTGAATTTGTTGTATTCCTTTGTCTGCACCAGCTGCGCCCTGTTTCTCGGACGTTCAAAAGGAACTTCAATTTCCCTGTAGACCCTTCCCGGATTAGCGGTCATCATAACTATCTTGTCAGAAAGCAGTATTGCTTCGTCAATATCATGGGTAACAAACACAACGGTTTTTCTTGCCTTAGTGCCGTCACCCTCCCACAGCTCAAGAAGAAGCTCCTGCAAAATGGTACGGTTTTTTGCGTCTATTGCGCCAAAGGGCTCGTCCATCAGCAGCACATCCGTATCCATCGCCAGGGCTCTTGCAATCGCTACTCGCTGCTGCATACCACCCGACAGCTGAGAAGGATATTTGTTCTTGAACTGTTCAAGTCCCACCTTGTCAAGAAATTCATCAGCAATTTTCAATCTTTCGGAGCGGCTTGCGTTCTTATTGACCTGCTTTACACCGAAGGCAACGTTCTTTCTTGCAGTCATCCACGGAAAAAGGGAATAATGCTGAAACACCACCCCGCGGTCGGTTCCCGTACCCTTTATGGGTTCGCCGTCAATAAGTATTTCGCCGCTTGTCGGAGAATTTATTCCCTCAAGAATACTCAGCAGGGTACTTTTTCCGCAGCCGCTTGAGCCTATGACACTGACAAACTCGCCTTCCTCTATAGAAAAACTGACATCCTTCAGAGCCGTAAAGCTTTTTCTCTTCTCCACATAATCCACTGTCAGATTTTTTATTTCTATCTTACTCATATACTTTTTCCTCATTTATGTGTGTAATAACACGATTTACTGATCTGCTTAACTCAAATGTATAATGCTTGATTCATAATAAAGATTTTTCGCTTCGCTCCTCAGAATGAAATGAGGAATAATTTACCGAAACAGAACTTTATTATTCAAATTCATCAAAATGCTTTTGAAGTTCTGCATATACCGTATCATCGGGATTTTCTTTGATAAGGCTTGCAAGAGCATTTTTGTAAATATCGGTATTGTAAAGCTTATCGATATCATAATCTTCTGTATAACCAAGTTCAACAATAGAATCCTTCAGAGCAACCGTACCCTGCTTATCGGGATCGGGAACGGAAGTACCGTAGCCGCCGTAAACCTCTGTATTGATAAGATCCTCTTCAATGTCAATATATTTTTTAACATCCTTGACTGTCTGTTCCTTGTTTTCCTGAGTGAACTTATAGGCTTTTATAAGAGCGCGTTCAAAGGCTGTGTAGGAATTCGGGTACTTGCTGAGAGCCTCGGTTGCAGCGACCTGACGGCAGCAGGGCTGATTCTGAAGAAGAGGTTCTTCCGAGCAGCGGTATACTACCTTATAGCCCTGGCTTTCCGCAAGTGAGGTATAGGGAGAATATGCGGAAACGGCGTCTATGGTGTCATTCTGGAGAGCGTTGTAAGCGTCTTTCTGGCTATCGAAATAAACGATATTGACTTTATCCTCACCCTCGCCTATTTCTATTTTTTTATCTTTGAGAAGTATCTGTAATTCCGCATCCTGCACACTGTTCTTGACAGAAGCAACATTTCTTCCCTTGAGGATGGAAACATCCCAGTCTTTCAGACCCTCAACATACTGAGGCTTTATAACATAACCATGACCGTTTGTCATTTCACCGCCGAAGATAGTCAGATCGTGTCCCTGACTCTGGAATGTCAGCGCCGGAACAGAGCCTATGAATGCAGCGTCAAGCTTTCCCGACTCAAGACCTGTGGAAAGTTCGGCAGCGGATGAAAACAGTGTAAGAGTAACATCGAGCCCTTCCTCTTCAAAATAGCCCTCTTCCTTTGCCACAAATCCTAAAAGATGAGCTGTGGAATTAAGATGACCCAGGTTAAAGGTTGTTTTTTCAGGAGCGCCTGATGTGGAAGTATCACCTGCGGAAGCGCTGCCGTCAGAAGAATTATCAGCAGAAGCGGCTGATGTATTTGCAGCAGAAGCTTTTGCATCGTTTGCAGCTCCGTTGTCATTCTCGGTATTGCATCCTGCCAGCGCTGCCAGAGCAAGCGCAGCAGCAATAAAAGCAGCAGTTATTTTTCTTTTCATAGTTCATTACCCTTTCTTTATTAAATATTAGTTCGTAATCAGTGCGTATTGTGTTATGTCGTTTCTATATTTTCTTTGGATCACAGTTCAGCTGTAATCATACAGCGCCGTCTGCCTGCAAACAGAAACAATCAATAAAACTTAAATCAATTATCTCCGCAGCAGTCGGGGATGACAGAGCTTTCGGAGATCTCGTTTTTACAACAGTCGTTTTTGCCGGACTGAGATCCCTCGTTTTTACAGCAGTCATTCTCGCCGGACTGAGATTCCTCGTTTTTACAGCAGTCATTCTCGCCGGACTGAGATTCCTTGTTTTTACAGCAGTCATTCTCTCCGGTCTGAGATTCCTCGCTTTTACAGCAGTCATTCTCGGAAGCTTCGGAAGATTCCTCGGTACCCGAAATCTGATGCTGTGTCGGATATTCAACAGCAGAAGTTGATTTTTCATCAGCAGGAGATGTGTCCCCGAATGTTTCCGAGCAGGCCGTAAAAGCCGTCATACAAAGCGCAGCAGCAATGCACGCTGCCATAAGTTTTCTTTTCATAATCAGTTCCTTTCATATTCTGCGCCGGAAATAATTCAAATTTCCGAATTCCGGAGCAAAAAACAAAGGAAGCCGCAGACCGGCTTCCCGTTACACAGCAGAAAAAAAGCTATGTCACATTCGGAAAGCACAGCAAGCCCTGACGCAGAAAACCGCTCTCTGCGTTGTACACATACACATATCCACACACATCATTCTTGCAGCTTTGGTTGTCATGGCGATTACTCCTTTCTCATTCGTTGAATTAATTATAGCACTCTTTCTTTCATTTGTCTAATATCCTATAGGTATTATAGGTAATAGGCAAAACCTATAGGTACTTTGAAAAGCATAATTAAATTATTAATCATGTCGGCTGAATACAGCTCACAATGCCTTTCGTTATTACATAAATTAAACGTGCATGATTTTCATTACCATGCACGTTTAAGAATAAATATTTCGTACATCAATTTATCCCCCACTCCCTCTTACATTCCTCCAGTGATGTACCTTTATCATCCTTGCTTTCCGGATCATCAATATAATTCTGAACCATTCTCTGACAAAAAAAATCATCTTCCGCTTCACCGGTATCAGAGCAAACAGTCATACCTTGAATAAAAGCAAGTACATATCCGAGTTTATGATCCGGAATACTATCAAGAAGTCTGACAATGCGTTCTCTATTACTCATTCGGAAACACCTCCACTGATAATATATATAAATTGTAACACACAGGAGCATAAATTAAAAGGGAATATTTTATTTTTTCACGTACCTCAACTTTATATTTATGAATTTTGAAAAGCCTGTTATCCTGAGCGTAAGCGAAGGATCTTTACCATAAAAGCAGTAATTTCATAAGGATTCCTCGTCACTGCGCCATGCTCTGAGCTCTTAGCTCTGAGCTGATAATATACTTCTCGCATTTTGGAAGGAGATGAGGTCAAGCTCGTTCGGGCGCAGATCAAGCTGCATAAGAGAGTGAACCTCTGTCTGAGGATCCCAAAGAGGAAAATCTGTTCCGAAAAGGATCCTTTCGGCGCCATAGCCGTGTATGTATTTTGTCACTCTTTCGGAAGACAGAAACATCATGGTGCTGGATATGTCAAGATAACAGTCGGTGTCCTTCAGTATCTCAAACGCTTCATCAAAAAGCGACCAGCCTCCGAGATGGGCAGCTATTACCTGCAAATGCGGAAAATTGCGTATTACCTCTTTCAGTCTGCGGGGATGGGAATAATCAAAACGCTTGTCACCGCAGTGTACGAGCAGAGGTATTTTCCCCTGTATATAATCAAAAACTTCGTACAGACGCTTATCGTCCGTATTGAACCGCTGAGTATCGGGATGAAGCTTTATACCGTGCAGTCCCGATTTGAGAATGAAGTCAGCTTCTTCAAGCTTATTTTCACATTCGGGATGAAGTGTGCCGAAACCGTAAAATTCTTTATGCTGCTTCTCCTCATTGACGATAAATGTGTTGATATGCCTTACCTGATCGGGTCTTGTGGCAACAGGCAGTATCACAAAGCCTGATATGCCTGCCTTTTTCCCTGCGGATAGCAATTCATCCCCTGTCCCTTCATGGGCAGGGGTTATATCATAAAAATCTCCTGTGGCTTTAGTCGCTTTTCCTGCGATCTTGTCAGGATATATATGCGCATGAAAGTCAATTATTTCCATTTTACACTCCTAAATATTTTTTAAGTTCCTCAATATACATTTTGCCTACCTTACTGAGATGAAGATTCTTTTTTGTGATATATCCGATTTTCATTAAGCTTCCGGGATGTTCGCTGTCAGGCTCATACGGCACCGCTGTATAATCCCCGCCGTTCAGTTCCTCACATATTATACCCGAGCAAAGCGTATAGCCATTCAGCCCGATCATCAGATTCAGCATTGTTGCCCTGTCTGTAGCCATGATCTTGCGGGGATAGTGGTTGTTGCTGAGTATTTCTTCGTCAAAGTACATGGAACCGCTGCCGCCCTGCTCAAAGGAAAGGCAGGGGTATTCTGTAAGCTCATCAAAACGTATACTTTTCTTCTTTGCAAGAGGATGTTCCTTATGTATGTATACATAGGCGTCACAGGTGATAAGCTCGTGAAATTCAATGTTATTTGTACGCAAAAGCTTTGTAAGCAGCGGAGAATTGAAAGCACTCAGATACATGACCCCTACCTCACTTTTCAGAGTGCTTACATCCTCTATCACCTTCTGGGTCCGTACCTCTCTTATGGCAAATTCGTATTCGTCTGTGCTGAGCTTTTTCACAAGCTCCACAAAGCTCTTTACCGCAAAGGAATAGTGCTGAGTTGATACGGCGAATTTCTTTTTCAGGTCACCGCCTTCGCTATAGCGGTCTATCAGTGTTTCATACTGTTTGTACAGGTCACGGGCATGGGAAATGAATTCCTCACCGTCACTTGTTAAAGTAACACCCTTTCCGCTGCGATGAAATATAATTATCCCCAGTTCCTTTTCAAGCTCGCGCACTGCTTCGGTAAGCGAGGGCTGGGAAATGTACAGCACCTCGCTGGCTTTATTGAAGGAGCCCTGCTCCGATATAGTTATTGCGTAATGTAATTGCTGTAATGTCATAAAACACCTTTATTCATAAAGATTTTTTGTAAAATATCTGTCTCCTCTGTCAGGCAGTATTATCACTATATTTCCCCTTGCGCCGTCCGCTATAAGCTTTTTGGCAGCGGCAAGCGCAGCGCCCGAGGATGATCCGCCGAATATTCCTTCCGCCGCCGCAAGCTCACGAGCGCCCTCAAAAGCGTCGCTGTCAGTGATCTTTACTACCTTATCAACAAGGGACATATCCATTGTATCGGCAATAAAATCATTCCCGATACCCTCGATATCATAATCACCGTGTTCTCCGCCGCCCATTGTTGACCCAACAGGATCGGCAAGAACTCCTGTAATATTTCTGCTTTTTTCTTTCAGGTATTTCACAACACCCGAATATGTACCGCCGCTTCCTGCGCCTGCGACAAGATAATCGATCTTTCCGTTAAGATCATCATATATTTCTCTTCCCGTTGTTTCATAATGCGCGAGAGGATTTGCCGGGTTTCTGAACTGCTCCAGAGTTACCGCCTCCGGTATGGACTTGCGTATCTCTTCCGCCTTAGCCCATGCGCCGAGCATTCCGCCCTCACGGGGCGTATTTACTATCTCCGCGCCAAGCGCCCTGAGAAGCGTCTGCTTTTCCTGCGAAAACTTTGTCGGAACAACGAAAATAATACGATATCCCCTGTTCAGCGCGGCAAATGCTATGCCAAGCCCCGTATTGCCTGCGGTCGCTTCCACTATAACGCTGCCCTTTTTCAGAATACCGCGCCTTTCGGCATCCTCGATCATATATTTTCCCGTCCTGTCCTTGACACTGCCCGAGGGGTTATAAAGCTCAAGCTTTGCATAAAGTTTTGCATCCTCAGGCAGATCAAGGTGACTTAGCTTGACCAGTGGAGTATTGCCGATAAGCTCCTGCATATCATTATATAATGCCATGATTATTCCTCACTTTCTGCAATAGCCTGAGAAATATCGGAAAGTATATCGTCAATGCTTTCAATGCCTATGGACAGACGTATAAGTCCGTCTGTAATGCCTACCTTCTGACGCACTTCGTAGGGGATCGAAGCGTGAGTCATGCTTGCCGGGTGGCATACAAGGCTTTCTACACCGCCAAGACTTTCAGCAAGGGCTACAAGCTTCAGCGATTTGAAGAATTTTTTGATATCATAGTTTTCATAAAGCTCGAAGGAGATCATTGCGCCGCCGTTTTTAGCTTGTTTTTTATTGATCTCATAGCCCTGAGCCTCAGGCAGTCCGGGATAATATACCTTCTTTACAGCCTTATGCTCACTGAGGAATTTTGCGGCTTTTTCCGCATTTTCCACATGACGGTCAAGACGAACGCCAAGGGTCTTTATGCCGCGGATAAGAAGAAAGCTGTCAAAAGGACCGAGTACGCCGCCTGTAGAGTTCTGAATAAACGCCAGCCTGTCTGCAAGCTCCTCATCCTTGACTGCAACAAGACCTGCCACCACATCGCTGTGACCTCCCAGATATTTTGTTGCGCTGTGGATAACGATATCTGCTCCAAGTTCCAGAGGTCTTTGCAGGTACGGAGTCATAAAAGTATTGTCTACTATTGACAATATCCCATGGTTTGCGGCAATGCGGGAAACTGCGCCGATATCTGTAACTGTCAGCAGCGGATTTGCGGGACTTTCCAACAGTATCGCTTTAACATCATCGGTAATCTTCTCTTCAAGCCCTTTGATATCAGTTGTATCCTCAATAGAATAGCCTATGCCGAAATGATTGAATACCTTATCAAGAACACGGAATGTTCCTCCGTAAACATTGCTTGATATCAATATACGGTCGCCTGTGTGAAACAGGCTCAGCACTGCCGTTATGGCTGCCATCCCCGATCCGAAGGCAAATCCGCGTCTGCCGCCCTCCAGCTCTGCAATAAGTGCTTCAAGCGCTGCGCGGGTGGGATTGCCTGTACGGGAATATTCCCACCTCGGTGTCTCTCCTATGCCGCTTTGTTCATATGTAGAAGTCTGATATATAGGCACATTTACTGCCTTTGTAAACTCATCTCCGTATATTCCGCCATGTATAAGGGCTGATTCTATTTTCTTATATGTTGACATAAAAATTACTCCTTGTATAATTTATTTTTTTCGACTGTTCGTAAAATCAGATAGTCTTTTATAATGTGTTTTTAATTAACGATTCACAGTTATTGAATCTGATATATGTGGTATTCGCTTTGTCATTGTGAGCATCCTGATCGTGTCATTGTGAGCATCCTGATCGTGTCATTATGAGCATCCTGATCGTGTCATTATGAGCATCCTGATCGTGTCATTATGAGCATCCTGATCGTGTCATTATGAGCATCCTGATCGTGTCATTATGAGCACCGCACTTGTCATCCCGAGCATACCACCCTGTCATACTGAGCATCCCACCCTGTCATCCCGAGCATCCCACCCTGTCATCCCGAGCAAAGCGAGGGATCTTTTCCACAAAAGCACATTCATCACAAAGCTTCCTCACTTCGTTCGGAATGACATGAGAGGTAATACTCCTTGGAATGACAATAGTGGGGTACTCTCTTCTGAACGGCAGAGAAAAACGCTCCTCGGAATGACAATTCTTTACGAATCAAAAAACTGCTGTCCTTCGTCTGTAATAAGACGCTCTGTTTTCGGGTATTCAAATATCTCATCATTTCCGTTGTTTGCTTCAAGATAATCTGCAAATTTCGCGGCATACCATTTTGCCATTTCAAGATTGTGCATGAGATAATGTCCGCAGTTTTCGGGGGATGTACCCGGAACTGTCTGAGCGCGGTCAGCTTCTCTGAAGGAGCTGAGTACAAGATCATATATTTCTTTGGGTGAACGCTCACCCTTGAGTATCAGATAAAATCCCGTCAGACAGCCCATAGGTCCCCAGTATATGATCTCATCCTGCCAGTCAGGATCATTTCTCAGAAAGGTAGCTATTATGTGCTCAAGAGAGTGCATTGCAGCCGCATCTATTGCAGGCTCTCTGTTTGGTCTTGTAAGTCTTATATCATAGGTCGTGATAATACTGCTGCCGACCTTGTCCCTTCGGCTTGTAAAAATGCCCGGGACTATTTTTCTGTGATCCACCGAAAAGCTTGGTATCAATTCCATAATTTCAACTCCTCTTAAAATTTCCGATATATTTATTCAGTTCATCTGCAAGATCTGTCTTTTCCCAGGGCAGATCAATGTCAGTTCTTCCGAAATGCCCGTATGAAGCAGTCTGTACATATATAGGTCTTTGCAGGTCAAATCTTCTGATTATTTCCGAAGGTCTGAGGTCAACACTGTTTTCAACCGCCCTTCTTATCAGGTCGTCGGATACCTTTCCCGTACCGAATGTATTTACAAGAACCGAAACAGGCGAGGCAACGCCAATAGCATAGGCGATCTGTATTTCCGCTTTATCTGCCAGACCTGCCGCAACAATATTTTTGGCGATATACCTTGCGGCATAGGCTGCGCTTCTGTCTACTTTAGTCGGGTCCTTTCCGGAAAATGCTCCTCCTCCGTGAGCCGCAGCGCCGCCGTATGTATCAACGATAATCTTTCTGCCTGTCAGTCCGCTGTCGCCAACAGGTCCGCCGATAACAAACCTGCCTGTGGGATTGACAAGTATCCTGAAATTATCATTCTTCCATTTTTCGGGAAGAGTCGGTTTTATTACATAATTGATAAGATCCTCTCTTATCTTTTCCTGTGTAACATCAGGGTCATGCTGAGTAGAAATAAGGATGGTATCTATTCCGACAGCTGCGCCGTTTTCATATTTTACAGATACCTGTGTTTTGCCGTCGGGACGAAGATATGGCAGAATCCCCTTTTCTCTTACATCTGTAAGCTTTTTTGACAGCTTATGGGCAAGTGATATAGCCAGGGGCATCAGCTCCTCTGTTTCATTGACGGCATAGCCGAACATCATGCCCTGATCTCCTGCTCCAAGACTGTTTTCATCCTCGCTGCGGCTTTCAAGAGCGTCGTCCACTCCTCTGGCAATGTCGGGAGACTGCTTGTCAATAAGCTGTATTATCTTTGCCGAATGTCCGTCAAAGCCAAGCTCGGGACGATCGTAACCAATATTGTTTATGGCTTGTCTTACGGTTTTTTCTATCTCGATATCTGCCTTTGAAGATATTTCTCCTGCCAAAACCACCGTATTGTTCTTGACCACGGTTTCAACGGCAATGCGGGCAGTTTTATCATTTTTCAGATAAGCATCCAGTATTGAGTCTGATATTATATCGCATACCTTGTCGGGATGTCCTTTTGTAACTGATTCCGATGTAAAAATATATCTTTCCATTTTCATTTCTCTCCTTTATTTACTGACATAAAATGTATGTTTTCAAATGCGCGGATGCCGTCGTCCCTGCCTTCAAAATAATTCTTTTGTATGATCTGCGGAGTCTGATGTTCTTCTATCTTGAAGCCCCATCGCTCAAGCACTCCATTTATCTCCGCAAAGGAATAGCCGTGCAGCATTTTTTCGCCTAATTTTTCCGTTATCTGCGCAAGCGTCCTTACACGTTCGGGATTTTTTTCACTGAGAGTGGTTTCATCGGGATAATCAAAAACTATCCCTGTTTTTGCCTTGCTCAGTTGTGATATCTTTTTTATTGTCTGTTCAAAAACGGGCAATGTCAGGTAATAGGTTACTCCTAAAATCGCAAAAAACGAAGGCTGCGTAGGATCAAACCCGGCTTCTTTCAGTTTTTCTTCCATATCGTCCCTTGAAAAATCCATGGGAACGAATATGAGATTATCGGGAATATTCCATTCAAGACTGTTTATTCTTTCACGTTTATATCTGCCTGTGTCGGGATGGTCAAGCTCGAATATCCTGATATTCTTATTACTGTTCCTGAATGCAAATGTGTCCATTCCTGCGCCGCAGATAACATACTGACATCTGCCGCTGCGCTGTGCAAATTCAAGCAGCTTATGTTCGGCAAATGCTATCCTCGAAAGAGGTATAGGGAAAATGTACCTGTTAAGTGTGGGTTTTATCCTTGCGCTTTCAAAGTCACTGTTTTCCGAAATACTGTTCATCTCAAAGCCGCTTTGTATAAGCTGTCCTATCCCGTCAAATTCCTCCCTGCCCATCATATCGTAAGCAAGATAATCATCAAAAATTTTTCTGTGCCCGATATTAGAATGATATGCGCGGGCAAAGGAACAAAGCTTTGCTGTAATACTTTCCTGTGTTGCTATCATGATAAACTCCTTTCAGATAAAAAAGCCGCCTGCACTGCCTAAAAGCAGAACAGACGGCGGTCGGAATACCTGTTAAGGTAAAATAAAATTCAACGATCTGCCGTCTGTGTCACTACAACACATACAGCAGCAGGAAAAAGACGCAGCAATGCCGCCGGAAATACCAAAAGCACTTCCGACCTGAATAGCATTGATTTTTATACTGCTGTTTTTCATATCCATTACCTCTTATCCTGTAAACATCGGTGTAGACAGATACCGCTCACCTGTGTCAGGCAGTATCACTACAATTATCTTTCCTTTATTTTCGGGACGTTTTGCAAGCTGACGCGCCGCCCATACCGCTGCGCCCGAGGAGATACCCACAAGCAGCCCCTCGTTTTTAGCAAGCTCTCTTCCTGTTTCAAAAGCGTCCTCATTCGTTACTCTGATTATTTCATCATAAATTTCCGTATTAAGGGTTTCGGGCACAAAGCCTGCGCCGATACCCTGTATTTTATGCGGTCCTGCCTTTTCTCCCGAAAGAACGGGAGATCCTGCCGGCTCAACTGCAACTATCTTTACATCGGGCCTGCGTGATCTGAGATATTCTCCCACACCCGAAACCGTTCCGCCCGTACCGACACCTGCAACAAATATATCTACTCTTCCGTCTGTATCCTCCCATATTTCAGGCCCTGTAGTATCAAAATGAGCCTGAGGGTTCGCGCTGTTGGTAAACTGGCTGGGAATAAAGCTGTGAGGATTTGACGCTGCCAGCTCCTGAGCTTTTTCTATTGCGCCCTTCATACCCTTTACTCCTTCGGTCAGCACCACCTTGGCGCCGTATGCTTTCAGAAGATTTCTGCGTTCTATGCTCATTGTTTCGGGCATCGTAAGTATCACCTGATATCCGCTTGCCGCTGCAACAGCCGCAAGTCCTATACCGGTATTTCCGCTTGTAGGCTCAATTATCACGGAATCCGGTCTGAGAATTCCTTTTGCCTGAGCATCCTCTATCATAGCCTTGGCGATCCTGTCCTTTACGCTTCCTGCCGGGTTGAAATACTCCAGCTTGCCGAAAATCACAGCCCCATTATTTTCTTCCGGCGCGCTCAGCTCCAGAAGAGGTGTTTTGCCGATCAGATCGGTTATTTTCTTGTATGTTTTCATGAACCATTGCTCCTCAAAAAAATTTCATTCCGTATAAATTCCGATTATACTATTTTGAAAAGTCTGATTTGTCCGAATATCATCTTATAGTGCTGCAACATCGTTTATGAGGTTTTATCTTAGTCATTTCATGATCTCCTGTTTTAATTTATAGTTTACCTATGTGATTGGTAGGCTTTACAAATGATATTATCTCATATATTCGCCCATTTGTCAAGAAAAATTTTTTCCACCAGCGTGACCAGCGTGACGCTGGACCCTAAACGCGGGTATCGCTTCGCTTCGCATCCGCTCTGAACTCGCCGCTCAGGCTTTACTGCCCGCGTATCAGGCTTTTTGGGCGGTTCTTTTTTCATTGACAATATTTTTGCCAATTATAATTTTACACTAACAGCCGCCAGCGTGACGCTGGACCCTAAACGCGCCGGCGAGCCGCCGGACCCTAAACGCGG
>CACWRT010000043.1 GCA_902763365.1 uncultured Ruminococcus sp.
ACCTTTTGGGTGCATTTAGAATGTGAGCTTTTTGCTTTGTTTTTGGCTTGCAAGCTGACTTTTGAACTGATTTGATTTTTGAGTTTCACGGATTCAGGTCATTATTAATTATTAATTATAAAATTTTCCCAGTCAAATTCACGAAGTCTGCCAAAGTTCTGAAGTTCGGGATAATCCCACTGTCTAAGTACCTCATAAGCTGCGATGGCGGCAGAATTTGACAGATTCAGACTTCTTGCATATTCCATCATGGGTATTCTCACAGTTGTCTGAGGATTATCGTGCAGAAGCTTCTCGGGAAGTCCTTTCGTTTCCTTCCCGAAAACAATATAGCACTTATCCGGGTATTGGACATCCGTATGTTTTCTCGGAGCTTTAGTGGAAAAATAATAATACACTCCGCCCTTTGTTTTTTTAAAAAAATCCTCAAGGTTTTCATAATAGGTAAGATCAAGATACTGCCAATAATCCAGACCCGATCTTTTAAGCTGTTTGTCAGTAGGGGTAAATCCCATAGGCTTCACTATATGCAGTCTTGCACCTGTTGCCGCACAGGTACGGGCAATATTTCCCGTATTCTGAGGTATTTCAGGTTCAACAAGAACTATATTCAGTTCAGACATTCCTCACACTCCGTATATAATTATTGCCGCCCTGCCTTTTCAGCGGGGCGGCAGAACATTGATCTTTTTATTCAAGTCCTCTGACCGCTAATCAAGCATACTTGAAATATTGAGCTTCAGCTCACCGTTATAAATACTAACCGGAACATCATCTTCAAAGCTGTAGAAATCGGGTGAATATCCATCGGAGAGCAGGTATACACTGATATTCTTCTTGTCAGGGTTTACTATCCAGTATTCTTTTACTCCGGAATCAAAATACAAGTTCAGCTTTCGCACATAATCATGTGCATAATTCGATGATGTGATCTCAATTATTAGATCAGGCGCACCGCTGCATCCTCTTTCGGTAAGCTTTTCCGGATCACATATAACTGATATATCCGGCTGTACTATTGTTTCATCATTCAGCTTTACATCAAAGGGGGCTGTATATGCTTCGCATTTGCCTGATTTAGATAATATAAACCACTCGATTTTAGATAACATCTTTGTAACGATCCTCTGATGAATCCTCATCGGTGAAGGAGACATATCATAGATAACACCATTAATAAGCTCCGCCCTTGTTCCTTCGGGAAGGGACATATAATCTTCGATCGTCTTTTTTTCTATTCTCAAAGCTTCTGACATAAGACTCACCACACATTTCATCAATACTTTCTGAACCTGTTATATCTTTTATTCAGAAGGGTTTCCGTATCGGATGCTTCAAGCTTTTCAAAAGTCTGGCCAATAAGAGTCTTGAAGCTTTCAAATACAACACTGTCAACAGTTTTAGGTTCTCTTATTATCCTCTCAATAACTCCAAGCTTAAAAAGATCCTTTGACGTCAGCTTGAGACATTCGGAAGCTTCCGCGGTTTTTGTGGAATCCTTCCAGAGTATACTTGCACATCCTTCGGGAGAAATCACAGAATAGATTGCATTTTCAAGCATCCATACTTCATCTGCAACTGCCAGCGCAAGCGCTCCGCCGCTTCCGCCCTCGCCGATAAATACCGACAATATCGGTGTTTTCAGCGTCATCATCTCCATCAGGTTTTCTGCAATAGCCTGACCCTGACCTCTTTCCTCTGCACCAATACCGCAGTATGCACCGGATGTATCGACAAAGCAAAGCACGGGACGATGAAACTTCTCAGCCTGCTTCATTAGCCTGAGAGCCTTTCTGTAGCCTTCCGGATGAGCCGAACCGAAATTCCTGTCAACACGTTCTTTGAGGTTTCTTCCCTTTTCAAGGGCAATGACCGTAACAGGCTTGCCGTTAAGTTCAGCTATGCCGCCAATAACAGCCTTATCATCCGCAAAGCGTCTGTCGCCGTGAAGTTCTATAAAGCTGTCGCCGAATATTCTCGTTATATAATCTATAGCAGTCGGGCGATTGTTTGCTCTTGCTGCCGTAACATTATCGAAAGCACTCACTGCTCGTCGCCCTCCTTTTCTTCCTTATCTTCCTTTTCGGGTATACTGCCGTGAAGTATAAGAAGCTTTGTCAGGGTTTCCTTCATTTCGCTCCTTGGTACGACCTTGTCAACAAATCCTTTTTCAAGCAGAAATTCCGCAGACTGAAAATCCTTGGGCAATTTCTGACGGATTGTCTGTTCAATGACTCTCGGACCTGCAAAACCGATAAGCGCTTTCGGCTCGGAAAGAATTATATCTCCTTCCATTGCAAAGCTTGCAGTAACACCGCCTGTTGTAGGATCAGTCAGTACAGTTATATACAGAAGTCCTGCATCACTGTGACGTTTTACTGCACCGCTTGTTTTTGCCATCTGCATAAGTGACAGTATTCCCTCCTGCATCCTTGCGCCGCCGGAAACTGTAAAAACAATAACAGGCAGTTCCTGCTTTGTGGCATATTCAAATGCTCTGGTTATTTTCTCGCCTGTAACCGTACCCATCGAACCCATCATGAACTGTGAATTCATTACTGCGATAACCGTTTCACATCCGCCTATACGCGCCTTACCTGTAATAACGGATTCGTTTTCACCGCTGTTGAGTCTTGCATTTTTAAGCTTTCGGGTATAATCGGGAAAATCTATTATATTTGTTGATGTCATTTCTGCATCAAATTCCTCAAAGCTTCCCTCGTCTACAGTAATCTCCAACCTTTGTCTTGCGGCTATCCTGAAATGATAAGAACAGTTCGGGCATACCTTTTTATTATCATTAAGGTCGGACGAAAGAACTGCCTTTTTGCAAACGGGGCATTTCACCCACAATTCATTGGGGATAAACGGCTGATTCTGTACAGTCGATGTATCCTCTTGTTTTTCAAGTTCATTTTTTGGTTTTAAAAAATTAAAAATATCTGATGTATTCAATACTTCACCCGACCTATCTGAGGGCAGTTTGTACTACTGCCGTTTATTTCTCTTTATTATCCTTACGCTTTGCACGTTCTTCCATAAAGCCTGTTGTATATTCTCCCGAAACGAAATCAGGATCGGAAAGAATGTCTATATGAAGATCTCTGTTATGCTTTATGCCGTTTATAGTAAGCTCGCTTAGTGCCATTTTCATCTTGCGTATTGCAAGCTCTCTTGAACGTGCCTGCACTATCAGTTTTCCTATCATAGAATCGTAATAGGGAGGTATGTCATAATCCTGATAAATAGCAGTATCAAATCTTACATTCGGACCTCCGGGGATATGTATAAAACCTATCTTACCGCAGCTTGGACGATAATTATGCTCCGCATCCTCTGCGTTGATACGACATTCTATCGCATTACCGTGCAGGAATACTCTGTCCTGAGTAACGGTCAGCTTTGCTCCCGAAGCAATCCTTATCTGCCACTGAACGATATCAATGCCTACAACCATCTCTGTTACAGCGTGTTCCACCTGAAGACGTGTATTCATTTCCATAAAATAGAAATTTTTATCTTTATCAAGAAGGAACTCAACCGTTCCGGCATTTTCATATCCGACCGCCTTTGCTGCTTTTGCGGCAGCCTCCATCATTTTTTTGCGTATCTCGGGAGTTATTGCCGGAGAAGGGCTTTCTTCAATGAGCTTCTGATTCTTTCTCTGAACAGAACACTCTCTTTCACCAAGACAAACTACATTTCCGTATTTATCACACAGAAGCTGCATTTCAACGTGCTTAACGGGACTGAGAAATTTTTCCATATATACTGCTCCGTCTCCGAAAGCACTCTGCGCTTCTGCTTTTGCCGAAAGAAAGGCATTATCAAAGTCTTCTATCCTGTCAACTCTTCTGATACCTCTTCCGCCGCCTCCGCTTCTTGCCTTTACAAGCAGCGGAAAACCTATTTCTCCCGCTTTTTTTCTTGCTTCGTCTATATCATCTATTATATCACTGCCCGGTGTAACAGGAACACCGGCAGCTCTCATTGTCTTTCTTGCCTCATCCTTATCGCCGAGACGCTCTATCATCTCTGCGGATGGTCCGATAAACTCTATATTGCATTTTTTGCAGAGCGCGGCAAATTTTGCATTTTCGGATAAAAGCCCGTAACCGGGATGTATTGCCTGAGCCCCCGACAAAGCTGCCACCTCAAGTATAGCTGCTATATTCAGATAACTGTCAGCTACCTGCGGTCCGCCTATGCAATAGCTTTCATCTGCCATAGTTACGTGAAGAGCATTTCTGTCAGCTTTTGAATACACTGCTACCGTTGATATACCCATTTCACGGCAGGCACGTATTATCCTGACAGCTATCTCGCCCCGATTGGCGATCAGTATTTTTGAAAACAAAATGATTACTCCCTCTCAACCAAAGCAAAAGAAAACTCTGCCGATACACTCAGCTTTCCATTGACATATCCCTTGCCCTTTATAAAATAGAAATTTCTCTTCTGTCCGGTAAGTTCGCACTTTATCTCGAGTGTATCCCCGGGAAGAACTTTATTTCTGAATTTAGCCTTTTCTATTCCCGTAAAATACGGTGTACATTTTGCCGATACATCAGAAATTATAACGGCACTTGCCTGCGCCATCATTTCACATAGTATCACACCGGGAACAACCGGATTGCCGGGAAAATGACCGTCAAGAAACCATTCATCGCCGTTTATATGTTTTTTTCCTTCGCAGGTATTTTCTCCTGTTTTTGTTGCTTCATCTATTAAAAGCATAGAATTTCTATGGGGTATGATCTGCATGATCTCTTCTTTATTCATAGCGGTCACTCCTTATTTTATCATAAACAACGGCTGTCCGTACTCTACTACCTGTCCGTTTTCAACGCAGATATCTGTTATAATACCGTTCTTTTCGGCTGTTACCTCATTCATAAGCTTCATAGCTTCGATAAGGCAGAGTACATCGCCTTTCTTCACTGAACTTCCGACAGAAACATACGGTTCACTGTCCGGTGACGGCGCGCTGTAGAACACTCCAACCATAGGAGATTCAACAGGATCACCCTCAACCTTTTCCATGGATTTTACAGCAGGCACGACACCCGTTTCCGTCATCGGAGCAGCAGTCTGTACAAGTACAGGTACCGCAGCATCCTCAGAGATCACCTTTGCTGTTTTCTGGCGAAGGCTGAGAAATTCATTTTCTCCTAACTGTATATCAAGTGCAGTTGCTTTTGAATTATCAAAAGCATCCAGTAGTTCTTTTATTTCATCAATACTGTACACAATGTATCCCACCTTATATCAAATAGAGAATAAATACACATTTCTGACGACCCTGTCAGAACATAAGCGTACAAGCTTCCCTTTATTTCTTTATTACTATACAAGCATTATGTCCGCCGAATCCGAATGTTGTGCTCAAAGCCATATCAAGCTCTGCCTGAACTGCCTTATTCGGTGTATAATCAAGATCACATTCAGGGTCTGCCTCACGATAATTTATTGTCGGAGGAACTACTCCGTCTCTGAGTGCAAGTACCGACGCTATTGCTTCAACAGCACCTGTTGCTCCCAGCATATGACCGGTCATGGATTTTGTCGAACTTATATGTGCCTTATATGCTCTTTCGCCAAGAACTTCCTTGAATGCCTTTGTTTCGCCTGCATCGTTAAGCTTTGTAGAAGTTCCGTGTGCATTTATATAAAGCTCCTCTGTTCCCTGATATCCTGCTTCCTCCAGTGCGACACGTACGCAGTTTGCCGCGCCCTTACCTTCGGGATCAGGAGCTGTTATATGGTGTGCGTCACAAGTGTTGCCGTAGCCGCAGATTTCTCCATAGATCTTTGCACCTCTTGAAACAGCGTGCTCATATTCCTCAAGAATCAGTATACCTGCGCCCTCGCCCATTACAAATCCCGAGCGTTCCTTGTCAAAAGGAATAGAGGCTCTGTTCGGATCTTCGGAAAGAGTAAGCGCCTTACAGCTTGTAAAGCCCTTTACTGCAAGGGGGGTTATAGTAGCCTCGGCACCGCCTGCTATAATTGCATCAGCCATTCCATATCTTATTGCATGAAAAGCTTCACCCAGAGCATGAGTCGAAGTCGAGCAGGCTGTAACTACAGGAAGACAAGGACCCTTAGCCTTAAATCTGATAGCTATGTTTCCTGCTGCTATATTACCTATCATCATCGGAATAAAGAACGGAGATACGTTCTTTCCTGTATAAAGATTAACACTCTGCTCATAGAAAGTATTTATTCCGCCGACACCCGAACCAACGTATACGCCGAGACGTTCAGATTCCACATTTCCAAGGATACCGCTGTCTTCTACAGCCTGAGCTGCTGCCGAAAGCGCATACTGACAGAAAAGATCCAGTTTACGGCATTCTCTCTTGTCTATATACTGTGTAGGATCGAAGTCTTTAACTTCTGCCGCAACCTTTGCCTTGGAAGTTGCAGGATCGAATTTGGTAATGGTATCAATTCCGCAAACGCCGTTTTTCATATTATTCCACATTGTCGTTACATCGTTACCAACAGGCGTTATAGCACCCAGTCCTGTAATAACCACTCTTTTCATTTATGTTTTTCCTTTCTTTCAATAGTCTTGTATCTGTATATACCGCAGTAATTAATTTATTATTAACTGACTCACATTGCCATACCGCCGTCAACACGAATGACCTCGCCTGTAATATATGAAGCCTCATCACTTGCAAGGAAGGCTGCTAAATTAGCTATATCCTCAACCTGACCCATTCTCTTCATGGGAATAGCCTGAAGTGCAGCTTCCTTAGCTTTATCTGTCATAGCGTCAGTCATTTCGGTCTTGATAAAGCCCGGAGCAATTGCATTTACTGTTACATTTCGTGAACCGAGTTCCTTTGCAACAGACTTTGTCATACCTATTATACCCGCTTTTGATGCAGAATAATTAGACTGACCCGCATTTCCCGTAAGTCCTACTATGGAGGACATATTAATTATTCTTCCTCTTCTCTTTTTCATGAAATGCTTGTAAACTGCTTTTGTCATATTGAATACGCCCTTGAGGTTTACAGCCATAACCGAATCATACTCTGCCTCTGTCATGGAGAGCATTAGCTTATCTCTGGTAATACCAGCATTATTCACAAGTATATGAACCTCTCCGAACTCCTCTATTACTTCCTCAACGAGCTTTGCGCTTGCTTCAAAATCGGCAACATTACATTCATAAGCTTTTACTTTTATGCCCTTTTCGCTAAGCTCCTTTTCTGTAACAACCGCATTGTCTCCGTCGCCGTAGTGTACAAATGCAATATTTGCTCCCATGTCTGCAAATTTAAGAGCAATATCCTTTCCGATACCTCTTGAACCGCCTGTTATCAAAGCTGTTTTTCCCGTAAGTTCAAACATATCTTATCCCCGATACTCATACAAGAGCATCAAGTCCCTCCTTTGTTTCTATATTGACTGCTTCTACATCTTTATTTATCTTTTTGATAAGACCTGTAAGCGTTTTGCCAACACCGACCTCTATAAACCTGTCTGCTCCTGCCTCAATAAGTTTTTCGACTGTAGTCTGCCATCTGACAGGGCTTTTTACCTGCGCTGCAACAAGCGCCTTATAATCGCCTTCATAAGGCTGAGCAGTAACATTTGCATAAACAGGTATCGTCGGATCTGAAAGCTCTATGCCTTCAAGATACTCTGCAAGAGCATCTGAAGCACTATTCATAAACGGTGAATGGAACGCACCGCTTACTGCAAGCTTTACAGCCTTGCCCTTTTCTTCCTTGACCTTTGCGCAAAGTCCGTCTATCTCATCCTCTGCGGCTGCCACAACGGTCTGAGCAGGACTGTTATAATTTACGGGATACGCTTTTTCAAATCCTCTGCATATCTCCTCAACTTTCTCGGGAGTAAGCTTCATTACAGCAGCCATAGCGCCCTTATTTTCTTTTGCAGCCTTATCCATCACCTCGGCACGTCTGCATACAAGTCTGAAAGCTTCTTCATATGAAAGCATACCTGCAAATGCGATCGCTGCTATTTCTCCAAGAGAAAAACCTGCCGCATAGTCGGGCATTATTTCCTTTTCCTTTACAGCCGCTGCTGCTGCAAGATCAACAGCAAATACGCAGGGCTGTGTATTAATCGTAATTGAAAGCTCTTCCTTTGTTCCCTCAAAGCACTGCTTTATTGTTCCGGGACGGATACTTTCAGCCATATCAAAAACTGCCTTTGCAGCAGGTGAATTATCATACAGAGATTTTCCCATTCCCGGAGTCTGCGCTCCCTGACCTGAGAATACGAATACAGTTTTTCCCATCAGTATTTCATCCTCCTATTTTGTGACATTTTTGCTTCGATTATTCCGAATCCTTATTCCAGCGTATCACACAGCTGCCTGTTGTAAGGCCGCCGCCGAATGCGCACATTGCGATTATATCACCTTTTTTGAGTACACCGCTTCTGTTAGCTTCATCAAGAGCCATAGGAACGCTTGCAGAAGAAGTATTGCCGTATTTATTAACATTACAGAAGAACTTCTCCCTTGGTATATCAAGGTTTTTAGCTGCTGTATTTATAATTCTTATATTTGCCTGATGAGGTATTACGCAGTCCACATCACTCTGCTGAAGACCGGCATCTTCAACAGCCTTTTTGATACCCTTTGCCATTGCTGCCGTAGCAAAACGATAAACATCGTTGCCTGCCATATGAAGGACGGCTCTCTCTTCCTCATGTTCATAGAATGGCGATGAATTTGTACCGTGAGGAATACGTATTGCAGCATCATTGCCTGAGGCTGTCAGATGTATCGAAAGAAGATCATCACCTTCGCCGAGTATGGCAGCTGCCCCGCCGTCACCGAAAAGAACACAGGTTGAACGATCCTTCCAGTCTATGATATTGGAAAGGTTATCCATTGACACTATCAGTACTTTTCTTACAGTTTTTCTTGCAAAAAAGCCTGCCGCAACATCCAGTGCATAGATAAATCCGGAACAAGCCGCATTTATATCAAAAGCCGGACAGGTTGCTCCGATCTCTTTCTGTATCATACAGCCCTGAGAAGGAGTGATATTTTCTCCTCTCATTGTAGAACAGATTATCAGATCAAGCTCCTGCGCTGTTACTCCTGCATTCTCAAGAGCGTTATTTGCAGCCTCAACGCACATTTCTGTAATCGTTTCCGATTTTGCAATACGGCGTTCCTCTATACCTGTTCTTGTACGTATCCATTCGTCATTTGTTTCTACCATGGTAGAAAGCTCGTCATTAGTCATAATATAAGCAGGAACAGCCTTTCCTGTTCCAAGTATTGTGAAACTCATTATAGCAGTACCTCCGAATAGCTTTTATTTTATTACGGCAGCAGTTTTTTCATTCAGCTGCTGTAATCTCTATTCTATCTTTCTAATTTTATAACAAATCCCTTAATTTGTCAACCATATACAAAACAGTCGAATAGCACATTTCTTGAATATTTGTTCCTATGTTTACTCAGCTCAAAGCAGCTTCGCAGCTAAAAGCTTTCAGCAATAAGCTCAAAGCATGACGGCTCAGACTTTTTCATACTTATATGAAAGAAGTCCGGAAATCTTTTTCTTCACGATCTTCCGGACTTCTTTAATTGTGTTTAGTATTCTTGATACAACTCGAGACACCATGCTTTAAACTTTGAACTGCGAAGCCGCTCTGAGTTCTTAGCTCTTAGCTCTGAGCTATAATCATATATCCAGATCCTGAGACAGCTTTTTATATTCTCTGACAAGTTCGGGTTTATCCATATCCTCGTACAGAGCGGCAAGATCCGCATATTGTGCCGAAAGGTTGTCGGAATAGCTGTCGGGGTCATTAACCGCAAGCTCTCTGTAGATCTCCGCGGCTTTCAGGTAGAAGTTTTCAGCTTCTTCATATCCGCCGATACAGGAATGGATATAACCTATATCACCGTAGCCACCTGCAAGCTCGTCACGAAGTGAAATTGATTTGCCGTCAAGCGGTGAGCCTTTATAATCGGCAACAAGCTTTTCGTATATTTCTATTACCTTCTCGTAATGCTCGATAGAAATATGATAATCCTCTTTTCCGCTGCTCGATTTAGCAAGGCAGTCATAACAGTAGGCAACATCCTCAAGATATTCTTCGTTGTTTGAGGACAACAGCTTCAGATACATATCCATGGCTTTGTTATACTGTTTTTCCGCATCATCATACATCTCACGGAAGAAATATGTATCACCTATATTGCAGTTCGCATCGGCAAGCTGCTCAAGTATTTCTGGATGCTCCGCATCAGCAGCTTCCTCTAACAGCTGTGAAGCAAGGGTGTACTGCTCGAAAGCGTCTGTATATTTCTCAAGGCTTTCATATACCGCGCCAAGACCGTCAGCGCATACGGCTGCTTTCTCCCTGTATGTTTCCTCATCCTCTTCAAAAAGGGAAATATACATATCCATAGCTTTTGAATAATACTTTTCTGCCTTTTTGGGTTCATTCTTTTCCATCAGAGATTCACCCTTAGCCATCAGTTCTGCGGCAATGGCAGGATCGGGTTCTTCCGGAATATTCTTTTTGTTTTTTAAAAAATCAAACATTACTCATCACATCCGTAATAATAGTCACTAACGCTTATCTCTCACTGTATAATGATTCTGTTAATTTATCTGATCTTCACATTATTCACTGACAACCATTAATTGTTCAAGACTTTGTTCTTCGGCAAGTACGTCAAGGTCAATGTATTTTTCTCCTTCGCTGTATCCATCCAGCTGCGCCGTATCGGTATACTGCCATAATGTTATATTTTCCCAGTTATCAAAAGCTGCGGGATAGTATACATTTCTGACCCACAGCGGATATGAGTTTACCTCACCGCGAAGATATCTGTCATATACGTTTTTCAGTGTATAGATCATTGGTCTGACTCCGTACTCTTTTTCAAGCGCATCAAGAAAAATATGAAGCTCTTTTAAAACAGACTGCTTATCCGGCGGATTCTCCGCCTTATCACCATAGTACTCTATGTCTACAACGGGTACAAGATCTTTTTCAAGCTTTCCAACCGTTTCTATAAAGTTCTTTGCCTGTGTTTCTCCTCCGCTGTCAAAGGAGAAAAAGTGATATGCGCCGCAGATCAGTCCTGCCTTATGCGCATTTTCCCAGTTTTTCTCAAAACACATATCACGATAGCTGCTGCCTTCTGTAGCACGTATATATACAAAATCTACGTTCTGTGAAAGAATATCCATATCAACCTTATTCTGGTACTCGGAAATGTCAGCACCGACTATATCTTTTTCGGACACAAACATATAATTGATGTGAATGACCTTAGCCAGAACAAGCGCAATGAATAAAGCCGCCGCTACGATAATCACACCTGATATCAATAGAAGTTTTCTGCGTATTTTCATTCAAATCTCCGTTTCAGCGTTTTCTCCTGCTAAGAACCAGTGATACAGAAGTTATAATCAGCATTGTACCGATAAACACCAAAGCAAATGCTGAATTATCAGAATCAAAAGAAGGCTGATCTATTTCTTCAGAGGCGCTTTCTTCCTCTGCTTCGGAAGCCTCAGTGCTTTCTTCTGCGTAGCTTTCTTCCTCACCGATATATTCCATAACTATATTTTCTCCCGTAAGATATTTATCATTTGAAATATCAACAAGATAATACAGCCTATCAGTTTTATAATCGTCCGGAATATGCGTTATCTTTGCCGAATATACATCAGGCACAATATCCCTGAACTCGATGATACCATTTTCGTCACTGCTTATGCTTTGATCGTCAATAGTGATCTCCGCACCCTCAACAGGACGGCCTTTATTATCTTTTACCGTGTATTTTACCACAGACGGGACAATAGTACTGCACTGAACAGGCTCCGAAAGATTAAAAGCATTATCGGCAGATTTAATAAATATTTTTTCAGCTGTAGGAATACTTATATCCTCATCCTCTGCAAATTCTCTCAGTCCCACAAGCGAACGGTAAAGTTCGGTTATATCATACACAAATTCTGTACTGCTGCCGCTGAAAGTGCTTGATACCAGGCTGTAAGAATCCGCAGGGATATACCCGCCTTCCTTAAGCTCATCAAGTCTGTCACCATAGCTTACTGTATTATTTGACACAACTGCTGTATAGAGAATAAATCCGCTTATACCGTTTTTATCCTCTGCACTTATCCTGAGATAACAATGTCCGTTTTCGGAATACACCTCTGTTTCGGGAACAGAAGGGACAGTATTATCCACGGTAAACTTATAGCTTACCGTTTTGAGAACGCCTTCTTTTCCGCTGTAAGGAACAGTAACTGCATTAATATCAAAACTGTACTCACCTTCTTCAAGGTCGGCAAAGAAGTTACTCAGGTCGTCTGCATTGAAGGTACTTATCAGATCCGCAAATGGTTCATTTCCTCTTGCGTAGCTTGAGATCGTGCCAAGATCATATGAAAACAGTGTATTTCCTGCTGCATCCCTGACCATAACCGTAAAATCGGCTGCATTTCTGAGAAGATAGAAATTAGGTATAATAAAAGGAACGGAATTTGAGTTAATATCATATATATTTTTTATAGTGTTTCTTCCTATAGATATTTTTTCATTATCAGCCTTTCCGGTAAAGAGATTTTTTCCCAGTTCGGTACTGAGATATCCGTTATTATCTACCATACACGCATAAAGGCTGTTTTCTCCGACTGCCGAGCTTTTTATGCTCTGATATGCAGATACATCAAATATTTCCGCATCTTCCCAGTTTCCGCAATATCCGCAGAAAGGCAGAGAAAGACTGACTCCGTCTTTTTCGGCTTCAAGAAATATATATCCGTCAATATGTGTACCGTTAGGCGCATATTTCTGATAATACAGAACAAGCTCAGAAGAGAGGGAAATATTACATACCAGAGTTTTTTCTTCACCGGCTTCAAGCTCGACCTTTTCTGTTTCTTTTCCTTCATCATCGTAAAAGCTTACCGAAGCTTTTTCTATAATGTTTTCAGGTGTGAGGGTATTGTAAACTACAGAACCTTTTTTATTAAGACGATCGCTCTGCAGCTTTAATTCAGGCTTGTATGTACAGGGCTCATCAGATATATTATGAAGTTTAATACTGATCTCAAAATTGCCGTCCTCGCTGTCGCCCATACTTACAGCGGCATTCCCATCCTGATCGGTAATATATGCGTCACAGGTCACTGCACGATCAAGTCGTATATTTCCTGCTCCCTGACGCCGTGGAGTAAAATACAGATCTTCTCCGTACAGCGATGGTTCAGCTGTATTCATCATAAGAGCTTTTATGACTGTGCTTTTGTCATCATCTGAAATATAATCATAGCTTGTATCCGTATACTGTGACATAACAGCGGCAGCTCCCGCAGTTATAGCCGAAGAAACAGATGTTCCTGTAAGCTTCTCCGTTCCCTTTTCAAGGGGCACGGAAATATCGGTACCCACTGCTGAAATATCAGGCTTCAGCCGCAGATCACTCGTCACTCCGTAGGATGAAAATACCGACGGTTCTCCTGATGTAGAACTTACAAAGGTACCGTCCTCATGGAAGGTAAATGTACCCTCGGGATGGTCACGGAAAAAATGTGCAGAATCAGGTCCTGCAACAGCAGCAGGAATTGCTGTCATATCTGCCGACAAATGAATATACAGGGGTTCGTCACTTATTATGATTATTCCTGCCGCGCCTGATATAAAGGCGTATGATATCTTGTCCTGTACAGATATTTCTCCCCTGTCAACAACTGCTATTCTGTCTTTTACATCTGTTTCTTTATAGTCATCCTTTGTTCCGTATCCGTCAATATATACATATCCGGTACCGTCCATCTCCCATGAAAATGAAGGTGAATCTTCATCCTTTGACACGACCGCACAATAGGGTATTTTTTCGGATGTATCGGACTCGGCATAGTCATATATACTGCTTTCGGTATCGCTTGAGGCTGCCGAAAAAACATTCCCTGAATAAGCAGGATATGTCAGAGTACCGTAATCCGTATAGTCTGAAATAATTCCGTCATCATTGTGTTTAATAACATTCTCTGCGCCGTTGCCTGCGGCTGAAACTATCAGAGTTCCCGTATCCGAAATAATCTGATAAGCGTTGTCAAAGATACCATAATTTGTGGCAGTTCCGTAAACGCCCATGCTGATATTAAGAACATCCGGCGATAGTTTTGCAGCATCATCAAGTGCTGCCAGCATTGCGTCATCATCAGCACTGTCAAAACCGTTTTTACACACCTTCATGAGAACAAGCTGTGCGTCATAAGCCATTCCCTTATATCCGTCTGCTTCGTCAAGATTACATCCTGCTGCCACTGCTGCACATAATGTACCATGATCAGAATGTGAAGAAATCACATTATTGTCCCCGTCTGAATAATCAAAAACAAATGGTATCTTATCACTGTAATAGGACGCTGCCTTACGTCCTGCATCGGCGAGAGTTTTCTCCTGTATGATCCTGATATCTTCCTGTGAATATTTTCTGACGGAAGGCGATTCGGAAAAAACAGGATCACTGCAGTCAAAGGAATTATCTATCACGGCTATCGCGCGTCCTCCGCCTGTAAAACCTGCTTTTTCCACACTATCCATTCCTGTCATTTTCTGATAAACAGGAAGATCGCTTTCGGATTCTTCTTCATTATCATTATCATTATTATCATCGCTGATATCTTCATCCGGGCTGTTCTCTTCGGAAGGGCTTTTATCGTTATCCGGTTCTCCACTTTCTTCGCTCAGATCATCATATCCATCCCACGTATCGGAAACGGTATCGTCAAAAATTGTTTCATCGCTTTCGGGTTCATTTTCAGAAATGAGGATCTCACTGCTGAAAACAGGACTTACAGATACTACATTTGATATTTTTCTTATTTTTTCAAGAGAACTGTATGGTGCTTTTACAGTAAAACCGTTCAGAACGGTATTATACGTGTACGAATTACTCATATCAGCGCCTGAAATAATTTTTTCTATGGTAGCCTTTACAACAGCCTGTGTTTTTTTGACAGGATCCGTATATTTTCTGCACTCATCTGAATTTATCAGTTCATAAACATTTTTGTATTTAGTTTTATTCTTCCTGACAACCTCCCCGAGAGGATCTCCTTTTACTGTAACTATAAACGTCACTACCGTATCACTTTTTGGAATACTGACCTTAGAAGGCGTATCTTTTTCATCTTTAGGATTTCTGTTAAGTATTGAGGACACTCTTGTTACATTCTGAGTTTTATCTTTTTCTTCGGTCTTCCCGGAATTCAGTATAGGTATCAAAAATACCGCTGCCGTGAGAATAACTGCCAGGATAACATAATATACTCTTCTTTTCAAAGTCCTCTCACCTCAATTCATATCATTTAAAAAAGAATAAATAATAATACAGATAAGTGACGCCGCAACAACTCTTTCTAAATTTATTATTTATTCTCTGTTATATATTATTTAAGCCCCGACACGTAAGTGACGGGGCGTTTCTGGTGCAGGTAACAGGACTTGAACCTGCATGAAATTGCTTTCACATGGACCTGAACCATGCGCGTCTGCCAATTCCGCCATACCTGCATATTATCAACTGCCTTATTATTATAGCAAGCCTTTGATCATTTGTCAAGACTTTTTTTATTTTATACACTGAAATACACTGAAATAAATCAATTTTGACACTTGTTTCGCTGCTAACGCAGCGACCGAGGCTCTGCGCCCCGGATCACTATCCACTGATTTATGCGGCGAAAAATATCGGGAAGCTCATTTTTCCCTTTCTTCGTTTTGGTGAGGGGCAATGATCCACCAGGATCGTATCTTCCCCCACAAGCTCGATATGTTCCCATTCAATAACTATATCCTCATATCTGCCGAAAAGCCCGAAAAACTTTGGTCTGCCGTATATTACTATTGATACAAGCTTTGATGTTACTGTATCTATTTCAACATCATCAACTGTACCCAGACGGCAGCCGCTGCGGCTGTTTACTACAACCTTATTTCTGAGTTCAGTCACCCTGCAGCGATTCATCAATAAATCCCCCCTGGAAAATGTGGAATTATTTCGGTTTGAAGTGTGAAGAGTGGAGTGTGAAGAGTGAAGAGTGGAGTTATTTAATCCGGAATTGTATTCCTCATAATGTTAATTACAGAATATACTATAGTCATATCCTCTTATATTATATGCAAATACAGAAAGCGTGACACTGAAAACGCAGCTATTATTTGATAAAGCAGACTGCTCCTATATCATCACTTTTCTCATTTACAGACTATTGGTTTCGAGCACGATCATAATCAGGTATCTTGCAGAAATTCAAGAATCCGCATTCATTATTCACTATTCACTATTCACTATTCATTATTCATTATTCAAAATTGCTTCGGCTGCTTTTATTCCGTCAACGGCTGCGGACATTATACCTCCTGCATAGCCTGCGCCTTCACCGCAGGGATAGAGTCCTCTCAGACTGACGGACTGCATAGTTTCATCACGGAGTATGCGGACAGGAGAAGAACTTCTGCTTTCAACTGCCGTCAGAACCGCGTCGGAATCGGCAAATCCTTTTAATCTTCCATCCATAAGCAGCAGACCTTGTTTAAGTGAATCCGTCATAAATGAGGGCAAAAAAGCCGAAAGGTCTGTCATCTCTACCCCGGGTCTGTAGCTCGGGATAACGGACCCGAGTTCTGTTGTAGCTTTTCCTCTGAGAAAGTCCCCCACTCTCTGTATGGGAGCATGATAATTCCCGCCGCCTGCGATAAACGCCTTTTCTTCAAGAGTTCTTTGAAGCTTAATACCCGCAAGTACATCATCACTGCCGAAATCCTCTGTTCCAATGCTGACAAGTACTGCACTGTTAGCATTTGTACCGTTCCTTGCGTATTCGCTCATACCGTTTACGGCGAGTCTGTTTTTTTCGCTTGCAGCAGCTACGACCGTTCCCCCGGGACACATACAGAAGGTGTACACTCCCCTGCCGTTCTCAGGGTGTACGGCAAGCTTATAATCTGCCGCTTTCAATGCTTTATGCCCGGCAAAGCTGCCATACTGTCTTATATCAATGCTTTTTTGAAGGTGTTCTATCCTGACACCCATTGAAAAGGCTTTTTGCTGCATGAAAATTCCCTTCTCCTGCAGCATGGAAAATGTATCCCTTGCGCTGTGACCAATGGCAAGAACAGCATGATCCGTTTCTATAATATGTTCATTTTCAGCTTTGATATACCTGATCGCCGACAGTTTTCCGTCTTTTTTGTCAAACCCGCAAAACTGCGCTTCAAATATAACATTACCGCCTAAATCAATTATTTCATTTCGTATATTCCTTACCGTTACTCTTAGTTTATCTGTGCCAATATGAGGTTTTGCAAGATATAATATATCCTCAGGTGCACCGTGTGATGCAAATTCCTCAAGAACCTTTCTTATACGCTCATCCTTTGTTCCCGTGTTCAGCTTTCCGTCAGAAAATGTTCCTGCGCCCCCCTCACCGAACTGAACATTGGATACGGTATCAAGTTCTCCGCCTGACCAGAAAGCGTCAATATCCTTAGTTCTTGAATCCACATCCCTGCCTCTTTCGAGGAGGATCGGCTTTTGTCCCGCCTGTGCAAGTATCAGCCCGGCAAAAAGTCCGCAGGGGCCTGTTCCTACTATCACAGGTCTTTTCATAAGCTTTTTGCAGACAGGAAGCTTATAGCTGTACGGTTTTGTCAGCCTGGCGTTGGAATTTTTTGATACTGCTTTTTCTTCTCCCGAATACAATACTACATCAAGAGCTGCCTCAAAGTGAACATTATTTTTCTTCCTTGCGTCAACACTTCTTTTATAAAGACTTGCACTTTTTATATCCGAGCTCCTGACCTTCAGTGCCTTTGCCGCATAAAAGCTGAGAGGCTTGTCCTCATAATCGAGCGGAAGTGAAACATTATTAAGTCTTATCATTTTTTACCTCCGTTTATTTGATGTTTTCGGCAGCCATAATACCGCTGCCAAATGCAAAATGCAGATTATATCCTCCGCAGTCACCGTAAACATCCAGCAGCTCTCCGCAGATGAATAAATTCCTGACCTTGCGGCACATAAGTGTGGCGGGCTCAACAATGCTGCTGCCGTATCCTCCTGCTGCCGTCTGAGCGTTTCTGACGTCACTGATACGTGACGGAGTAAACTCAAAATTCTTTATTATATGCGCAGCTTTTCTCAGATCATCCTCACTGAGTTTTTCACAGGTGACGCTGCCTGCCGAAATGCATTTCATAAGCACGGCAGAAAGCTTTTTGTCAAACAGCCCCGAGAGAAGCAGGGTATTGTCCTCACCTGAAAAAATTCTCCTGCATTTTCTCAGAAAACCTATAATATCCCTCTCATGCCGGTCGGGCATAAGATCAACGGAAATTTTTATTTTTTTGCAGTTATTTCCGTCGGCTGTGCCGCATAACAAAAATTCATTGACATATCCGGATAAATTGAAAATACAAATTCCCGACAGTCCCGTATCATTGAATTGTATCTCTCCGCTTTCGGTTTTTATAATATTATCATCTGCGATCAGAGAAACGCTGCCTTTTGCGCGTACACCCTTCAGCGAAGCATACTTTTCCCTGCATATAACAGGACACAAAGCAGGATACATCGTGTTATATTTAAATCCGAATGAATCGTACATCAGCTTCACAGCACTCTTATCCGAACCCAGATGAGGTGCAGCATATGACCCTGCTGCCATTATTATATTATCGGCATATACCGTATCATTTTTCAGCACAATGCAAAATTTATCATCAGGTTTTCCCAAAAACCTGATCTCTTCACCGTACATTATATCTACGGAAAGAGAACGGAGTTTCCTTAACATACAGTCAAGTACTGTATCCGAACGGTTGCTCATAGGGTACACCCTGCCCTCACTGTCGCTGCGAAGAAGAAACCCGAGAGAGTTACACATTCTTTCCGCACGTTCATATGGGTAATTTGAAAGCACACGATCTATGATCGCCCTGTCACCGTGATAGTTATCACGGGAAATGTGAAGGTTAGATATATTGCACCTGCCGTTTCCCGTAGCAAGAAGCTTGCGTCCTGCCCTGTCCTGTTTTTCTATTATTATGGTTTTGCCTGATTTTTTTTCACCTGCTGTAATTGCTGCGGCAAGTCCGGATGCCCCTGCGCCTATCACTGCTGTTCTTACCTTTATATTCATGCCTTCCCCCTGTTATCCGAAAAACTTAGTTTTTAAGCATATCACCGGAACCGTATGTATTCATGATATAAATAGTGACATTATGTTACTGATGCTTTTTCTATCGTCTTGTTGATAATAATCAACCCTTTGCAAAAAATATGCCGGCGGTAAGCTGTTATCTTTTATTGTAACACAACACAGAACAAAAATCATTAATTATAATAATTTTTGTTATAGTTTTAATTTCATCATAAAGCTGCTCTGCAATTTAACTATGCTGATGTGAAAAAAGTCTCCGACGGCTGATCCTGTCGGAGACTTTTATGTAACTCACTTTTCAGTTATGTATAACGTGGTCACGAATTATTTCAATGTATGAACCGAAAGACTGTGAAGAAAATCCGGACTTATGCCTTCGGACCTGCTGCAACAAGTGCCTTGCCTGCCTCATTTGTTTCATACTTCTTGAAGTTCTTGACAAATCTCTCAGCAAGATCCTTAGCCTTTGCATCCCACTCTGCTACGTCAGCATAAGTATCTCTGGGATCCAGAATGCCTGTATCAACACCGGGAAGCTCTGTGGGAACTTCAAAGTCAAAATAAGGAATCTTCTTTGTGGGAGCATTTTTGATATCGCCGTTGAGGATAGCGTCGATAATACCTCTTGTATCCTTGATTGTAATTCTCTTGCCTGTACCGTTCCAGCCTGTATTTACGAGGTAAGCCTTAGCGCCGCTCTTTTCCATTTTCTTAACAAGCTCTTCTGCATACTTTGTGGGGTGGAGCTCAAGGAACGCCTGACCGAAGCAAGCGGAGAATGTAGGTGTAGGCTCTGTGATACCGCGTTCTGTACCTGCAAGCTTAGCTGTAAAGCCTGAGAGGAAGTAATACTGTGTCTGCTCAGGTGTGAGGATAGAAACAGGAGGAAGAACACCGAATGCGTCTGCTGAAAGGAATATTACATTCTCGGCAGCAGGACCTGAAGATATCTTGTTAACATTCTTTGCGATCTTCTCAATATGCTCGATGGGGTAAGATACACGAGTATTCTCAGTAACACTCTTGTCATCGAAGTCGATCTTGCCGTCCTCGGCAACTGTTACATTTTCAAGAAGAGCATCTCTCTTTATAGCGTTGTAGATATCCGGCTCACTGTCCTTATCAAGACCGATAACCTTTGCATAGCAGCCGCCTTCAAGGTTGAATACACCGTTGTCATCCCAGCCGTGCTCGTCATCGCCGATAAGAAGACGCTTAGGATCTGTTGAAAGTGTAGTCTTGCCTGTACCTGAAAGACCGAAGAAAATAGCGGTATGCTCGCCGTTCATATCTGTATTTGCGGAGCAGTGCATGGAAGCCATACCCTGCAGCGGGAGGAAGTAGTTCTGCATTGAGAACATACCCTTCTTCATTTCACCGCCGTACCATGTGTTGAGAATAACCTGCTCGCGGCTTGAAACATTGAACAGAACAGCAGTTTCAGAGTTAAGTCCAAGCTCTTTATAGTTTTCAACCTTAGCCTTTGAAGCTGTATATACAATAAAGTCAGGTTCAAAATTTTCCTGTTCCTCTGCTGTAGGCTTAATGAACATATTTGTTACGAAGTGAGCCTGCCATGCAACCTCCATAATAAAACGTACAGCCATACGGGTATCCTTGTTTGCTCCGCAGAATGCGTCTACAACGTAAAGCTTTTTACCTGAAAGCTCATCAATCGCGAGCTTTTTGCAGGTATCCCAAGCCTGCTGAGATGCAGGATGGTTATCGTTAGGATACTCGGGGGTAGTCCACCATACGGTATCCTTTGACTTTTCGTCCATTACGATAAACTTATCTTTAGGTGAACGACCTGTATAAATACCTGTCATAACATTAACTGCACCAAGCTCAGTTACCTGACCCTTTTCAAAACCCTCAAGTGAAGGATCTGTTTCATCCTTGAAAAGAACCTCATAGGAAGGATTATAAACGATTTCCTTCACGTCATGAATGCCGTATTTGCTGACATCAACATTAGACATAATAACAACTCCTTTTTTCTGCATTAAATAAGTGTACAAAAATACACTATATATAATACATCATCCAGCCCCATTTGTCAACCCCACCAGAACCGCCGGCGAGCCGCCGGTCCCTAAACGCGGGTATCGCTTCGCTTCGCATCCGCTCTGAACTTGCGGTTCATGCTGTACTGACCGCGTATCAGGCTTCT
>CACWRT010000044.1 GCA_902763365.1 uncultured Ruminococcus sp.
CCTTGTGAACTAAAAACAGGATATCTCTATCACACTCGGCTTATTTGTCGGGTGTTTTTCTTTTGAATCCGATATTTTTTCGATATATGCGGTGTTGCCCAAAATCATTTTTGAAATAACTTCAGCTGCTTATTCAAAAACAATGTTTTAAATCTCAGTCGGACTATATACTGAACAGCGGGATATATGGTGATACAGCGACGGCGACACATCCGCAGACAGTCCCCAGGATCATTCCCGCAATAACATCTGTCGGATAATGTACAAGCACATACATTCTTGAAAAAGCCATAAGACAAGCATACACCAGTACCGGCACAAACAATGCAGGCATCATAAAAAGCATGACCATTGTTACCGCAAAGCTTGAGGATGTATGTCCCGAGGGGAATGAGTAGTGCGCAGGGTGCTTTATGAGAAGATCTTTTTCAAACTCACGACTGCAGGGACGTACCCGCCCGACTATATGTTTTATTGTCACCTCGCCGGCAAGCGCACTTATCACCATTGCAAGTATAAGTGTAAATCCCGTAACCCGATATTTATTGATTATCAACAAAGGGATAGAAAGAGCAAACCATATATATCCGTTATTTCCGCTGTATGTCACGGGCACAAGTATTTTGTTGAGAACAGGCGTATGTTTTGACGCTATTTTCCTCAGCATCCTGTTATCCCATGCAACTATACGCTTAAGCATTTCTTTCCCCCTTTCAATTTTTCTCAGACCTTTATCTTCACTGTCATAATTTCACTGTCATAATTATAACATACTTTTCTTCATTAATCAACCCACCGTCCGGCGAGCCGCCGGCCCCTAACCGCGGGGGTCGCTCCGCTTCGCATACGTTCTGGGCTCGTCACTGAAACCTTTATTTGTCGCGGTTATAACTTTTATTATCGACTGATATTTTATGTTCCTCGCTCAAAGTTATTGGAAAATTTAAATATTCCCGGAATTATTTTACACTAACCGTAAGCGAGGGATCTTTTCCACAAAAGCACCTTTATCGCAAAGATTCCTCACTTCGTTCAGAACGACATGAGATGTGATGTTCCTCAAAATAACATATAGACTGCATTATTATTTGAAAAATGATTTACATTCCACGGAAATCATTTTTCAAAGATTATATAAGATAAAATTCGTTTTTTTAGGAAAGGGGTCTGGGGGAGAACCCTTTGTTTTCAAACAAAGGGTTTCCCCCAGGATAGCTGCTTTGAATCGATTGTGTTATAATGTATATATTTTAACGGTTCAGACTGTTATTATAAATGAATTTCGGAAGGGAAGTCAACAAAATGGGAAAATTAATGGACGTAAGTACAATGGATAACTACTATGAACAAATAGTTGTCAAGAAAATATCACAAAAAAAGAAAACAATGATCGTTATAGGCTTCATTTTGCTTATACTTGTAATTGTTGCTTCTGTGGTATTCTCACAGGCAGTACCGCTGCTGACTATTATCGCACTTGCCGCACTGATAGGCTGCGGCTATCTTATCTACTACATCATATCTAACTCAAAGGTAGAGTACGAATACACCTTTGTAGGCGGAGAAATGAGAGTCGAAAGAATCAAACGACAGCTCAGAAGAAAAAAAGTCTGTGCCTTTGATGTAAAAGCCGTTGACGACATCGGTATGTACAATAACCCCGAAAACGGAGAGCGCAATGTAGATATATCAAAGCATGAGCTGGTACTCAGAGCTGAAAGCGACGATCTCAACCCTGACACCTACTATGTTATCATTCACGACAAGATCAGACACAAGCCTGCTATACTTATCTTCAATCCTGATGAAACGACTCTCGAAAAGATAAGACCTTTCCTATCAATTGCTTTGAAAAAGAAGTATATCGAAATACAGAATCAGACTAAAAAGCTTAAAAAGAATGAAAAATTATCAGATAAGAAAGAGTGATCTGTATGGATAACGAACTTACTACCCTTTGCTACATTGAAAAAGACGGAAAATACCTTATGCTCCACCGCACCAAAAAGAAAAATGATCCGAGTCACGATCTTTGGATGGGTGTTGGCGGACATTTTGAGAAGGGCGAAAGCCCCGAAGAATGTGTGCTGCGTGAAGTACGGGAAGAAACGGGTCTTATTCTGACAGACTATAAATTACGGGGCGTAGTAAGCTTTTCCGATAACGACTGGTACGAGTATATGTTCCTTTACAGTGCATACGGCTATGAAGGCGAAGTATCCGACTGTAATGAGGGTGACCTCGTATGGGTAGATAAGGAAAAAGCTGTTACTCAGCTTCCTATCTGGGAAGGCGACAGAATATTCCTGGGTCTGATGAATGAAGGACGGCCTGTCTTTTCTCTTAAACTCCGTTACGAAAACAGATCACTTAAAGCAGTTGAACTTGACGGCGTTAAATGGAGCGATCATCAGATCATCTCCTATCTGAAAAAAGATAAGAGGTAAGAAGACTGAACGCGGAAGTTAATTTCACGTTCACTTTCCACATTTTAAAAAAGGGGGTGGCAGATTATGGGACGAAAAGAGAAAGAAAATGAACATAAGGTAAAACGTATTAAAAATAAAAATAAAAAAGTCCGCAGAAATATTTCCGCAGACAGATATACCGATATTTCACATAAATACTCTCCTCATAAATATAACGATAATAAAAGAAATAAAAAATCCCATGCCCCCGTGATCGCTGCATCATTTTTGGTATTGATAACAGCCGCAGCAGCCGTATATTTCCTGTACGGGCAAACAATTATCGGAGAAGTTAAAAAATTCGTAAGCCTCCCACAGGAAAGCAGCGCCGTTTCAGAAGCTTCTGAATCCAAAGAGGCTTCTGAATTCAAAGAAGCTTCAACAGATGAGGAACCGACAAGTCAGCCTGCTTCATCCGCCCCTGTCAGCACTGAAACAGCAGCTGTGCGTAAATCCAGTAAGCTTGAGGGCAGCGATAATCTGTCCTACAAGGTCTACAGTGACGGTACTCTTGAAATATCCGGTAAGGGTGAAATGAACACCGTAATGTCCGAAATGTTTGATGTAACCAAGCTGACAAAGATACTTGTCGGAAGAGGAATAACCCGTATAGGAGATCATGCCTTCGACGGATGTATTTCTGTTTCTTCCGTTATTCTTTCCGATACTATCGAATCAATCGGCGACAGAGCCTTTGCAGGCTGCGGTTCCATATCCGCAATGACTATCCCGGACAGCGTCACCTCCATAGGAAACGGAGCTTTCTCCAAATGCTCATACCTTAAAAGAGTAACACTTCCCGAGGGACTTATTTCCATAGGCGACAATGCTTTCTCTTCATGCAGCAGGGTAAAAAGCTTTCAGATTCCTCAGACTGTTACAAGTATCGGGAAATGGGCCTTCTCAAGCTGTACCGGACTTACTTATATTGAAATACCGCCTTCAGTTCATACAATGGGCAGCTATGTATTCCATTCATGTTTCTCTCTCAGAACTATTTATATCAAAGGTCAGACAAACACCATCCCCGAAGGATGGGATGAACTCTGGTCAAGAGGCTGTAATGCCGATATAGTATGGAAAATAGGCTCCGACGCCGGCGAGCCGCCGGTCCCTTAACGCGGGGGTCGCCGGCGAGCCGCCGGTCCCCTAACGCAGGGGTCGCTGCAACTTTCATTTGTCGCGGTTACCGCTTTATTATCGACTGTTACTATATATGTTCATTGCTCAAAGTTATAGAAACGTTTAATTTTTCCACAATCATTACACTTATGGCGAACCATGCTTTGAGCTTTGAACTATAAGCTTTGAACTGCTAAGCCTCCATTAACACCTTGCCACCCTGACCAGTTCCTGCTGGTTCTGGGTGGCTTCTCCGTTCATTACACCCGTAATAACAAGACAATCCCCTGCGTCCCTTCCGCAGGAAACACGTATGTATTCATCATTTACAAGCTTGCGGTTTGTAGGGTCAAAGCCGTACCAGTATCCCCTGCACAGTACCTCTGTCCATGCGTGAGAGCCGCCTTCACCCAGAAGCATTCCTGCCGCGTAACGCGCTGTGACTCCCTCGCTGCGCAAAATCGACAGCATTATATGTGCATAATCCTGACATACTCCGCCGCCCTTCATAAGCGCCTGTTCGGCAGTATCACCCGCTTTTGTAATGCGGGGATCATATCTCATTACATCAAAAAGGTTCTCCGTAAGAAAGAGAGCCTTTTTATAATCACTGTCAAATCTTGACAAACGGAATTCATCTCTCAGATGAGATATATTATCCCCTGCCTCAGTCAGCTTTGTCTGCCGGCTGAAAAAATCGTAACTACAGCCGGATCGCACCTTTTCTTCAAAAATGTCTATGCCTGTAATGACTTTTCCGCTCATGGTCAGATCAAATCTTGCGTGCTGCATACGTATCCAACCGCTTACAGCCTTGTTTCCGAAGCTGTCGGTAACTATATCATACTTATGACAGTTTGCGATAAAAATATCGGTATCCTCAATTTTCTGCCTTACCGTATCCGCAGGCAGAAAACGGAACATAAATCTATGTTCCGTAATAGGCTTGCTGTAAAAAGCCGAAAGCTTATAACTGAATTCAAGTCTTCTCATACTTCTTCTGCCATTATCTGAAAATCTATCTGACCTAAAGCAACATTTGCCGATACAACCTTTATAGCTGTTTCATCTCCGATACAATAGCTTTTTCCGCTTTTAGTATCTGTGGTCGTTGTCTTTCCGTCAAATACAAAATAAGTTCCTTCAAGCGCCGTAAGATCAATAAAGCCCTCTATCCCGTTTAGTATCATAACAAAAATGCCCTTAGGGGTAACTCCCGAAACTACGCCGTTATATATCTCTCCGATATGGGCTCTCATGTATTCGGCAGCATAGCATTTTTCTGTATCTCTTTCCGCACGTACTGCCCTCAGCTCAAATTCTGATGAAAGCTTTGATGATTCAGCCGCAAATTCTTCATAGCGGCTTTTTATTTTGTCGATAGGTACTCCGATTACAAGATCAGTCAGTATGCGGTGAATGGATGTATCGGGATAACGTCTTATAGGTGATGTAAAGTGACAGTAATCCTCAAGCGACAAACCAAAATGTCCGAGAGGTCGGGGATCATATCTCGCCTTTGACATGGAACGAAGAACCTGAGTAGAGATCAGTCCCGAATACTTTGTATCCTTCGCTTTTTCTATAAGCGCTGCAAGATCAGTCTGGCGAACGCCCTCTTTTATGCGTCTTGTCTGAAAACCGCAGGCTGCTGCCAGCTCCGCTAGTGAAGCAAGCTTTTCTTCATCAGGAGCTTCATGTACACGGTACACAAACGGTATGCCGACGCTTTTAGCATAAACTGCGGCAGCACCGTTAGCCATTATCATAAACTGCTCAATAAGCTCCTCCGCTTCTCCTCTTTCTCTTTCCGAAACGCCGATACATACTCCCTGATCGTCAAGAACGAATTTAAGCTCTGTGGTTTCTATACCAAGCTCTCCCCTGCGCTTTGCCTTAGCCTTGAGAATATCAGCCAGCTCCCCGGCAGCAAATATTTCGTCATATACGGCTGAATATTTTTCCTTGAGATCATCGTCCGCACTGCCGTCGAGTATTGCATTTACCTCGGAATAAACTCCGCGAACCTTTGAAACAATAACGCTTTTTTCAAAGCGGTAATCTATAAGCTCGGCTTTTTCGTTGAGCGTCATTATACACGAAAAAGTCAGCTTCTTTGTCCCTGCATTCAGGGAGCAGCAGCCGTTGGATATTTCCACAGGCAGCATGGGTATAACACGATCCGCGAAATAAACCGATGTACCTCTCAGTCTTGCTTCTTCATCCAGCTTGCTGCCGTTTGTGACATAATGAGAAACATCAGCTATATGCACACCCAGCTCCCAGCCTTTTTCAAGCTTTTTTACAGATATTGCATCATCAAGATCCTTTGCGTCCGCGCCGTCTATTGTGAAAATCGGCTCTTCCGTCAGGTCAAGTCTTCCTTCAAGCTCCGCATTCGTTATAGGCTGAGCAGCTTTCATAGCAGCTTCGTGCTTTACAGGCACAGGGAAACGCACAGGTATTCCGTAGCCGTCAATTATTGCGTCAGAACAGACTCTTGCGCTGTCTCCCCTGCCATATATTTTTATTACACGGGCATAGACGCGCTTCTCTTTCTGATCGTAAAACAGCGCGGCCTTTACCTTGTCGCCTTCCTTGCTTTTCAGCTCGCCGCCCTTAACTATCCTGAGATGATATGAAAACATGGAATCCGGCATCACATAAGCTCGTCCGGCTTTTATCTTAGGACGTTCAACCGTGCCGGTTATTATTCTTGTACCTTTTTCAAGTATCTTATCCACCTCTGCGGAAAAACCTTTCGAGCCGGCAGTAATATTCTTGAGCATTACTGTGTCTCCCGGAATTGCTCCTTTTGTGGATTTTTCATGGATAAAGATATCTTCCATATCTTCCCTGTCGGGGGCAGCAAAGGAAAAGCCTCTGCCCTGCCTGACTATTTCAGCCCTGACATACCCCATCGTTTCGGGCAGACCAACTTTTTTTCTGTATATTACTATCTGCCCCTTGCCCTCAAGATAGGACAAAGCATTGTTGAATTCTTCTATTTCAAGCACTCCGCTGAATATGAGAAGATCTCTTCTCTCCACAGGTTCATCCTGCTCCTTGAGTGCATTTATTATCATTTCATTTACTTCTCTGTTCATTTTTCCTCCAATTATCTTACTCTGTCATGAAAAGTATGCCGAGAGTTCCCGGACCGCAGTGGGATGATATTGTACAGCTTGCTGTAGTTATAAATATTTCGTCAAATATATTCTTTGAAGCAAGATAATCATACACAAGCTTTACATACTCGTCACCTATACCTGCATGAGTCACAAATATCTTGTCCGTCCTTATATTATCAAACGCTGCAAGCTGCTCGTCAACATACTGTATAAGTACTCTGTCAAGTCTGCCCCTGTACTTTTTGCCTAAAGTCATTGACCCGTCATTATTATTTACTATTATCGATGGTTTTATTTTCAGAAGATTTGCACCCAGCATTGCAAGGGTCGAACATCTTCCGCCGGCACGAAGATAATCAAGCTTATCTATAACAAAGCTTGCGTGCACCTTGCCTGTCATTGTCTTTATCCTGCCGGCAATTTCACCTGCTTCAAGTCCCTGAGAAATAAGCTTTCCGGCTTCTATTACAAGATGACCCGAACCTGTGGAAAGATTGCACGAATCTATAGGATAAACATTTTTCAGCTGTGCCGCAGCCGCAAGCGCATTCTGATAGGATGACGAAAGTGCAGAACCCAGGTTTATGTGTACAACACTGTCGCCGGCTTCAACAAAGGGTCTGAAAAATTCAACATACTCTCCCACATTCACCGCAGATGTCTTGGGCAGCGTACCTGTTGCGTCAAAGTTTTTGTATATATCCGGCGGTGTAATATTCACCCCGTCCTCATAGCTCTTTTCTCCTAAAATGATATGCAGCGGTGTATAACCCGTGACATTATATCTCTTGCTCAGTTCCTGTGTAAGGTCACAGGTACTGTCTGCCGTAAGTATTACCTTTCCCATTGTCATTACCTCCGTTTCTGAATCAATTCTGCTAAAACACTACAAACTAATTTCCGGCTTTTTTTGTACGCTTGAGCTGGCGTATATCGCAGCCGAAAAAATCTATTCTTCTGAGCATACCCACTATTCTTGAAACCATGCGGGTTCCGTAGATGTTCTCAAGCTCCTTTGTTGAAAGGTTTGTGCTGATTATAACAGGCTTACCCGAATTTAGTCTTGTGTTGATAATATTGTATATTGCTGCCTGTGTGAATTTAGTCACAAACTCCGTCCCGAGATCATCAATGATAAGCAGGTCACATTCCTGCAAAAGCTGTTCATCCTCTATCCTGTCATCCGAACGTCCGCCAAACTGACTTGTCTCAAGCCTTGAAAGTATATTAGGCGCTGACACATAGATAACTCCGAAGCCCTTCTCTATCACTTCCCTCGCAATCGCAAGAGAAAGATGTGTCTTTCCCAGACCCGTACCGCCCATGAAAATGAGTCCTTCCGAAAAGCTGTCGAATTGATCTGCATATCTCCGGCAGTATCGGTATACGCCGTTCATGTAGTCGTTGACTGTTCGTCCGCCCATTGCGATTGTGTCTTTGGAATAATAATCTACAGAAAAGCTGTCAAAGCCGCAGAGAGAAAGAGGCGAACTTCTGTTAAGCTCCTCATAAGCCGTCTGACGCAGAAGATGTTTCATACAGCTGCACATTCTGCCGTCAATATATCCCGTATCACGGCAGTCACTGCACTGATACCAGGGGTCAAGATAGTTTTCGGGCAGCCCGAGAGATCTCAGTATCCCTGTAAGCTCACTTTGAAGACTAAGGCTTTTGTCCCTCAGCTCAGTAAGCTTTTCTGTTTTATCTGCCCCCGACAGTACCGACCTTGCCGCTGAGACAGAAATATGTACAAGCTCACGCTCGATTTCCTGAGTTCTCGGCGCTTTTCTGTAAAGCCTGTCACGTCTGTTGTCAAGCTCTTCCTCCGCAAGCAGCCTTCGGTTTTCCATTGTTTTTTTGGCGGAGTCATAGATTCCACTGCTGTATCCCATCAGAAGCCCTCCTCAAAAATTGCATTGGTACTCTCAAACTGCTCTATATCATAAGTGGCAGCCTTTTTCTTTTCAGCTTTTTTCCTGCCCTTCTGCTGATCTGCTTTTGCCTGGTCAAGTGTGAAAACACTGCTGTTGTACCATCTTTCAAGAACTGAATTGACGTATTTTGGTATATACTCTCCCTTCGCGTCAACACATATCTCATATGCAAATTTAACTACATCCGGCGGAAACTTCCATACATTCAGCCAACGGTCGGCTAACTTTGTTTCCCTCTCCGTAGGCGCACGGCTTGGCATACCAAACAATCTCATAATAAGATTTGCGGCGCTTCTGCCGCTTGTGAGCTGTTGTATCCGCTGTTCGGCACGTTCAAGAGTGGTTATTTCATCGTCAGACCAGTTTATTGCAACCTTTTCGATATATCTTGCATTGCATTTGCCGATATCCGCCGCATACTGCATAAGCATCAGAATCACCTCAACAGGCAGCCCGTCATATTCATGTATGAGCAGCAGTGTTTCCTTTTCATTATTGCTGGTCGGCCGTCCGAATATTTCGTCAGCCGTCTGCATAAGGTATACAATGCTCTCATCTTTATTCATTCTGTCTGTAAGATAGGCTATATCAGGCTTTTCCGGTCTGGACAAGGCACGTGACGGCTTCTTTTCGGAAGTTTCGATGTCCTTTTTTTCAGAATTCCGGGGCGCACCGTCATCCGGCAGTGAAGCAGTACCTGTCATTCGCAAATCTGACGTTTCAGTCTGTACCTTTACTTCCGGGGATGGTGTTATAATACCCTCAGTTTCACAGACTATACCTGTTTCCTTCCAGTACAGCATACTGTCACGGACATCTGCCGCGGACATTGAAAGCGCGCAGGATATATCCTCGGTCGTAAATTCCTCGCCTGCATGGCGCAGCACCCACAGTATAACCTTCAGCTGGGCTGCTCCCGCAAGCTTGAGATGTTTGTCTACTATATCACAGGGCACGGCAAAAATGCTGTTCCATGCCCCGAGATCAAGTTTATATTCCATTCTTTTTTCCCCTTATATTTTTTCTTTTCCCTCTGATTCCTTACAGATCCGTTTTACCTTAGTATTTCAATAATATTTACTGTAAAAAGGTCTGCGTCAATGACAAGCCCGCCTAAGCCGAACCGGGGCTGAGCTGCCATGCCTGAGCTCTGAGCCCTGCACACTGAGCTAAACTAATTATATAATGTAATGGAATAAAAGGACACAGGCAAAATAACTAAAATGTCATATCAAAAATCGTACATAATGCTAAAAATATAATTATACATAAAAAACAATTCAAATACCGGAATAATAGTATTGACAAAATAGATTTTATAAAATATAATTGTATCAAACCAAATATTAAATTTGATCAATTCAAATAAACGGAGGTTATATTATGAGCATCTATGATTACAAAGTAACAAAACCTGACGGAACAGAAATTTCACTGGGGGATTATGAAGGCAAAGTAATGATCATCGTAAACACTGCAACCGGATGCGGCTTTACTCCCCACTACAAGGATCTTGAAGCAATGTATGAAGAATTCCACGACAAGGGACTTGAGATAATAGACATCCCCTGCAATCAGTTCGCAGGTCAGACTCCCGGTACTGATGATGAGATACATGAGTTCTGTACTCTCAAGTACAACACTCAGTTCCCTCAGATGAAAAAATCGGATGTAAACGGCGAAAATGCTCTCCCCCTTTACGCTTATCTTAAATCGCAGCAGGGATTCAAAGGCTTCGGCATGAGCCCCGCAGGAATAGCTATAGCTGCAATGCTCAAGAAAACCGATAAGGATTATAAGAATAATCCCGATATAAAATGGAACTTTACTAAATTCATCGTTGACAGACAGGGTAATGTAGTTGCACGCTTTGAACCCACTGCAAATATGAAGGAAGTAAGAACCTGTGTTGAAAAGCTTATATAAACAGCTTAGATTAAAGATTCAGAGGGATAATGATGGGACAAACAGATAATGACTCATTGAAACTCAGCAACCAGCTCTGCTTTCCTTTGTATGCGGCTGCGCGAAAGGTGATCTCACTTTACACTCCGCATTTCAAGGAACTGGGAATAACATATACGCAGTATCTTGTTTTTATGGCATTGTGGGAAAATAACCCTATGACCGTCAGGGAGCTTTGCCGGATACTGTATCTTGACAGCGGTACGCTTACACCGCTTCTCAAAAAGCTGGAACGGGAAGGATATTTAATAAAATCAAGAGACCCCGACGACGAACGTGTTGTTGTCGTTTCCCTGACGGACAAGGGTACCGATCTTCGTGAAAAGGTAAGTCATATTCCCCGCTCTGTCAGCAAATGTGTCCCGCTTTCCCAGGATGAAGCTGCCGCTCTTTATATGCTGCTCTACAAGCTTCTCAGCGAGGGCGAAATATCCGATTCATAACACAGTTACCGCCATGTTGGGGGTAATATTTTCAAGAACTCTTATTATTATGTTTCCTGCTGTTTGAACGGATCATTTTAAAAAGAGTAAAACTGACTCAAAAGCAATTTTCTGAGCAATGACTCCTTCGGAGGTAAAAATGGAAAACGCAGTAAACCAAAGAGAAAAAACCATAGTTCGGACAAGTATTATAGGTATAATTGCAAATATAATTCTCGTTATATTCAAAGCAGCAGTAGGACTTGCGGTAAATTCTATCGCAGTCCTGCTTGATGCTGTTAATAACCTGACAGATGCTTTTTCAAGCATAATAACTATAGTAGGCACTAAACTCGCAAATAAAGAACCTACAAAAAAGCATCCCTACGGCTACGGCAGAATAGAGTATATGAGCCAGCTTATAGTAGCTGCTATCATTCTTTATGCAGGTATCAGCTCCGTAGTTGAATCCGTAAAAAAGATAATTTCTCCCGAACAAGCCGACTACAGTATTGTTTCACTGGTAATAATATCATCAGCAGTAATAGTAAAACTGCTGCTTGGGCTGTATGTAAGAAAAAAAGGAAAAGAAGTAAAATCGGGTACTCTCGAAGCTTCCGGATCCGACGCCCTTTTTGATGCGGTTATTTCAATGTCCGTACTCGTAAGCGCAGCAGTCTATATGATAACAGGTCTAAGCCTTGAAGCATGGGTAGGCGTGATAATTTCAATTTTTATAATAAAATCCGGTCTTGAAATAATCGGCGAGGCCGTTGATGAAATGCTCGGACACCGTGAAGCAGGTGAACTGACAAGGGCAATAAGGGCAAGTATTGCATCCGAAAAAGGTGTTCACGGTATATACGACCTTATGCTGCATGATTACGGTCCCGACAGACATCTTGCTTCTGTTCATATAGAAGTTGATGACGTTCTTACTGCCGGGCAGATAGATGTCATGTCAAGAAACATTCAGGAAAAAGTGTATAACGAAACATCCGTTATACTGACTGCTATCGGTATATATTCCCGCAATACGGGTGATAATGAGGCCGCAAATATACGCCGTGATATACGCAAGCTGGTCATGTCCCATGAAGGTCTGCTGCAGTTCCACGGATTCTATATAGATACCGAAAAGAAAACAATGTCTTTCGATATTATAATAGACTTTTCGGCAAACAGAAAAGAACTATACAGTCATATTATGAACGAAGTAAAAGAAAAGTATCCGGACTATACTGTCCGTATAGCTCTCGACACGGATATAACCGATTGAGTTTGAGCAGACACAGATATGTTTGATACAATAATGCTTTTCAGCTGTTCTACAGAAACTTCTCCCATAACAGGCCTTTCCCGGATAGTCCGGAGGATATCAGAAAATAACTCCCGTCTCAGACAATACCGGATTACCGGATTTAATCCGGCGGCTGTCGAATGTCTGTTTTACAGAGAATAGTAAATAATAACAAAATTACACTTTGCAGTATTGAATGTTTGGCTGAATTTTCATTTGTAAAAAATCAAAAAACACTTTACAAAAGGTTGGTTTTTGTAGTATTATATATGTTAGCAAGAAAGAAGTTGACAGATGAATCACACTTTTGTGGTCATTTGCCTGTTATATTTCAGGAGGTAATTGAATGAAAAATGAAAGGAACAGGATCACATCCGAAGAAAACGGTAAGATCATTTCCTTCAATTTCACTTCTGATGAAGAAGAAACGTCGGCTGATATTCACGACGAAAAAAACGAAGTATCAAATAATACAAAATCTGAAAAGAAAGAGGATAAGGCTGTGAAAAACAAACGTCAACCTATTAATAATCGTCAGCCGGTCAATAAAAATTCGGGCAGACAGCCTGTGATTGTGACCGAAAAGGATGAACAGGTAAAACCGATCAAAGAAGAAGCAGTCAAAACCGAAAATGCTGCAGAAGCGGTCAAGACTGAGATCGTAAAGGATGAAGTCAAGACCGAGATCATAAAAGAAGAAGTGAAGAATGATTCTCCCAAGGAGGAAGCTAAGGCTGAAGCTTCAAAGGAAGAAACCAAAGCTGAATCTGCAAAAGAAGAAAGTAAGACAGAATCCGCTAAGGAAGATGCTAAAACGGAGGCTGAGCCAGTAAAAGAGGAAGCCAAAACGGGAGCTGCAAAGGAAGAAGCCGAAACAGAGCCTGTAAAAGAGGAAGCTAAAACAGAAGCTGCCCCGGAGAAAGCAAAGGAAGAGTCTGCCGAGGACGAGATCGTTTTTGCGGTTGCTGCAAAGCCGAAGCCTGCAAAGAAGATCGCCCAGCAGAAGATCACTAAGAAAAAGAGCGGATTTCCCGTTATCCCGGTTGTTGCAAGCGCAGCAGTTATCGCGCTCGCAGTTGCAGGTGCAATATTCGTAATAAACGGAACCAATAAACCGGAAATAGACAGCGGCAGTGAAAGCGCAGTTTCCGAAGAAGCCAAGGATGCTGCTGCATCGGGCCAGGCAGATTCGCTTAATGATCTTCCCCTTGTTAATGCCGATACGGCAGAGATCAAAACTATAAACACCGCAAGCATAGTTTTCGGCAGCAACGTTACAGTATCCGGCGTTAAGGTCGAAGGTATGACTCTGAATCAGGCTTATGACGCTATGCAGTCAAGACTGAGAGCTTTGAGAGATGAGATAAAGATCAAGATCAACTGCGGTTCAAAGAGCATCACCATCACTCAGAATGATTTTGATTTTGATACGGACGTATCAAATGTTCTTATTCAGGCATATCACTACAGCAGAGGCGAGCTTGATAAACCTACTGTTGCCATTACGGATAACGGCGGTATTACAGACTTTACCGTAACTTCCGTGCTTAACAAGAATTCGATCAGCAAGGCTGTTGAAAAGGTAGCCGATAAATTTGACGTTAAGCCCCAGGATGCTCATGTAAAGAGCTTTGATCCTGAAGCAAGAGAAAAATTCACCTATGAAGGCGGATCAGACGGATATCTTATCAGCCAGAAGAAGGTTACAGAAGAGATCACAAAGATACTCGATAAGGGTGAGAAAACAGGTACATTCAGTGTAACAGCGCTCAGAACCACCTACAAGAAGTCCCTTGAAAATGTAAAAGCAAATACAAAGCTTATAGGCTCACACTGCACAAGCTGTACAAATGTTTCCGCATCGGTACACAATATGCAGCTCGCAATAAAAACCTGTAACGGATATGTGGTAAAACCGGGCGAAACCTTCTCATTCAACGGAATGACAGGCGACACAACAACAGGTGCACTTGGATATGTTCCCTCAACAGCTATTGTAAGCGGAGGTTATGAACAGCAGTACGGCGGCGGTATCTGTCAGGCATCTACAACCATTTATATCGCAGCGCTCAAAGCAGGTATGCAGGTAGTTGAAAGACACGCTCACCAGTATCCGTCATCTTATGCAGATATTGGTACAGACGCAACCGTTGACTACGGCAACCTTGATATGAAGTTCAAGAATCCCTATGATTATCCTGTATATATAGCAACATACGTATATGACTACAACAACGACGGTATTGATGAGATATGCGTTGAGTTCTATGGTCCTATTTCCGCTGAGTGGGACGAGATCGTTCCGATCGGCTGGGTAACAGGTCTTGGCGGAAACTGCTATACAGTTAAGGGCGCTCAGGTATACTTCAAGGACGGCAAGGAAGTTAAGCGTGAGTTCACACCCGCAGGCGATTATGACTACACAGGTATGCCCTGGGAAGATGGTTCTACTATCCCCGACGATGTAGAGTTCGGTCCTAAGAACGTTACACCCACACTTGAACCGCCTACCATATACTCACCGAACGGATGCGGTTCATGCGGTCCTGTACCTTACGGTACTGCTTCACAGTACCTCACCGGTCAGTCAGAATAATTGAACTGTGATAATTTAAATTCCAGACTTCTCATAAAAGCACAAAAGTTCAGCAACCATATCACAGTTGCTGAACTTTTCTTATCACCGGCGAGAAATGAAAACAATGTAAAACAAGGAAGATGATATAATGAGTAAAGCAAGAGATACAGCTAAGCTTCTTTCTATGCTTTCGGTCTACAGAGGCATAAGAAACAACAACGTTATAGGAGCTTTTTATAAACTTCTGTGCAGCCTTGATGAGGAGCAGACAGTTTTTCTCGAAAACTGGGGACACTTTTTTGATCTGCTGACAAACGAAGGATACAGCACAGATCTTGCACTTTGTCTGACCTCGGCTGCCTTATATGATGAAAATTCCTTTTCAAAAGCCGCCGCTGCCGGTAAGTCGGATAACATAAATTCGTTTGAAAAAACTGCCATAAAAAATGATATACATACCATAATCCTGGCTTCGGAGCTTACGGCTCATGATATCGTCAATGATTATAAATACAAAGAAGAACTGGGTTCACTCGCCTATTCCCTTCCGACATGGGGTATCGGTAAGCCCGTATCCGAATTTTCCGACGAAGACAACGCCTTTGAACGCCTGTCAGAATTTTATCGTAAAAACGGCTTCGGGATTTATGCAGGATATAAAGCTTTTATCTGGCGCAGCGGCTTCATTGTTCCCGTCACATATCCCGACACTGTTTCCGTGGATGATCTTATAGGTTACAGCTTTCAAAGAGACGAAGTGATCAAGAATACCGAAGCTTTCCTCAAGGGTGTTCCCGGCAACAATGTTCTGCTTTACGGCGACAGAGGTACAGGAAAATCATCTACAATAAAAGCCATACTCAATAAATATTCAAAAGACGGACTGAGAATGGTTGAAATGCCGAAAGAGGATCTTTGCGACTTTCCCCTACTTGTGGAACAGATCGCAGGAATTCCTCTGAAATTCATAATATTTATCGACGATCTTTCCTTCAACAATGATGATTTAAGCTATGCAAGACTTAAAGCAGTGCTTGAAGGCGGTCTTGCTGCCCGCCCCGATAACACCCTTATCTATGCGACCTCAAACCGCAGACACCTGATAAAAGAAAGCTTCAGTGACAGGGAAGGCGACGATATGCACATTAATGACACAGTGCAGGAAACCTTATCACTCTTTGACCGATTTGGTCTTGCAGTCAATTTCAGCAAACCTGACAAGGACACTTACCTTGAGATAGTCACAGGTCTTGCCGACAAGAATATCAAAAGCTATGACAAGGAAAAGCTTATTCGTGACGCAGAAAGATGGGCAATCGCAAGAGGGGGACGCTCACCGAGATGCGCTAAACAATTTATAAGTAATATTATGTCTGAAATGTAAAAATATGTTATGGGATGGAAAGGATGTAAACATATGAGTAAATTTAAAAGACTTACAGCCGCTGTTATTGCAGGACTTATGATCCTCTCAGCAGGTGCCTGCTCCGAAAAAAAGGATGAAGAATATCCCGTTAAAATGGCAGGTATAGAAATAACCGAAAAACCGTCAAGGGTTTTATGTCTCAGCGATTCACTTGCAGATGTACTTATTGCAAGCGGATATACCGATGCTATTGCCGCTAAAACAGATGAATGTGATCAGGAAGAGCTTACAGGTCTTCCATCTGTCGGCTCAAGAAACAACCCCAGCTTTGCAAGGATACAAGCTTTGGATCCCGATATCATTTTTACTGACAAAACCGTTAACGAAGATGTGGTCAGAAAGCTTGAAAACAACGATTACAAAGTTTTCAATATGATAAAAGCCAAAAACGGCAAGGATCTTTCCGTACTCTATTCCGGTGTAGGAGCTATCATGGAAGGCAATAAAACAGGACGGCAAAACGGAGCCAAAAAAGCAAGCGGTCTACTACAGTCATTCGATGCAATGGAAAGAGCGATCCCTTCATCCGAGGACAGTGAAAGCGGTCAGTCCGATACAAAAATTGCCTGCTACCTCTATGATATTAACGGTAAGGCTGTTACAAACGGTACTTTTACTGCCAAGATGTTTGATTATGCAAAACTCAGCAATGCCTGCTCAATGAGTGATACCTCAATGGCAGCTATCCAGGCAATAATACTCAACGATCCCGAGTTTATTTTCTGTGATGTGGGTGTTAAGGATCAGATCATGCAAAGCGAAAAATTTGCAGAGGTAACCGCTGTTAAAAAAGGCAAAGTATATGAGATAGATTCAAGCCAGCTTGAGAGACAGGGTGATTCCATGACGGAAGTACTCTCCTTTATGATACAAACAGCTTATCCCGAACTCCGATCCGACTCTGCCGGCGAGGAAAGCGAAACAACTGAGGTAAGCAGTGAAAGCAGCAAAAAGGAAGAATCATCCAAGAAAGAAGAGTCATCTAAAAAGGAAGAATCGTCAGCAGAAAAGCAGGAATCTTCAAAAACTTCAAAAACCGAAGATCTTACAAAGCCGCCTTTTGAAATAACAGAGGAAACTGCCTTTGGCACAGGTCAGAGTGACCCCAAGATCAAAAAGATACAGCAAAGGCTCAAGGATCTGGGCTACGGTCAGTTCAAGGACGGCATAACAGCCCTCTACGGTGAGCAAACCTACAATGCAGTATTAGCATTCCAGAAAAAGAACGGTCTTGAAGCCGACGGCATGGCAGGCGCACAGACACTTAAGCTTCTTTTCTCCGATAAAGCAAAAAAAGCATAACAATGATACTGAACGTCCGTACATAACGGGCGTTCTTTTTATATATATAAATCATAAAAATGGAGATAATATAATCACTTCCTTGTTAAGCGATATAATGCCGGATAATTCCTTACTTAATGTATAAAAGTTCATGTAAAACATGACATATATTATGTAGCGCAAGTGATTTTTCTTAACGAAAATTCTGCTGACAAAAGCAGCGAAATTATAGACAAAACAGAAATAAAACAAAATATCTTTCATATATTTCACAAAAAACATTAGAGAGTTTGACCGACAGAACCGCAGAGCTTTATAGATGAAATAAAACTTGTCCATATTTTACTAAGCTTCTCATCACATGGTACATAACCTTAATAATGATAACTAAACTTTGGAGCCGAATTAAAAAACGGTTGACAAATTATGATGATAAATGTATAATGGATAGGTAAGTTAAAAATAGGGATATAGTGTATGAACAGTGTATTATTTACTGTATTTAAAAACTTCCTAAGGAGTGATCTGGGACAATGGAAGAAAATATTGAAAGATCGGGCGAAAGAGAAATTGACTTCAGCGTCATTATTAATCTTTTTAAAAGGAATATAATTCCTCTGCTGCTTGTTGCCGCGGTTTTCGGTGCCGGATTCTATGTTTATTCCCGCTTTTTTATTACTAAAAAATATGAGGCAAGTGCGATACTCATCGTAAACAACCTTAATAAGAGCAAAGCAACGGTAAACTCAACCGAAATATCTGCCGCGCAGAGTCTGGCTGACGCTTATTCCATAATAATCAAATCCGATGCCGTAATGGTTCCTGTGGTTCAGAATCTTGGTCTTAATGTTACAAGTGACCAGCTTAAAAAGAATATCACTGTTTCAACAATCAATTCCACTCAGGTTATAGAAATAACCATGAGACATAAGGATGCAGCGTATGCTAAAAAGGTGGTATCCGAAATAATCAAGGTTGCCCCGCATGAAATACAGAAAAAAGTAGCCTCGGGTTCCATAAAAACCATAAGCTCCGCAAGAATAACAAACGGCGGTGCTCCGGTCAGCCCGAATAATGTCAGAAACGGTCTTATCGGTGCCGTTGTCGGATTTGTACTGATGCTTGCTATAATTCTTATCAGGGAATTCTCAAACAATACTTTCAAAACAGAGGAAGATCTGACAAGAGTACTTGGTATTCCTATTTTAGGAATGATCCCGTCAGTCGATACAAAGAGCTTTAACAAAAGCGTATAATATTTAAAATATCTATGCAGGTGTGCTCTTTGCGGGATTATTTCCAAAAAGGCTCACCTGCTGAATTTTTGTGAAGAAATAAAAAATATTTTAGAAAAAAGGATATAGGAATAATGATCGATTTACATTGCCATATACTGCCGTCTATTGATGACGGTGCAAAAAATACAGAAATATCACTGAGTATGCTGAAAGAGCAAAAAAAGCAAGGAGTTCAGGCTATAGCTTTCACTCCCCACTTCAATTTCAGCAGGATAGACGTGGATGAGTTTGTAGAGGTAAGACAGAAAAGCTATGAAAAGCTTATGGCTGTTCCCGGTGTATCGGATCTGGGAATAAAGTTCAAGCTGGGATGTGAGATATATTTCTCCACAAAACTCAATGAAACCGAACTTGACCCCCTTTGCTATGAGGACACAAATTATATCCTGATAGAATTCCCTACGGATCAGCGTCCTTACGGACTTAAACATACTATAGTGGATATACTTAACAGAGGATACACTCCGGTACTTGCACACGTAGAAAGATACCCTTATTTTACGGAAGATCCTGTTCAGTTGTTTGACTTTATAGAGCAGGGATGTGTTGCCCAGATAAATGCAGGAGCTATACTTGAAGGTGATAAAGCAGCTCTCAGATACATAAAATGGGGAATGGCTCAGCTCATCTGCACGGATGCACATAATATGAAAAACCGCTGTCCCAACCTGAAAGAAGCATTCCGCTTTGTAAAGAAAAAATACGGCGAGGATTATGTAGACTGGTTTGAGAAAAACGCCCGTGATGTTTTCAAAGGCAGATACGTAGACGAACCCGAGCTTAAAAAACCTAAGAAAATACTTGGAATGTGGTTATGATCTCGGTATCAGACACAATAATATTTTTATTTTAATTATGATCTTTTCTAATCTAAATAATCTGTACCGAAGGAGTGCTTGACTTGGAAGTTAAGAAAAAGCCCGTTTTTGATTTTATAAAAAGGTTGTTTGATCTGATAGTATCTTTGATATTTATGCTGCTGTTCTGGTGGTTTTATCTGATAATAGCTATTCTTGTTGCTGCCGATGACGGTGAAGGCCATCCCTTTTTTGTTCAGGAAAGAGTCGGTAAGAACGGAAAGCCTTTCAAGCTTTTCAAATTCAGAACCATGTGTATGAATGCAGAATCCCAAAAAGAAAAGCTGATGGAAAAAAATGAAGCGGACGGTCCTGTTTTCAAGATCAAGGATGATCCGAGAATAACAAAAATAGGAAAATTCCTTCGCGCGACAAACATTGACGAGCTGCCCCAGATGATGAATATTTTTCTCGGACATATGTCATTTGTAGGACCTCGCCCACCGCTTCCTAAAGAAGTTGCGCAGTACAGTGACAGTGACAGGATACGGCTTATGGTCAAACCGGGACTGACCTGCTACTGGCAGGCAAGCAGAAACCGCAATGATATTTCCTTTGAGCAGTGGATGGAGCTTGACAGAAAATACATCCGCGAAAGAAGTCTCTGGGTAGATCTGAAGCTTATGTTCAAAACCGTTGGAGTCATACTTCGTCACAGAGACGGAAGATAAAACACTAAAAACAACCCGAAGACATCAACTTTGAAATGTCTTCGGGTTGTTTTATTATTATATTAGCTGAGGAAGCCGTCTATTATAGTTGCCTCTGCTTCTTCTTCCGTAAGTCCCAAGGTACGCAGCTTGAGTATCTGTTCTCCTGCAATCTTTCCGATAGCAGCTTCATGTATCAGTGCAGCGTCATTGTCATGCGCATGAAGTTCGGGTGCAGCATCGACCTTACCGTTTTCGGAAATAATAGCATCACATTCCGAATGACCTGTACAGGGAGCGTTGCCTATAATTACAGAATGATAACCCTGACGTGAATTATCCCTTGCAACAGAACGTGAAATAAGATCAACTCCCGAATCCTTGCCGTTCAATTCTACTTCAAATTCAGTCTGAGCCGTCTGTTCTTTTTCGGTAAGAATACGCTCTCTTATCAGCAATTTTGCACCTGCGCCAACCTTTGCCTTGGTATTTCTGAGAGTTCTGTCAACGCCGCCTATCTGTGCCGTATCCATTTCCAGCAGGCTTCCTTCTTCGAGTTCAGCCTCGGTTACAGGGTCAATTGAACGCAGACCGGTTCCGTGACCTGTACCTATATGCTTTTCAAGATATTTTACTTTAGAATTTTTTCCGACAAAGAAGCGGTGAATACCGTTATGTCTTGCAGGTTCGCCTGTCTCGGTGTGTATACCGCAGCCGGCAACTATTGTTACATCAGCATCTTCTCCGATAAAGAAGTCATTGTAAACAAGGTCGTCAATATCTCCGTGCGTAACACAGGCAGGTATAGATACAGTTTCATCTTTTGTACCTGCTGCCACAAATATCTCAAGACCTGGCTGATCCTTTTTTGACACTATGCGTATATTTTTACTTGAAACACGACCTACACAAGCACCGTCCTCACGGATATTATACGCTCCCTTGAATTCGCCGTTCCATTCTGATATTTCTCTTAAAAGATCTTCAGTGATTTTTTTCATTTCAGAAGCTCCTCCTGTTTTGAACAGACTCCGGAAATGCCGTTGCTGCTCATCAGTATTTTCATCATTTCGTCTGCTCTACCTTTTGCCTTTATACCTCCGTCAGCCACCACAACTATCTCATCGGCAATTTCAAGTATACGCTCCTGATGTGAGATTATTATGAGTGTGCCCTTCAGATCCTTTCTCATATCCTGAAATACGTTTATAAGATTTGAGAAACTCCACAGGTCGATACCTGCCTCGGGTTCGTCAAAAAGACTGAGAGTAGAATGTCTTGCAAGAACCGAAGCTATTTCGATTCTTTTTATTTCTCCGCCCGAAAGAGTGGAATCTATCTCTCTGTTAATATATTCTCTTGCGCAAAGTCCGACCTTGCTGAGTATATCACAAAGATCATGCTCCTTCATTTTTTCGCCCGAAGCTATTTCAATGAGTTTGCGCACAGTTATGCCTTTAAAACGTACCGGCTGCTGGAACGCAAAGCTGATTCCCTTTTCGGCACGCTGTGTTATATCGAGGGAAGTAATATCCTCCCCGTCAAGTATTATCCTGCCTGTTTTTTGGGTATAGATACCTGCTATTATTTTGGCGAGCGTTGTTTTACCTCCGCCGTTAGGACCGGTAATAACTACCAGTTTTCCGTCAGATATCTCAAGATCCAGTCCCTTCAGGACTTCTGTACCGCCCGGAGTATCCCATGAGATATTCTCAAGTTTTAACACCTTTCATCATCCTTTTTTCTGAATTTTGTTTTCATCAGCAGCTATTTTGAAAATGTCATTTCTGACTATTTTACTTCACCATGTCACTGCTCATCTTCATGTTGTTATTATACCACACTCCATAAAAAAAAACAACCGACCGGCCCGCCGGCCAGCGTGACGCTGGACCCTAAACGCGGGTATCGCTGCGCTTACGCTCCGCTCTGAACTTGCGGTTCATGCTGTACTGCCCGCGTATCAGGCTTTTTAAGCGGCTCAATGACAAACAAAACAAATGTCAGCTATGAAAAATGAGA
>CACWRT010000045.1 GCA_902763365.1 uncultured Ruminococcus sp.
TCAAGAAGCCTGATACGCGGGCAGTAAAGCCTGAACGGCGAGTTCAGAGCGGATGCGAAGCGGAGCGATACCCGCGTTTAGGGTCCGGCGGCTCGCCGGACGGAGCGATACCCGCGTTTTAGGGTCCAGCGTCACGCTGGCGGCTCGCCGGTTGACAAAAGATTGAGGTTCTGTTAGAATAGAGAGGCATTAAAATATAAATAAGGAAAAGGAAAATAATGGAACAAAAGGAAAATTATAATGAAGAGATGACATTTGAAGATCTTGAGTTGTCAGGGAATATCAGACGCGCAATAGATGATATGGGATTTATTACGCCTACCCCTATCCAGTCGGCAGCAATACCTGCCATTAGAGAAGGTAGTGACATAATCGGACGCTCACAGACCGGTACAGGCAAAACAATGGCTTTTGCTATACCTGCAATAGAAATGATACGAAGCTCTGCCGACAAATCAAATGTTATGGCAATAATAATGCTGCCTACAAGAGAGCTTGCAATACAATGCTGCAATGAAATCAAGAAGCTGACAAAATACTGCGAAAGCATACGCCCTGTCGAAGTCTACGGCGGCGCGCCTATGGACAGACAGATAACAAGACTGAAACGAGCAAATATTGTCATAGGTACTCCGGGAAGAATAATGGACCATATGAGAAGACGAACACTTAAACTTGACCATGTTCGTCTTGCCGTACTTGATGAAGCAGATGAAATGCTAAGCATGGGCTTTAAAGAAGATATGGAAACTATCCTCAGAGAAACACCCGAGGACAGACAAACAGTTCTGTTTTCTGCTACCATGCCGCCTGCTATAATGTCCATAACTACAGAATTTCAAAAAGATCCTGTTGTGATCGAAACTGCTAATAAAAAAATAACACTGGACAACATAAGGCAGACTTATGTCGATGTGCCTATGGGAAGAAAAACAGATGCTCTCAAACTTCTGCTGTATTATTTTGACCCGTCTTTGTCCATCGTGTTCTGCAATACCAAAAAAAAGGCGGAAGAACTTTCAGCCGCTCTCAGCCGCGACGGATTTAATGCCGAGGCACTCCACGGAGACCTGAAACAATCACAGAGAAACACCGTTATGGATAAATTCAGATCAGGCGCAACTTCTATCCTTGTAGCAACCGATGTTGCCGCAAGAGGTATAGATGTAAACGATGTGGAATTTGTTTTTAACTATGATATACCCCAGAATAATGAATATTATGTTCACAGGATCGGCAGAACCGGACGTGTAGGCAAAAAGGGTAATTCAATCACAATATGCAGCGGAAGACGTCAGGTACTGGAACTTCTTGATATAGTCCACAGACTCAAAGCCGAAATAGAACAGGTAGATATACCTACAAGCGATGATATAAACTATCGCATATCCGAAAAAAATATATCTTATGTAGAAGAAATACTTGAAAGCGGCGTGCATGAAAGGTATAATAATATGGTAAATATGCTTTTGTCGGAAGGTTATTCCCTTTTTGATATTGCATCTGCCGCTTTGCAAATGAATTTCTCCGAAAAGGAGATAAGAATAAATGACATAAAAGCCGAACGCAAACAATACAGCAAGAACGGTCATACGGATTTCTCAAAAATAATGCTTAATATCGGCCGCGCAAGCAGAGTCGCGCCTAACCATATACTTGCGTCCATCACTGAAAGAAGTATGCTTCACGGCAGCGATATAGGCAAAATAGAGATCTACGATGACTGGTCCGTTGTAGCTGTGCCTTCTGTTTCTGTTGATGAAGTCCTTGATAAAATGTACGGCGCAAAGGTTTGCGGCAGACCTGTTAAAGCTTCTATCTATGAAGAACCTGCCAGACGCAGAAATAATTACAACGGCGGCAGGCGCTCGGACAAAAACTCCGGAAACAACAAAAATAAAAATAATAAAGTTAAGGATACAAAAAGATCCTCCACCAAGAAACAAACTCGAAAGGCTTCAAAACGCCACAGATAATAACGGAGGTTTCAGATAATGAAAAAAAAACTGATAATTCTGATATTATTGACCACAGTCGTTTTGTATACAGGCTGTTCACAGAATAATACCGTACCCGCTTTTCAGGATGAACTTAGTGTTTCGCTGCCCGAACCGGCAGATGAAGCGCCTGCAGCAAAGGCACGTACAAACAATGTAGTTTACCCTCATAATGTCGAAGAGATAGATTCAACTCATCTTCGTTACAAAAGTAACTCCGAATATCATCCCTATACAGTGATATTCCCGAATAAATTCTGCAGCGAAGACAGATCGCTTATATTTGATCCCGATAACGGTATTTATCTGACAACAGAGGACGGCAATGCAAGCCTTCAGATCGAATATATTTCTTCAGAAGAGCTTACTAAAGAAAGCTTTGTGAAATATCTTACAAAAAAATACGGCGCGCATAGTACAGAACAAACAGAGAATGACATTGTTTTTGTAAAAACAATGATTACCGACAGTCATAAGAATACTGTACAGTCATACATGAAAGCCCGAGTTGAGGAAGGCGGGTATACACAGGTAATACTCAATTGCCGTGAATCCGACAGCGCGGTGTATGATGAAATTCTGAAGAATATTGAGATAAATTAAAAGAAAAACAGACTCCCTGCTTTTAAACCTACAGGAAGTCTGTTTTTTTATTCGTGTAATGAATCAAGAAATTTTGTAAAATAGTCCGGCAGCTCCGAAGAAAAACTAAGAGTCTCACCCGTTACAGGATGTACAAAGCTTATATAAAATGCGTGTAAACACTGACCGCCTAAAGAGGTTATCACTTTTTTCGGTCCGTATACAGGATCACCTGCCACAGGATGTCCTATGCTTGACATATGAACTCTTATCTGATGAGTTCTGCCTGTCTCAAGCGTAAGTTCAACATATGTAAATCCCTGATATCTTTTCAATACTTTATAGTGTGTGACTGCCTCTCTGGAGTTTTTCAGAGTCACAGTCATTTTCTTTCTGTCTGCGGGATGACGTCCGATGGGTGCATTCACCGTACCCTCGTCATCTTTCAGATTGCCGTATACGACCGCTCTGTATTTTCTGGTAAAGCTGTGCTCCTTTATCTGCTCCGCAAGCAGACGATGAGAATTATCGTTTTTCGCTACGATCAGCAAACCGCTCGTATCCTTGTCTATTCTGTGTATTATTCCCGGACGAAGAACTCCGTTTATGCCCGATAGCCTATCACCGCAGTAATATAATAACGCATTGACAAGAGTCCCTTCATAATTTCCCGGCGCGGGATGAACCACCATTCCCTTTGGTTTATTAACTACAAGCAGATCGTCATCCTCGTAGATTATCTCTATAGGAATGTTTTCCGGTCTTGCCTCGGGAAGCTTAGGATCCGGAATTACTACCGTTATGGTGTCGCCGATCTTTAATTTATAATTCTTTGACGGAACTTTGCCGTTAATGCTGACATTACTATCTTCTATGAGTCTTTGTACGGCATTTCGCGTAATATCATCAATACATTCAGCCAAAAAGCTGTCTATACGTTTGCCTGCATCATTTTCTTCTACGAGAAATTCATTCTTCGTCATTCTCTGTCTCCTCGTTTTGCTTTTGCTTATTTTCGGGCAGCAGCAGTATACAGAAAACAAACAGAAAAGCCCCTATAGTTATACAGTAATCGGCAAAATTACATATCGGCGGAAAAAATGATACTGACAGATAATCTATAACGAACCCTCTGAACAATCTGTCAATAAGATTGCCGATACCTCCGCCTATTATGAGAATTACCGCAGCAGTAAACAGCTTTCCTTTAAACTTTCCGGAGATCATGAGATACATAAACACGCCTATCAGAATTATAGTTACAGCCGAAAAAAATATCGTACCATCCTGAAAAATACCGAATGCGGCTCCCCTGTTTTCCGAATACACCAAAGAAAACAGATTTTCTATCACTTCTACCCGTCCGTTAGGGTGCAGGTTCTCATATATAAAATACTTTATCACCTGATCCACAGCTACTATCAAAGCAGCCGCCACAACAGCTATAATTATCGTCATTTCTCACGTTCCTTTCAAAAAGGGCAGCTATCCCGGGGGAAACCCTTTGTTTGAAAACAAAGGGTTCTTCCCCGGACCCCTTTCCTAAAAAAACGAATTTTATATTATATATTTTTTGAAAATTTATTTCCGTGCCCTTGTAAAGATACTCACTAAATGAGGTACGACCTTAGGGCAGTGATGTATATACTTAGATTGACAGAATTGAGGTTCCCCCGCCAATAATCATGCCTCAAGAAGGCTGTTCATTGACTTTATAACGCCTGCGCAGCGTTTGCAAAGTGTCGGATGCTCATTGTCCTGACCTACCGTATCACTGAATATCCAGCAGCGTTCGCACTTTCCGCCGTCAGCGTGTGCAACCTCAACTGTCATTTCTCCTGCATCTTCCTTTACTATCTCAACGGCAGATACGATAAATGCTGCTGCAAGCTCGCTTTCCGCAGATTTGAGGAAATCATACTGCTCTCCGCTGCATTTAAGTGTAACCTTTGCTTCAAGCGAAGAACGGATATTCTTGCTCTTGACTTCCAGTTCGATAGCTTTTTTAACGATATCTCTTGTTTCATGGATTCTGTCCCACATTGAGATAAAGCTCTCGTCAAGAGTAACTCCTGTCTTTACGGGCATATCGTTGAAAAGTACATTCTCTGCATTGGCAGTCTTATCATGCGGCATATACTGCCAGATCTCATCAGATGTATATACAAGTATCGGGGAAACAAGTCTTGTCATAGCGTCAAGTATCTTGTAAATAGTTGTCTGAGCTGCTCTGCGGAGAACTCCGTCAGGCTGTTCTGTATAAAGTCTGTCCTTCAGAACATCAAAGTAGAAGTTACTCATATCAACTACACAGAAGTTATGAAGCGCCTGATATACTATATGGAAATCAAAGCTGTCATATGCTTTTCTTACCTTATCGTTCAGCTCATCAAGCTTCATCAGCGCCCACTTATCTATGGGAAGAAGTTCATCATCCGAAACCATATCCTTATCCGGATCGAAGTCACTGATATTGCCGAGAATATATCTTGCAGTATTTCTTATTTTTCTGTATGCTTCGCTCAGCTGAGCAAGTATCTCCTTTGATATTCTTACATCAGCATGGTAGTCTGTAGAGGATACCCAGAGTCTGAGAATGTCTGCGCCGTACTTGTCGATTATTTCGGCAGGCGACATACCGTTGCCGGCAGACTTCGACATCTTCTTCTTTTCCATGTCAACAACCCAGCCATGTGTTACAACTGCCTTATAGGGCGCTCTTCCCCTTGCGGCAACTGATGTAAGAAGTGATGACTGGAACCATCCTCTGTATTGGTCAGCGCCTTCAAGATAAAGATCGGCAGGCCATGTAAGATACGGACGCGCTTCGCAGGTAGCAATATGGGATACACCTGAATCGAACCATACATCCATAATATCCTTTTCTTTATCAAATGTCCTGCATCCGCATTTCGGGCAGGCAAGTCCTTCCGGAATAAGCTCATCTGCACTCTTTTCGTACCAGATATCCGATCCTGACTGACCGAAAAGCTTTGCAACGTGAAGCATTACATCCTTCTCCATTACAGGCTCGCCGCAGTCCTTACAGAAGAATATCGGGATCGGAACGCCCCATTTTCTCTGACGTGAGATACACCAGTCCTTACGCTCACGAACCATTGATGTTATTCTGTCTTCGCCCCATGCCGGGATCCATTCGATCTTCTTTATCTCATCAATGGCTGCGTCCTTTATATCGTCAACAGAACAGAACCACTGCTTGGTCGCTCTGAAAAGAACAGGATTTTTACATCTCCAGCAATGAGGATACTGGTGGATTATCTTTTTAAGCGCAAAAAGCGCGCCTGTCTGCTCAAGGTATTCTGCAATAGGCTTGTTTGCATCTTCTGTCAGAAGTCCTGCAAACTGACCGGCTTCTTCTGTAAGTCTGCCCTTTGCATCAACCGGAACAACCATGGGTATCTCGGGATAGTTCCTGCACACATTATAGTCGTCTACACCGTGACCGGGAGCTGTATGTACGCAGCCTGTACCGCTCTCAAGTGTAACATGATCGCCAACGATCACAAGTGACGTTCTGTCAAGGAATGGATGAGCAGTCTTCATATATTCCAGCTCGCTGCCCTTTATTGTACCGATAACTTCATAGTTTTCCTTGCCGGCTGCTTCCATAGCCGAAGCATAAAGCTCTTCTGCCATAACATAGAACTCACCGCCGCATTTGATAAGGCTGTAATTATATCTCGGTCCTACGCATATTGCAAGGTTTGCCGGAAGAGTCCAGGTAGTAGTTGTCCATATTACAAAATATGTATTTTTAATATCTGCACCCATTTCACTGAGCTTGCCCATATCATCTGTTACTCTGAATTTAACATAAATAGAGTGACAGGGATCCTCCGCATACTCTATCTCGGCTTCTGCAAGCGCAGTCTGACAATCAGGACACCAATATACGGGTTTAAGACCTCTGTATATATATCCCTTGCTTGCCATTTCGGCAAATATTTCTATCTGTTTTTCTTCAAAATCATGAGTCAGGGTTATATAAGGATTATCCCACTCGGCAATTCCGCCGAGACGCTTGAACTGTTCGCGCTGACCGTCTATATAAGTCAGGGCAAACTCACGGCATATCTTACGCAGCTCAACATCGGAAATTGCGTCACTGTTGCTGACGCCCGCCTTAGCTCTTGCTTTAAGTTCTGTCGGAAGTCCGTGGGTATCCCAACCGGGAACATACGGCGACTTGAATCCGGTCATGTTCTTATATCTTACGATAATATCTTTAAGAGTCTTATTGAGCGCATGACCAAGGTGTATATCACCGTTTGCATACGGAGGTCCGTCATGAAGCACATAAAGCGGCTTTCCGTCATTCAGCTCCATAAGCTTATTGTAAGCGTCATTCTCCTGCCAGCGCTTGAGGGTCAGAGGCTCCGATTTAGGAAGTCCTGCTCTCATGGGAAAATCCGTCTTTGGCAGATTCAAAGTCTTATTATAATCCTGCGGCATTAATTTTCTCTCCTCTTTCAATCTGATATAACCCAAAATCCGACACATAAGTGTCGGACGTGGTTTTTAACCTTAATTATCCTTCTTTCGGCTGTTCGCCGTCATCAGCCTGAACCGTTTCAGTTTCATCAGAGTCTGTCGGCTCGGACACTGTTTTCTGTTCAGGTCTGTTGCCCTGCACTTCGGGGTAGTTTTCCTCAAGTTCCTTCTGCTTTTTCTTGACATCCTCACCCTTCTGCATTGAATTGATAATGTTCAGGTGACTCTTATATGCCTGCAAAAGTGAATTGCGGAATTTATTTGCTTCACTCATAAGAGCAAGTATACTCTTTTTCTGTTCCACAATAATGCGGTTATTTTCATCTATCTTATCGGAAGATTCATTCAGCGCCTGATTCATCAGCTCCTCTACCTTTGCATCAGTATCGGAATTGAGCTGATCGGCTTTTTCCTGAGCTTCCGACAAAATCTCATTTGCCTTCTTTTCAGCCTCTTCGACTTTCCTTTTAGCCTCGGCCTCTGCCTCATCTAACTTTTCCTGAGATTTTCTTTCAGCGTCAGCCTTAGTCTGCTTTGCAGAAAGCTGAGCATTTATAAGAACATTCTGTACGCTGTCTTCCTTTTCCTTGAACTTGGCGATCTCTGACTGTTGGTTCTCGATCTTCAGCTCAAGCTCCTTTTGTGTAAGCTCAAGGCTTTTTACCTTTTCTACGACCTCATCGACAAAATCGTCAACGTCCTCTGTCTTATATCCGCTGAACCCTGCCTTGCGGAAACTGATATTTTCTATCTCTTCCAAAGTTATCACGATTATCCCCCCCTCAATGATCTTTATCCGGCGTTATGTATCTCAGAAGTAAACGTTATCGCTGCCCACTTCATCCATAGCGTCCTGACCTGAAAGAGTAACATTGCTCGGCATAATGATGAAGGTATCCTCCGCCACTTTCTTAACGTTTCCGCTGTTTGCATATGCAACGCCGCCGAGGAAATCTATGATCCTTCTTGAAACATCCTTATTTGTATCCTCAACATTAAGGATAACCGTATTTCTCTTCATCAGCTCATTAGCCATTTCCTTTACCGAAGGATCGAAGGATTCGGGCTTGAAAAGTACAAACTGGACTGCTGACGAATCGTGTATGCTTATAACGTTGTTATTTCCTGCGGGAGCGCCTGTATCTTCTGCCTGCTCCTCGGGTTCATCGTAATCCATTTCTTCATCCTCCCCGTCTGCATCCATAGCCTCTGTATCATCATAATATTCATCATCGTAAGCTACTTCTTCCTCAGGTGTTTTTAATATGCTCTTGAACTTTCCCATAATATTAGCCATAGTTTTCTCCTCCTATTTTTATCTGTATATTCTGGTGCCGAAAAGTGCTGAGCCCACTCTTATCATATTAGCACCGGACAGAATAGCTTCGCTATAATCATCGGACATTCCCATTGACAAAAAGTCCATACTTATATTATCCATTTTTTTACTCGAAATGTCAATAAACATTTTGTACATTTTATCAAAATATTTAAAAATATCTTGTTTAGAGTCACAAATCGGCGGTACTGACATGAGTCCACGGACTTTCAGACCCTCAAAACCCGCAATTTCTGCCAATATTTCATCAGCCTGTTCCTGCATAATTCCCGACTTGTTTTCTTCTCTTCCAATATTTACCTCTATCAGAACATCAGTAATAAGATTATTTTTAACGGACTGTTTAGATATCTCCTCAGCAAGTTTTACGCTGTCAACCGACTGTATCATAGACACCTTGCCAATTATCTGTCTCACTTTATTTTTCTGAAGGTGACCTATAAACTGGAGATCGGCATTTTCAAGATCATAGTCGTCATATTTTGACAAAAGCTCCTGAACTCTGTTTTCGCCTATCTTTTTCAGTCCGAGAGAAATGGCATAGTTTATTATTTCGGGTTCTACTGTTTTGGTTGCCGCAAGGAATGTTATATCTTCCGGCTTTCTGCCGCTTTTTACGGCAGCTTTTTCAATACTGCCCACTATTTCTTCATAGTTAGCCTTTACATCCTCAAGTCTACGTACCTGTTCTGTCGATAATTTTTCCATCATAAAGATTTGCTCCTTCTACTACAACATCATCATTTGCTTTAAGGATACCTATATCGGGTGTTACGAGATCCTCCGCTCTGGGATTTTGCTCACAGATTATATAGCCTTCTCCTGTATACAGCGGTTTTATCTGTTTAAAGAGAAGCTCATTTCCTATCATTATATATACACCGTTTACGGTTTTCGTTTCTTTTTTTGCAACACCGTTCTGATCGGTTACTTCCTCTGTTATCTGTTTTTCATGAACAGCTGATCTTGAAACATAGATACCCTCGTAAGTATTTTTTACTATCGAGATATCTTCTTTTCTGAGATTTATCATTTCCTTATTCATATAGCTGCCTTTAAGTATGACAATTGCCCTTGACGACTTTGTTTTCTGTCTTACTTCATGAAGCTCAACCGAAATATTATTATTGTTGGCAAGCGGTATATCAACGCTGAGATCTGAGGCTTCTTCTATCTGTATAGCTTCCTCTGCGCTCACCTCACAGGCTATGTACCAGTATACTCCTTCGATCGTCTTTCCGATAACGTTATCTCCCACTTCTTTTTTTACAAGCTTTGATTCATCAAGGCTTCCGACCTCAAGCCTGTCAAGGTCTTTGGTAGTGTAGTAGTTTTCGTATCCGTCAACCACGCTTGAAAAATAACCTGTTTTCGGAGAAACTACCGAATTATTCTTTTGTGTTTTGGGATATTTCTTTTTAAGCGTATCGACCTTTGTCTGAAGCTGTGATATCTTATCCGAAAAGCCGTCGGTCTTCTGTGTTACCAATTGTCTTTGGTTAATACTGTACAGCGCGGTATTTACGCATTTGTCAGCTTCGGTGAAATTTTTCTGCGATGCGCTTATTCTTGCTCTCGAAAGGTTTGCGCTTATGTTTTTATCTATTACATCAGGCGGCTGCATTGCAGTTTCGTCTGTATCCTCAAGCTGCTGCAGATTTGCTATCTGCTGTTCAAGCTTTTCAATGTTTCTTTTATCGGTAGCTTCCTCCGTGTTTTTGTAAATGTTTGCAACAGGCTCATCCACCGATATTTTATCTCCGTCATTAAGAGTGTAGGATATTACCCCGTTTCCGTCATATGTTATATAGCTCTCGTCACGTATAAAATATCCCGTAGCAGGTATAGAATCGGATACTGTCATAAGTGTGGCAGACTCTGTCTTTATCTGCGTAAAATTCGCCTTTACCGCTACAGAAATGACATATGCTATTATGAGTATAGTCACTATAGCCAGCGCTACTTTCCTTATCATAGCTATACTGTCTTTTTCCATACTATTCCCCCTTACTTTTTACACTGACATCGCCCTGCGGGCTCCCGGGGCGTCGCTTATGCCCCGAATCTGCCGCCTCAGACGCACGAAAATTTTACTGCAATGATTCACCGTCTTGACTGCTGCACAGCTTACGTTCAAAGCAATAAAGCGCTCTCAGCTCTGAGCCCTGAGCTCTGAGCTATTCTATATGCTTCTTCTGTGATATTGGCAGTTTTATCGGCCTCGATCCAGTTTATATTATTATCTTTTCTGAACCATGTAAGCTGACGCTTGGCATAATGTCTTGTTTCCTGCTTGAGGCGCTGCACTGCTTCTTCAAGAGAACAGTTTCCGTCAAGATAAGGCTTCAGCTCTTTATAGCCTATAGCTGCGCAGGCCGTACAGCCGGCTGCGCTTCTGTAAAATGCTTTTGCTTCTTCTATCAGACCTTTTTCAAGCATCATATCAACTCTTCTGTCTATCCTGTCATATAGCTTTTGCCGGTCGGCATAGGTTATGCCTATTATTGTAAAGTCATAAGGTGACGGAACAGATCTTGACCGTCTTACTGCTTCAGACATTGTTATCCCTGACAAGCGGTATATTTCAATAGCCCTTACTATTCTCTTAGACTGCGAGGGATGAAGCTTCTGCGCTGTTTCGGGATCAAACTCTGAAAGCTCTTCTATCAGCTTTTCGCCGCCTTCATTTTTATATCTGCGGTTAAGTTCCTCTCTGAGCGCAGGATCGCTTTTTTCTTCTGTAAACTGTATATTCTCAACAAATGATCTTATATATAGGCCTGTACCTCCGCACAGCACCGGAAGCTTTTCTCTGCTCAGTATATCTTTTGCAGTCCTATCCGCAAGATTCACAAAATCTGATACAGAAAAGGTTTCTGTCGGCTCAAGAAAATCTATAAGGTGATGTCTTATTCCCTTCATTTCATTTTCATCGGGCTTAGCGGTTGCGATGGACATACCTTTATATATCTGCATAGAATCTGCCGATATAACTTCGCCGTTAAACCTTAATGCCAGTTCAACCGCAAGCGCCGTTTTTCCCGAAGCCGTAGGACCGACTACGGCAAGTATTCTCGGCTTATTTCCCATTATCATCACCTATGATTGCTTTAAGCGCATTAACGGCTGCTCTTATCGTTACATCAAGGTCGAAATCCACAGGGTCACATTTACCTGCGGCCTTTCTTTCCTGATTCCAGAGCGCATGAAGTATACAGCCTGCACGTATTCGTCTTGTATGTGCCACAGTAAACAAGGCTGCCGTTTCCATTTCGGAAGCGAGTACTCCAAGGTCTATCCATGCCTGCCATTTTTGTTTCAGTTCATATGATACAGGCATTGTTTCGGGACAGTGCTGACCGTAAAAAGAATCCTTGCTCTGAACTATACCTGTATGATAAGTAAGTCCAAGCTGCTTTGCAGAGCTTACAAGCGCACATACCATATCATGATCGGCAGCAGCCGGAAACTCTATCGGCGCATACTCTCTTGATGTCCCCTCCATGCGCACAGCCGCAGTAGGGATTATCACATCTCCGGGAACAATATTCTGCTGCATAGCGCCGCACGTACCTATCCTTATAATGTTTTTTACTCCGATCTTGTACAGTTCTTCAAGCGCTATAGCAGCTGACGGACCGCCTATACCTGTTGAGGTAATGATAACTTTTTCTCCGTCTATACTGCCCAGCACACTCCTGAACTCACGGTTAGAAGCCAGCAGCACAGGCGAATCAATATATGCTGCTATTTTATCCACACGTCCGGGATCACCGGGAAGTATGGCATAGTGCACATCAATATCTTTTTTTATATTAAGATGAAATAGTATCTTATTATCCATATACTGTCACCACACCTTGATAAAATGCTTTTTAACAGGGGACGCCATCATATAATGAGCGCCCCCTGTTTACCTGTTTATATAAATACTATCGGAGTTCGTGTAAAATATTTACAGGAGCTTTCAAAATCATAAATCATCAGCAATTGAATGATAGGATTAGAAAATGACTGCAAGACAAGACCTGAGGCTCAGGCTCTGCGCCGCCATCAGAACATATCCTTGCTTTTAAGAAATATATATACTATTATCATCAGAATTGCCGAAAGCAGCAGCGGGAACCACCACACCTTATCAAACGGCAGACCGCCGATTATATTCATTCCGTAGATACCGGAAATAACTGTCGGAACAGATACAAGCAATGTAAGAGATGCCTGTATCTTCATGATTACATTAAGGTTATTGGAAATAATAGACGCAAAAACATCCATTGTACCGTTCAGGATATTAAGGTATGTTGCAGTCATATCCACTGCCTGTTTTACTTCGATAAGCACGTCCTCAAGCAGATCCTGATCCTCTTCATAAAGCTTTATATATCTTCCTCTCATCACCTTCTCAAGTGTTATCTCGTCCGATTTAAGAGATGATGAAAAATATACAAGGGACTTCTCCACATCAAGCAGCTGATTAAGCTCCTTATTTTTTGCGCTTTTACGCAGATTCCGCTCAATACGGTTGCTTATCTTGTCTATCTGTTTAAGATACTGAAGATACTTTGTTGCCATTCTCAGCATGATATGAAGAACAAAATGTGTTTTATAATTTGTCATGACATTTCTTACAACACCCTCGGAAAATTCTGTGATTATCGTATTTTCTCTGAGTGATACGGTTATGACATTTTTCTCTGTTATCATTATACCGATAGGCATTGTTGAATATGTGATACTGCCCGATACCTTTTCAACTACAGGTACGTCTATGATTATAAGGGTAGTATCGTCCTCGCTGTCGATATGCGCAGACTCTTCTTCGTCCAGCGCGCTTCTCAGGAGTTCGGGAGGTATATCAAAAAAATCCAGCAGATAATCCACTTCATCCTCATCGGGCGCTATACAATTTACCCAGCAGCCTTCTTCATACTCCTTTATCTCCTCGATCCTGCCATTTACAGTCTTATAGTAACTGACCATAGTGATCTCATCCTTTCCAAACGGAAACAGACGACAATTCAGCAGACATATCACAGCACAGATATATCAGCAGCAATGCAGGCCTGTTCCTTTGATATTGTTTTGCCTTGTTTACCATAAGGGTCGGGACTCATACATTACCACCACCTGAACAACTTAAAATAAAGATATCTCTATTATAAACAATTTCTGTCAGATAATCAAGATAATTTTCAAATGTGACCAACTTTCCCTGTTCAAAAAGAAGTAAGAACTGCCGCTCGGCTTCCCCGGAGGGGATATACTGTCAACCTAAGACATTGACGAAAGATTTGGAGACTTGTTTCGCTGCTAACGCAGCGACCAAGGGCGCAGCCCCCGGACCCCGCAAGCCTTTGAAAAGGCCCCTGCGAAACTTTATCAATTATGTTTATCTTTAATGCCCCGGAGAGGAATCCGCCGCTGCTCTGAGCTATACGATCATCCTACTCCACAAAGACAACGTTTTCACTGCCTATTCTGCGGGCAAGCTCACGAAGCATTACACGATTCGGGTCAACACGCATAGAATCGGGGTCTTTGACGATCTCTCCGCTTTCCGTAAATTTGATGAAAAGATGCTCGGGTCCGTCAAAAATATCAATTATCTGCATAGCTTTTATGTATTCCCTGCATTTATTGTTTTTTATTCGCAGATACAGACCTCTCGGAGTCTTTTTGCCGGAAGAAGATTTTTTTATCTGAACAGCGGAGGTATTTTTGGAAACGGGAAGTATATTATCGCATATCAGTTTTACAGGCTCGTCATCTTTTCTGTCAACAGAGGCGATCACTCTCACGATCCTGCCCTCGGTTATCATACCGCCGTATTCTCCGAACTGACGGGGGAAAACTATCATTTCCACAGAACCGTATTTATCCTCGATCATAACAAATGCCATGCGGGTATTATTCTTAGTTATCTTTGTCCGTATCTTCCCTATCATACAGATGGAATCAGTTTTTTTGCCGTCGGGGTATGCGCCCGATTCATCATTTATTATTTCATTGAGCTTATCCGTACCGAGTTCATTTATAACGCCATCATACTGCAAAAGAGGATGACCGCTGAGATAAATGCCTGTTATATCCTTTTCCATCTCCAATATTTCACTGCGGTCAAATTCGGGAGAATCAGGCAGTCTGATATCTCCTGATGACGGTTCTGTTTCCGAGGAAAAGAAATTCATCTGTCCGTAGAGCCTGCTTTTTGCCTCATCGGATACCTGTTCCATTATTTTATCCGCGCCCAGTACCATCTGCCGCCTGTTGGCGTTCAGACCGTCAAGCGCTCCGCATTTTATCAGATTTTCCAAAGCTTTTTTATTCAGATCCCTTGAGTACAGCCGACTGCAAAAATCATAGAAGCTTGTATATTTTCCGCTTTCTCGCTTTTCAACTATGGACTCTATAAGTTTATATCCTATATTCTTTACTGCCCTGAGTCCGAAACAGATATTATCGCCTTTTATAGTAAAACCGCCTTCGCTTTCATTCACATCCGGGGGCAATATTTTTATCCCGTGTCTTGAGCACTCGTCCATATATACCGCAAGCTTTCCGCTGTCGCCGATCGAACCCGTCATAAGCGCGCACAGGTACTCCTTCGGATAATGATACTTTACAAAGGCTGTCTGATATGAAATATATGCATAAGCAGCCGCATGAGCTCTGTTGAAGGCATATGACGCAAAGCTTTCCATCTCAGAAAAAACAGCAAGAGCTGTTTCCTCATCTATCCCTCGTCTTACACAGCCGTCTACAAGGACATTTCCGTCATCATCCGTCAGTCCATGTATAAAGATCTCCTTTTCCTCGTCCATGACTTTCTTTTTCTTTTTTGCCATTGCCCTGCGCACTATATCTGCCCTGCCGAGGGAATAGCCTGCAAGTGTGCGAAATATCTGCATTACCTGCTCCTGATATATAATACAGCCGTAGGTCACTTTCAGTATCGGTTCAAGAAGAGGATGCTTATATGTGATTTTTTCGGGGTTATGGCGGTTCTCAATATATCTCGGAATAGAATCCATAGGGCCGGGCCGGTACAATGCTATAACTGCAATAATATCCTCCATACTTTCCGGTCTGAGTCTTAAAAGAACATTTTTCATCCCCTTCGATTCAAACTGGAATACGCCCTCAGTATCTCCTCTTGCATACATTGCAAAAACAGAACTGTCGTCATCGGGGATTTTTCTTATATCAAAATCAGGGTCTTTTCTGCGTATCATTTCACTTGCATATTCAAGTATAGTCAGATTCCGCAATCCCAGAAAGTCCATTTTCAGAAGTCCCAGTTCATCAAGCTCGGTCATAGTGAACTGAGTAACAGTTACATCATCATTTTTTGCAAGAGGAACATATTCGGAAACAGGCTTATCCGTAATGATCACACCTGCTGCATGAGTTGTAGTATTCCTCGGTATGCCCTCAAGCTGTATGGCAGTATCAATATATCTGCGGATCCCGCCATCACTTTCGTAAAGCTTTTTAAGCTCCGGTGATGTTTCAAGCGCCCTCGGGAGTGTAATATTAAGCTCTCTCGGTATAAGCTTTGAAACCCTGTCGATAACTGCGCGGGGGATCTCAAGAACTCTTCCTGCATCACGTATTGCCGCCCTTGCGGCAAGTGTACCGAAAGCAACTATCTGGGCAACATGATCTGCGCCGTATCTGCGTATAACATAGTCAATGACTTCCTGACGTCTTTCTGCGCAGAAATCTATATCAAAATCCGGCATACTCACTCTTTCGGGGTTCAGAAATCTTTCAAAGAGAAGATCGTATTTTATCGGGTCGATCTCTGTAATACCTATACAAAAAGCCGCAAGACTGCCTGCGCCCGAACCTCGTCCCGCGCCCACGGGAATACCTTTGGATTTTGCGTAGTTAACATAATCTGCGACTATCAGATAGTAGTCTATATATCCCATTCCCGATACAACGCCTATCTCATATTCAAGACGTGATATTATCTTTTCATCGGGATCGCTGCCATAATGCTTATAAAGTCCGTCATAGCAAATCCTGCGGAAATATTCCTCATGATCCTGCGTACCGTCGGGTATATCAAATCTGGGAAGTCTGAGCTTACCGAACTCTATCTCAACATTACACCTTTCGGCAATCAAAGCAGTATTATCCACTGCTTCGGGAATATCCGAAAAAAGGCTTCTCATTTCATCCTCGCTTTTGAGATAAAACTCCAATGTCGGAAAAGCCATAGGATTTTTTTCACTTATTGTATGGTTGGTCTGTATGCAGAGCATTATATTCTGAATTTTGCTGTCCTCTTTTGTAATATAATGGCAGTCATTGGTTGCAGCAAGAGGTATGTCAAGCTGACGGGAAAGTCTGATAAGCTTCGGAAGTATCTGTTTCTGCTCGGTTATACCATGATCCTGTACCTCGATATAGTAGTTATCCTTACCGAAAACACTCTGATACCACCGGGCTGTCTTTACAGCCTGTTCAAAATCATTATCCATCAAAGCTCTCGGTATCTCACCTGCAAGACAAGCAGAAAGCGCTATAAGTCCCTCATGATATTTTTCCAGCAGTTCATGATCCACTCTCGGCTTATAATAGAACCCTTCCGTCCATGCAAACGAATTGAGCTTCATAAGGTTTTTGTAGCCTGTTTCATTTTCGCAGAGAAGGATAAGATGACTGTTTGTTCTGTCAAATTCATTATCCCGGTCGTACCGTCTTCTCGGCGACACATAGACCTCACAGCCTATTATCGGCTTTATACCTTCCGCCTTAGCAGCTTTATAAAATTCTATTGCGCCGTACATATTACCGTGGTCGGTTATGGCAATACTTGTCTGTCCCAACTCCTTGGCTTTTTTTATAAGCTCGGGTATCTTACTCGCTCCGTCAAGCAGGCTGTAAACTGTATGTACGTGTAAATGTGTGAATGCCATATATACCTCCCGTTTTTCAGTTCATAGTTCGACACAGCTAAGAGTTCAAGGCTCAGAGCAAACATTCTTTCAGACTTCCTTCATGATACGTTTGATATTTAATCGAATTTAATTACAACTCAGAATCGCCTGTTTACCCATGCGTCAGTAAAAGCATCTGTCCAGTATTTTTTCGGAAGAATAATAGCACTGTCCGGAATATCCGTTGATGCAATAACAGGTATAAGGGAACTTCTCAGATAACGCTTAGGCAGGAATGGTCTGAACACAAGTGTTGCAATGAAATTAACCACCATATCTTCCATGCCCACCGGACGAAACTGTACCATACTTCTGTCATATTCATCACGGATATATGCAACAATTTCACGGTATTCCTCAGGAACAGGTCTGTCACCCGCTTTATATGAAAATAATTCACGGGCAATGTCTCCCAGTATCATCGGTTCAGCTTCAAGGTAACGTGAATCCGAGAATATCAGATTTGCGGGATTATTGCAGTCAGGCAGAAGGTCAAGAGGAAAAACACTCTCAAACAAAGCTTTATTAGCCTGAACCACCATGGCATAGTATACCTCGCCGTACCGCAAAGTACGTTCTTTATTCGTATATATACAGTTAAGCTTATCATCCCCTTTCATCCATGTGGGACGTGAGGGAAGTTTGACTCCGCTGCGGTCGGCTCTGAAACTTTTTCTCATCTCATAAAGTTCTTTCTCAAAATCCATAATCTTCTCCTGTTTTACAATAAACTTATTTCATATAGATACTCCGTTCTGTCCTCATCAGAATTACGATTTTTTCTGCCGCCATGAAAAGAGCTTCTTTTCATACCGAGTTTTTCCATGACTTTGACAGATGCTGTATTCTCACTATCAGCGTGAGCAATAAACTTTTTCAGACAAAAACGATCTTTCATATACTGCATGAAATAGCGGGCAGCTTCGGCAGCATATCCTCTGCCCCAATAGTTTTTGTCTATTATCCATCCGAACTCCCCTGTAGTGTAATTATCAAGCAATTCAATACTTACCGCTCCGATATGAACTCCGTCAAGCATGACCGCAGCATCAAGATATTCAGGCTTTTCCATCTGCCACTGTTTTTCGCATTTTATCAGGTAGTCCATGACTTCTTCACCGCTGTCACACGGAAGGTAGCACATCATTTCTGTGTTTTCCGGATCGGTAGAATACCTGTATGTTGTCTTATAATGCTTTGTCCCAAGCGGCTCAAGCATAAGCCGTTCTGTATATATTTTCATCTATCAAACTTCCTTTTTCACACTTTGAGCTGTTTGCTGATTTTTAAAAAACATATAAACCTGGCATTTTATCATACCGTTATAAAGCTTTCTGCGCTTATCAGCCTGTCTTCCGAAATTGCGTTCAAAATTATCATCGGGACTGATGACAGTGTAACTCCAACCCTGTTTTTTCTGAAATTTTCTTCCCATGGTACGATACAATCCTCTTGCCTGCTCAATATCAAGAAGTCTTTCGCCATATGGCGGATTTGCGATAACAGCCGCGCGGTCAAGCTCTGTCCGGAAATCTGCTATATCCCTCTGCTGAACCTTTATGCGGTCATCGACTCTTGCTTTTTTGGCGTTTGCCATGGTAAGCTCCAGCGCGTTTTTATCTATGTCATAGCCGTATGCCTGAAACTGTACATCACGATTTATCAGATCAAGGCATCTTGCCCTTTCAGCCGACCATATATCAGAAGGTATACAATCCCATTTTTCCGCTGCAAAGCTTCTCTGTATTCCCGGGGCAATATTAAGGGCTTTAAGAGCTGATTCTATTAATATAGTACCCGAACCGCAGAACGGGTCTATAACAGTACTGAAGGGTCTTACATGAGAAAGGTCAGCCATAGCTGCGGCAAGTGTCTCTTTAATAGGAGCCTCTGTTGCATCACGTCGGTAGCCTCTTTTATGAAGCCCTTCGCCTGATGTATCAAGCATTATGCTGACTTCGTCTTTCATTATGAGAAATTGTATCTGGTGGCGGCTGCCTGTTTCATCAAACCAGCTTTTGCCAAATTTCTGAGAAAGCCTGCCGACAACAGCTTTTTTTATTATCTTCTGACAGTCAGGAACACTGGCAAGCTTTGAGTTTACGCTGTGACCCTTTACAGGAAATGCCTCGTCCTTACTTATCCAGTTTTCCCATTCTATGGCTTTAACTCCCTGAAAAAGATCTTCAAAGCTGTATGCTTTGAATCTGCCTAAGAGTATATGAACCCTCTCCGCATATCTTGAGCACAGGTTCACTCTTGCAAGTGTATTCATATCACCTTCAAACAGTACCTTCCCGTTCTCTGCTCTTACATTTTCTATTTCCATTCTTTTTAGCTCATCTGCACATATTCCTTCTATACCGAAAAGACACGGCGCAGAAAACTGTATTTTGTCCATATCTTTATTCCTCCTTTTCTACTTCCTTACAATTATATCACATCTTCCCCCCAAATACAACCGCCCGGCGAGCTATGATTTCAGCTTCCGCGACTGGAGCAAGACTGTTGCGGATACGCTGGAATTTCTGCGAATGAAGAATGATATCCACTATCTCACGCAATGCCAGCGGCAATCCGCACTGTATGATTCGCTGACGGGGTTCTACAATCTTCGTGAATTTGAAAGCATTGTGGAGGAAGCCGGGCATAACTTCTGCATTCAGGCGGTAAAGCTTAGTTTCCCGGACGGTGGAGAATATCTGTTTGGGGAAAACTACCGCAGCGATATAATCGCAGAAACAGCGTCAGCAATAAAATGTGTATGCGCTCAGCATGAAATATGCTGCCGAACCGATGACAACACATTTCTTATCCTGTTCAAAAGGGAAAACGGAATGTTTCCTGAGAAACTGAAAATATCGCTCCACAACGAGGTTTATTCGCGGCACGATGAACGGCAGGTTATTATCACATACCACAGTTCCGATAACACGCTGGTCGGAGAACTGCGCTTAGCCGTATCGCTGAATGCAGAGCACGATGTCGGTCTGATAAGCGAACGAAGAAGACTTCCGCATTATA
>CACWRT010000046.1 GCA_902763365.1 uncultured Ruminococcus sp.
TATATATTATAGAGAATACAGCACAAAAAACTTTTTTATTTTGAAACTCCCTATTTCCCCTACCCCCCAAGTGAAGCAGCATTTGTGACTAAGTTTAAAGTGACAAACATTCATTATTCACTATTCACTATTCATTATTCACTATTCATTGCCGGACCGTCTTATGAGCACATATTTTCTGTGTTGTCAAGTATTTTTTCGTCACAATTGCAAATAACCGCCGATTTGGCACGTGACAAATCGGACATAAATCAACATTTGCGGGAAAAAATATTGTATAATATACTTGCTACGCTGTTTAATGGAAACAAATTACATATAAAAGTAAGTGTTTCATGTGAATTATGCAGCAAAAAATTAGTAATCAGGAGGTTATTAAAAGATGAAAGTCGGAAAACAAACCGCAAGAAAAATACTTGCATCTGCGCTGGCTCTGTCAATGATCGGTTCTGTCGTATCATTTGCGCCCGCAACGGTCATGGCGGCTGATCCTGCTTCTCAGGTGGAAAATGAAGATAATTACTGCTACGACTTCGAGTACGAAGAAAACGAGGACGGTACTATTACCCTCACAAGCTTTACGGGAAATCTATATGATCTGAATTATACCGTAAACGTTCCGCCCGAAATTGACGGCAAAACAGTAACAGCTATAGAAAACATTTTTTACAACAACACGTCTGTTGTTAGTGTCAGCCTGCCGGATACGATAACTGAACTGCCAAGTTTTTCTTATTGTACAAAGCTCAAAAGCATAAAAATTCCGTCAGGAGTAAAGAAAATCTGGAATCGGAATTTTCTCCAATGTTATGCACTTGAGGAAATCAATATTCCCGAGGGTGTGGAGTCAATAGGAAGCTCGGCTTTCGCTCAGTGCTCAGCATTAAAAAGTATTGTTATCCCCGGAAGTGTAAAATATATAAATAGTTATGCTTTTATGAATTGCAGGGCACTGGAATCTGTTACTCTTAATGAAGGTCTTGAAACAATTTCAGGCGGCACATTTTACGGCTGCGATTCCTATACAGAAATAACTATTCCCGAATCTGTTACAAAAATAGGAAGCAGCGCATTTTCCGATAATACAGAAAACTTGACTATCTACGGTTCAAAAAAAAGCTATGCTTATACCTATGCCACCGAAAATGACATCAAATTCGTCAATACAAAGATAGTTGTACCCGAATCCATCGAGCTTGATAAAACTGCTCTGACCATAGCCAAGGGCGAGACTGCCGAGGTTAAAGCAACTATTCTCCCCGAGGATGCGGATGTTGATGAAATATTCTGGAAAACAGGCAACAAAGCCGTTGCAACTGTCGAAAACGGCGTTATCACCGCTGTAGGAAAAGGCTCATGCACTATTGCGGCTGTTACTTCAAACGGACTGAAAGCTACTCTCAGAGTAACAGTAACGGATGATCTCAAAAACAAGTCCTCTGTCAATGCAGAAACTGATAATTACGGCTTTTATCAATCAGACTTAGGCAAAGACATAAAGATAACAGGTGCGGCTGACGGCGGCAGCGGTTCTTATACCTATGCGTACTACTATAAAAGGATTACCTCTGATAAGTGGAACACCATAGGCACAGAGTTCGGCACAAGACAGAGCGCAAGCTTTAAACCCACATCCGCAGGATCATTTGACGTTAAGGTCGTTGTCAGAGATTCTGATGGCGAAGAAGCAGAAAAATCCTTCACTGTTAAAGCAATAGGCGATTTTACATGGCGTAACAATGTAGGCGAGATCGAAATTACCGGATACAAAGGCACAGGTACAAGCATTGTTATCCCCGAACAGATAGACGGTATGCCCGTAAGAACAATTGCAAGATGGGCTTTTGAAAATGTTCCCGATGTTGAAAGCATTACAATTCCGGATTCTTTTTACAGAATTTACGGCAATAACTTCTATAATTCAAAGTGGTATCAGAATCAGTCTGACGGTCCTGTTTACTTAGGAAATATTCTTCACAGCTATAAGGGTACTGCTCCTTCATCTTATACCGTAAAAGAGGGTACTGTCAGCATTTCACAGAGCGCATTCAGCGGAAAAACAGAGCTTAAATCGGTAACTCTCCCCGAAAGCCTGCTCCATATTGACAACTATGCTTTCTCAGGCAGCGGACTTACATCTGTTACTCTTCCGAGCAAAGTGTTTGAAATGGGATTCCAGGTATTCGGAGGCTGTACATCACTGAAAAGCGCCGACCTGTCCGCCTGCAATATCACCATGAAAAACTCTGTAGAAACATTCTCAGGCTGTACTGCTCTTGAAACAGTCAAGCTTCCACAGAAGGTTACTGAAATAGGCAGCTTTGATTTCAATGATTGTAAATCTCTTAAATCAATAGAAATTCCTTCAACTGTAACACGTATCGACTCTTCTGCATTTAACGGATGCGAAAGCCTTACAAGCGTTATTATACCCATGGGTGTTACCAACAGAATTGATACCAGTGCTTTTATGAACTGCCCCAACCTGGAAGAGGTCATCGTTCTCGGCAGTGGTACTCTTATGTCAAAAAGCCTCGGATATATGTCTGACGGCAGCAAGGTAGAAGATCTTGTTATATACGGTTTAGCAGGCAACAACAATGCCAAGACATATGCAAACGAAAACGGTTTTGAATATGTGGAATATTCACCCGTAACTTCTGCAACAGACAGCGAGAATGATCAGATACTTGCAAAAGATCTGATGTATATGCTCAAGAATTACAACAGCAACAATAGTTATTACAGCGATTCTTATCAGACTCTGGGACTTAACGACGATCTTAAAAAGATCTATGACGCTGTTAACAGCGGAAAGGAAATTACTGTAGGTCTGAACGTCAAGAAGATCACTCCCACACAGGAGCAACTTGATCTGCACAATTATCGTGCTAATAACAACAGCAGTTCCCATCGTGAAGATAACTTCAAGACACTCGCTTACTATGATATATCCGCAGAGGTAAGCGCTGACGGCGAAAAGCTTCTTGACCTGTCGGCAGTTGACGGCTATTACGGATACAATGGTCTTGGCTATCCTACAGTAAACTTCGACCTTCCTGCCTCTGTTCCTGAGAAAGACGCTCATTATGACAGAAATTTTGAGCTTATCGGTGTTTACCCGAACGAAAAAGACAGTGACGAATATTGGGGTTCAACATACGCCAATACAACTGATGTACAGAATAATTCCGTTCCCTATGATTTAAAAACTTCCAACAGCGGACGGTATTTCTGTTTCAGACCCGAGATATATGAGTTCGGTTATTATGACACAGGCAATATGACCCTTGACATAGGCAGTGAGCGTTTCAAATTCAACTTCCTGTCGGAGGATGAGGAAATTCCTCTCAGCTTCTTTACTGATAAGGTTCCGCAGGGCGAGCTCCCTTGGAATACATTTATCGGCTGGACAAAGAATTATTACAATCCTATTAATTACCAAAGTACCATTAAATCCTTTGACGACTGCGAGATAAAGCATGAATCCCATTATAAGGGTCTTACAGATATGGGAGCCGGTTATGATGAGTACGGCTGGGCAGGTCCGATGGTAACAAGTGTAAAGAAATCAGATTTTAACGTACAAACCTACTGGAACGGTGAACAGGGTTCTCTGAATCTTTATGCGGCTTACAATCAGGATATTCCCGATGATAAGTATTATGTTGTATGCGAGATCGAATCAGGTCATAATATAATTGAAGGTCCTCAGAGCTACCTTGTAGCGTCATTTGATAAGAAAGGCTTTACAGAAGCAGAGCTGCCCGCAATTGAAAAGGACGGCTATTACTTCAACGGCTGGTACACACGATTCCTTGACGAATCAGGCGATATCGTAAAGTGTACAAAGGTTACAAAGGACGATTTCAAGGACAGCAATGTTCTTTACGTAAGAGGCGACTACTGGAAGTACGGCGGAAGCTGGTGGGCTTACGCATTCAGAGGCAACGGCGGTACTCTCGGCGGTAAAGAGGAAGTTACCTTTACTTCTCCGGCTATCAACTATATGTCAGGTCATGAAAAAGGCTATCCTATGTATATGTTTACTCCCGTAAGAGAAGGATATACCTTCAAGGAGTGGAACACCAAGAAGGACGGCAGCGGCGAAACTGTAATGGGACCCGAGTGGGACAGCTCCATGTATGATAAGAACCTTTATTTCAGAGCCTTAGGAAATGATGAAACTCTTGAATATGACAACAGAGCCGTAGTGCTTTATGCACAGTGGGAAAAAGCAGCGGTGCTCCCCGAAAAGGTAACGCTCAGCAAGACTGCGCTCACACTCAGCGTAAACGGTTCTTCAACGCTGACCGCAACCGTAACACCCGCAAACGCAGCAGACAAGACAGTTAAATGGTCAACCTCCGACAGCAAGATAGCAACCGTATCCGCAGCAGGCAAGGTAAAGGCTATTGCAGCAGGTACTGCTGTTATTACAGCAGAAACATCCAACGGCAAAAAGGCAACCTGTAAGGTAACTGTTTCCGCTCCGCTCAACAACACTTCTGTTATCAACAGCGATATAGTTCAGATAGGCGACAAGGTTCGTATATCAGCAAGCGCAAACGGCGGCGCAGGCTCGTACAAGTATGCTTATTATTATAAGAGAAGCGAGAACAATACCTGGAAGGTGCTCGGCACAGAATTCGGTACAAATACAAGCGTTGCTTTCGCTCCCACAGCAGAAGCAGACTATGATATCAAAGTCATAGTAAAGGACGCTAAAAACACAACTGTTGAAAAAACCTTTACAGTAAAAGCAGTAAAAGAGCTTGAGCTTACCAATGTATCGGTAGTAGGCAGAGAAAAAATAAACCTCGGTACAGCTATCCCGATGATAGGTAAGGCTGTAGGCGGCGCAGGCGGTTACACCTATTCATTCTACTTCAAACGCAGCACAAACACAAACTGGAAGCTCCTGGGCGACAAATTCACAACTACAGCTTCCGCAAGATTCAAGCCCACAGCAACAGGCACATATGACATCAGAATTGACGTAAAAGACAGTTCAGGCACAATAGTAAAGAAACTATTCACAGCAACAGTTAAATAACAAACCAAAACCCCCGCATGATGAACCTCAACGCTCATCATGCAGGGGGATTTTTTCCCTTTTGGAAAGATACTGACGTCGGTTTCGCTGCTAACGCAGCGACCAGAGGCTCAGCTTCGTTTCACTACGCATAACTTCCGCCAGCCAATCGCCCTACGGGCTCTTGGGGCGTCACTTACGCCTCTGGACTCCGCAAGCCTTTGAAAAGGCCCCGGCGAAACTTTTACGCTTTATTTTTTGACCGCTTTCTTGAGTTCTTCTACAAGCAGCATTTCTTCAACAGCGTCAGCCTGAGCAATAAGCTTTTCTTTTTCTTCCTCGCTGATATCATCATCGCTTATATCTGTTTTCTTAGCATAACCTGTTTCATCCGTATAGGCAACAGCACTGTCAAAGAGTGCCTCAACTGCTGCGTCAGGCTCCTTTGTGATAAGAGTTACAACAACCGCTGCGATCATGCCTACAACAAATCCGGGAAGAAGCTCATATACCTGAGTATTGTAAACAAGAGCCTTATCTGTATTGAACAGTATAAGCCATGCTATATCGGTAACAGCGCCGCAGGCAATGCCTGCAACTGCGCCTTTGAAATTGAAACGCTTCCAGTACAGGCTAAGTATAATAGACGGTCCTATAGATGCGCCGAACAGTGCCCATGCGTTAGATACCAGATCCATTATAGAACCCGAAGACGGATTAGAAGCTATAATGAGAGCAACCGCAGCAACTCCAAGAACAACAAAACGTCCTACCCACTGCATTTCCTTGTCGCTTGCCTTATTCTTTCTGAAAACAGGCTTATACACATCGCTGGCAAAGGAAGATGATGCCGAAAGAAGCTGACTGTCAGCTGTACTCATAGAAGCCGCAAGCACAGCAGAAAGCAGTACGCCCGACATAAGTCCGGGGAATATTTTTCTTACCATTGTAATGAATACAAGAGAATTGTCATTTATGTTCTTATCAAAACCAAGATACATCAGACCTATTACGCCGATGGCAGCAGCAAAGAACACTACAAATGAAGTCCAGATTATACCAATAATACGGGACTTTTTAAGATCCTTCTGTGAACGGATCGACATAAATCTGATTATGATATGCGGCATACCGAAATAGCCGAGACCCCAGGCAAGACCTGATACTATATCCTGCCAGCTTGTGAATACATTCCAATAATCGGGGTTGACCGAAGTCGGATCGGTCATTGTTGCCGGATCGAGCATACCCATAGCAAAAACAGGAGCTATAAGCATACCTGCAAAGATAAGCATTCCCTGGAAAAAGTCAGTCCAGCATACTGCCGAAAAGCCGCCGAGGAATGTATAGCCGACTATAATAATTGCAGCTATCCACATTGCGAGAGTAGCATCAATACCGATAACAGTACTGAACAGCGTACCGCAGGCTTTAAGACTTGAAGCTGAATACACTGTATAAGCAACCAGGAACACAACCGCACAGAGTATCTGCAAAACCTTTGATTTAGCCAGAAAACGATTTGTCAGGTACTGAGGAATAGTTATAGAGTCATTTGCAACAATAGAAAACCTTCTCAGTCTCGGAGCCTCAAATACCCAGCTCAAAGCGTAACCTAACGCAAGACCAACAGGTATCCACACCTGTCCCAGTCCCAACGCATATACAGATGTCGGCAGACCCATAAGCACCCATGCGCTCATATCCGAAGCACCTGCCGATAAAGCTGATACCCATGGACCCATTTGTCTTCCGCCGAGGAAGTAGGATTTTTCACCGCCGCTGTTTTTGCTCTTTATGAAGAAAAATACACCTATGCCCAGCATAAAAAGCAGATAAACAACGAACACGCCGATCTCCAATATATCCATTTTTCACACTCCTGAAAAAATATTTATTCTGCCGTATATATCGACAAAAATACTTTTTCATTATATCACATTAATACATAAAAGTAAAATGTTTTTCAACATTATGCAATTATTTCTGCATTTTGCAATAATAAGATATCATTAAGTTGTATAAATTTACCTTTCTATGTTCACAATCTCAGTTTTATAATCATTATTCATTATTCATTATTAATTATTCATTAAAAAACAGACTGCCCCATAGGAACAGTCTGAATATTTTTTAACTGAATTGATAATCAGTCCTCATCAAAGAACTTTGAGTGAATAGCCTTAACTGCTGCATCAGCCTTATCCTCATCTATAAGTACAGACACCTTGATCTCGCTTGTAGAGATCATACGGATATTGATATGAGCATCATAAAGTGCCTCAAACATCTTTGTAGCAACACCTGCATGACTTTCCATACCTGCGCCAACTATAGATACCTTTGCAACCTTTTCATCAACAGAAACAGTTTTACCGCCTACGGTATTGATGTAATCCTCCATAATTGCTGCTGCTTCTTTAGCATTATTCTTAGCAACTGTAAAGGAAATATCCTTTGTACCGTCACGACCTATGGACTGGAGAATGATATCAACATTGATCTTCTTTGCAGCAAGTCTTGAGAACATTTTGAATGCAAGACCGGGCTCATCAGGAACGCCCATAACTGAAACTCTCGCTACATCTGTATCCTTTGCTACTCCGCTGATCACCATTTTTTCCATTTTAGAAGCCTCCTTAACTATTGTACCGGGTGTATGTGTAAAGCTTGAAAGAACCTCAAGCTCAATATTATACTTCTTTGCCATCTCAACACTTCTGTTATTAAGAACCTGTGCGCCGAGAGTAGCAAGCTCAAGCATCTCATCATATGAGATACATTTGAGCATCTTTGCGTTTTCTACCTTTCTGGGGTCTGCTGTATAAACACCCTGTACATCGGTATATATCTGACAAAGATCTGCGTGCATTGCTGCTGCTATTGCAACAGCACTTGTGTCGCTGCCGCCTCTGCCGAGAGTTGTAAGATCCTCATAGCGGTTAAGTCCCTGGAATCCGGCTACAACAACAATATTGTTTTTATCAAGTTCTTTCGCTATTCTGTCCGTTCTGACTCTTTTGATACGGGCAGATGTATATGCAGAAGAGGTCTGGAAACCTGCCTGCCAGCCCAGAAGTGAAATAACAGGGCAGCCAAGCTTCTCTATTGCCATTGCAAGAAGCGATATAGAGATCTGCTCACCTGCTGTAAGCAGCATATCCATTTCTCTCTTAGAAGCCTCGGGATTGATCTCATTAGCTTTTTCAATGAGGTCATCCGTAGTATCTCCCTGAGCAGAAACTACAACAACTACCTGATTACCTTTTTTGTAGGTGTCTGTAACGATCTTTGCAACGTTAAAGACTCTCTCAGCATCAGCAACAGAGCTTCCGCCGAATTTCTGTACGATCAAACTCATTTTTTCTCCCCCAATTGTTTTTTCTTATATATTCACTCGTATTTCAGCTGATATTTTACAGATCAGAAATACGGATCTTTGACAGAACAGTCACGCCTGCTTTTTCGAGTTCAGCCACAGCAGCATCCGCTGAGGTAACAGCAATATCACCCGTTGTGAATGCAAACTCTCCCTCTTTCTCATCGCTGCGCGAAACAGCTTTGACATTGCCGAAAAGCTCCTCTGCCTTCTTTAAAGCGGCAGCCTTATCCTCTGCCTTAGCCCTGATCATTACAGGGAAAGCGCTTTCTTCATATGGTCTGACAAGACTTGCATCTCCGTCTTCCCAGTATACAAACTTTCTTGTCTTGAGATTTCTTACACAGTCGATGATATCCGCTACGACTGCGCTCGCTGTAGGAAGCTTACCTGCGCCCTTTCCATAGAACACAACATCGCCTGTTGCGTCGCCCCTTACAAGTATACCGTTGAATACGTCATCAACATTTGCCAGCTGACTTTCTCTTGAAAGTATCATAGGCTCAACCGAGATATCTACTCTGCCGTCATCAAGCTTCATTACCTGACCTATAAGCTTTATAACGCCGCCCCATGCTCCGGCATATGCAACATCATCAAGAGTTATCTTTGTAATGCCCTGCGTATGAACAAGCTCGGGATATATATGCTTGCCGTAGCAAAGTGAAGCAAGTATCGCGATCTTTCTGCAGGCATCGTGTCCTTCAACATCAGCCTCGGGCTTTCTCTCGGCATATCCGAGCTGCTGAGCCATTCTGAGCGCATCCTCAAAGGACATATTATCCTTTATCATCTTTGTAAGTATAAAGTTTGTTGTTCCGTTAAGTATACCTGCTATCTCAACGAACTCGTTAGCTGCGAGACACTGATTTATCGGACGGATTATCGGAATACCGCCGCCGACGCTTGCCTCGAAAAGATAATTGACATTATTATTCCTTGCTATCTCAAGAAGTTCCGCGCCTTTTGTCGCAACCAGCTCTTTATTGGATGTTACAACGCTCTTTCCTGCTTCAAGGCATCTTTTAGTAAAATCATATGCAGGATTAACACCGCCCATTACCTCTGCGACTACCCTGACTTCTTCATCATTAAGAATGTCCTCAAAATTCTTTGTAAATTTCTGAGCATAAGGACTATCGGGAAATTCCCTGATATCGAGTATGTATTTTATATTTATTTCTTCTTTGGCACGTTTAGCTATGCTGTCACGATGGTTCTCAAGAACTTCTACGACACCCGAGCCAACCACGCCGTGACCCATGACCGCTACTTGTATCATGAATATGACCTCCTGTATTTATATTTTAAGGGATATTTCATTAAATCCCGGACAGAGGGGCTTACCCATATATAGGTCAGCCGTCAACTCTGTTCGTTCAATTTATCCGATAATATCGCTATTCTTCCGTATTGCCGTTATCCGTACCACCGCCGTCATCCGGCGCATCATTATCAACACTGTTGAAATCTGTCTCGTTGGCATACTCATCGTCTATCGGAACTTCACTTGTCTCGGTATCGTCACCATATTCATCTTCTATACTGTTTTCATCAGTATATTCATCAGTATATTCATCAGATGATGACTGATCCTCTCCGCTTGCTCCGTCAGAGGAAGCGGACGAACCATCAGATGTATCCGACTCCTCGGAAGATTCCTCAAGCTCGGTGGGATCTATATAAATGCTGTACTCAGGCTCCTGTGAAACCTGTTCAACTTTTTTAAGTCCGCTGCCTGTAGGTCCGGGAAGGTTATCGGAAGTATAGTAACCTACTGCTGCAACTGTCGGGTCGGTAGAATCAATAAGACCGCCGTCAGCAATAGAATAGTAATGCTGTTCAACATCTCCGCCAAGGTCATAATTCTTTACAGGCTTATCTTTAAGCCACTCAGCCATGATATCACGCCACAAATAATGAGCCTTATGATCCTCACTTGCGGGAATAGGCTTGGTAACGTCATGACCTGCCCAGATACCGGCGAGAGCATAGGGCGATGCTCCGACGAACCAGTTATCGCAGGAAGAGTCGGTAGTACCTGTCTTGCCTATTATATCCCATCCGTCTATCTTGGCTCTGTAGCCGATGGTCTCACCGCCTGAATTAACCACATCATGAAGAAGTCTGTTCATGATAGTAGAAGTTTCCGTAGAAATTATCTGATCGGGTTTACCTCTGTCTGAATTGTCAATAAGGGTTTTACCGTCATTATCAGTTACTCTGAAATAAGAGTAGGGTTCAAAATAATAACCGCCGTTTACAAATATCTGATAAGCTGCGGTCATTTCCTCAACAGTAGCGCCACCGTAGAAACCGCCTATAGAGAGACCTGAAAGGTTAGCGCTGTCATGCTCGGGATCAAGATGCTTCAGATTGAGTTCATTTGTAAGGAAGTCATAGCTGTCGTCAAGACCCACCATATTTACAACTGAAACAGCAGCAGCATTTGATGAAATATTGAGCGCTCTTGTAACTGTGATAGTACCGTAATACTTATTGTACCAGTTCTTAGGTCCTGCTACAACCTCGCCGTCTGCGTCAAGATCCCAGTCAGATACAGGTTTATCGGCAACCTCGGAAGAATAATTGATCATTCCCCTGTCAAGTGCGATTACATATGAAGATATGGGTTTGATAGTAGAACCCGGCTGCAGTACAGACTGAGTTACATTATCCCACAGCAGTCTGCCGTCCTTTTCAAAACGGCTGCCTACGGTTGCCAGCACCCTGCCCTCATAATCCATCATCTCATAACCAACATCTATGGTTTCATCAGTAGGAGTGCTCCACTCCCTGATCTTCTTTTCAGCGATCTCCTGCGCTTTGGGATCCATTGCACAGTAGATATTCAGACCCTCATTATACACCATTGTTTCGGCATATTCCTCACCGACATTCATAGCTGTCTGAAGATCTGTTACAACATCACGGAACACTCTGTCCATATACCAGTTCCACTCATTTTCGTCGTCCTCTTCCTCTTCGTAGACATATCCGACGAATTTCATGTTTTCGGACTCTTTCATAGCCTGATCATATTCCTGATCGCTTATGATACCTTGATCCTTCATTACCTGGATTATGGTTTCACGTCTTTCCTTATTGTTTTCGGGATAATCCAGAGGATTAAGAGCAACAGGATTCTGAGTGATACCTGCAATTGCCGCACATTCGGCTATTGTACAATCCTGTATCCTCTTGTTGAAATAAATATCGGCTGCCGACTGTACTCCACGGCATCCCGCACCATAGTTTACGATATTAAGATATGCCTCTATTATATCGTCCTTGGTATATTCATCCTCAAGCTTGAGAGCACGGAAAATTTCTCTTAGCTTACGTGTAAGACTTACTTCATTATCATCGGTAACGTTTTTTATAAGCTGCTGAGTTATAGTAGATCCGCCGAACTGGGTCTTACCGCTTGCGATGGTAAACACAGCGCCGCCGGTTCTGTACCAGTCAACACCGTTATGATCCCAGAAACGCTTATCCTCAATAGCTACCTGTGCGTTGATCATAGCCTTTGGTATATCCTCAAACTTGACCCATACACGGTTTTCATTGGAATAAAGCTCCTGATATTTTTCATAATCACCGTCGTCATTTTTTACATATACAAAACTTGTCAGACTAAGCTTTATCTTGCTGAGATTGATATTCAGCGGCTCACTTGCTATACCCAAAAGATACACAAACATGGACACGCCGACAACAATACCCGTTACAAGCATAACGCACAGACCAGTAAGAAAAAACTTACCTATAGCAGAAAACACACCGCCTACGATTGTGTTTCTGGATACGGCAGATCCTTCTCCGGTTTCGTCATTGTAATGACTAATGTCAGTTTTTCTCATAAGCGCATTTTACCTCCTGAATTATTATTCACCGACTGAGCAGGCATATACCTGCATAAGACAGCTGCACAGAAAAAACCGAAAGGTATATTCCGACATTTTATACACAATATATTATAGCATAAAATAATAAAAATGGAATACGTTTTTTTAAAATTGAAAAGTTTTATAAAATAACCGTCGATTTGACAAATGTTTTTAAACTATTTATGTATATTTAATTAAAAAATGCTAATAATAAAAAGGCGGATGAAAGGATATTCATTTAATTAAGATCATTCGCCATCAGTTCTGAAAGGAGATCGTACTATGAAAAAGATGATAGCAATCACAGGTTGTATCCTGATCTCGTTTATTCTCATATCTTCATACGCCGGTGCTGAAGGAACAGGAAATATTACAGGAAGCACTATAACAGAAGAAGTTTCAATAGCATCCGAACCTCCCAAAAGCGGTTATATCGTATCCGTCTTTGCCGGAAAGGTAGCGATCTTTCGTGAAAGCGACAAACAGGTGCTTTTCACAACAGACAATCTTGCCTGCGATCTTCCCGAGGAAGATTATAAAAAACTCAAAAAAGGCATCTATGCTCCCACAATAAGGGAGGCTGATAAACTTATAGCTTTATACTGCAGCTAATGCCCTGAATTTCGGCACTTAATACAAATCGGTATAATTGCTTTTATAATAATTTAACTAAGTTTTCTTTTCTGTAATAATTACTATAGTATCTGTTTTAACTAAGTACAATAAACTGTTTTTGTTTAAAAAGTAATTATAAATAGTTTAATTTACAAAACAACTATTAAAAATGTATATTTTTTTGTAGATTTGATAGAATTTTGTGAATTTTTTTGAAACACACGTGACATTTGCCACATTATGTAGTATAATACTCCTAAGGGGTTAACAAAAATATTATATATGAATGGAGGATACATAATTATGTATAGCATGATCTCTTATTGGCTCAAATACTACAGACACGAATGTGGTCTTACACAGCAGCAGGTTGCTGACCGTCTGAAGATCGAGCGCAGTACCTATACTTATTATGAAACAGGCAAAACTAAGCCTGACATCAACACTCTCATCAAGATAGCAAAGGTGTATAACATCAATTATACACAGCTTCTTCAAGGTGTGGAAGAAGAGCTTGAAGCTGCTGTTGCAGAGATTCACTCAGGACCTGCTGATGAGGACAGTCTCAAATACCGTACTCATGCTACAACAAAATATGAAGTTGAACTTCTTTTTGTTGTTCGTAATCTCTCTCCCAAGCAGAGGAAAGAAGTTATGTCAGTTGCAAAGAAATTTATAACTGATACTGAAGAGAGTAAGTGATCTTATCCCTTAAACAGCCGCAAAGCCGTCAGACTCGCGTCCGACGGCTTTTTACTTATTTTTTTTAAAATACGCTCACTCAAGGAAAGTTCTGATACCGGATTCATTCTGTTCGGTAATAATATTACAGGAATCTTTAATATTCCAGATCTCAATATGTCTTACAGCCTCATCAGGTTCCACAAGATAAAAGGGACTTGTCATCTGAACAGACAGATATCCGCTGTTTTCCGTTGCAAAAGCAGAACAGTTATAGAAAGGATAGAGAGCGGTAGGATTATGTGTATAGCGCTTAATAAGACCTGCGCTGCCGCAAATATAACCTGCAACACCCTTTGTATCGTTTATACCGATTTTAAGACGGGGTTTTTCTTCTCCATCCACTGATTTTACTGTAACAAAATCATCACCGACATAAAGTCTTTCATCTGACCATTTACATCCGTCCCACAGCGTCATTATCCTTCCCGGACGTTCGGGAGAAACTGCGCTGCCCTGTGTAATAAAAACAAATCCGTCTTTATTGAACGGTGTTTCGGTATATATAGAAAGCTTCAATGCTTCCTTTGATTTATTGAAGATACTGTGTTCTACAGTAAGATCACCATTTTCGGAAAAATAAACATCCATTATCGCTTCCATCTGAACAGGCTCTGTTACTGTCTGTACAAAACGTACCCCGCTGCCCATTGGCGAATACCTCACAGGAGAGTTGTCACAGTATATTCCGTTGGTGCTTTTGTCAAAAGTAATCCTCATTTTATGACCGCATGGTCTGTCTATAGCAGGATCCTTACCGTTATATACAAACTGAATCCCTTCATTTTTTCTGACGCTGACTATCCTCGGTCCGTAATCAAGCGTCACAGTTACCTGTATATCGTCATTATTCAGTTGTACACAATTACCAAATTCATCCAAAACTATTTCCTTAACATTCATTACTAATTCTCCCTACAAGGTATAATTACCGTATCACATCTTTTTTCAGATAAAGCAGATATAATGTCAGAATTATTCAGACCCTGATAACTTTATTTGTCATATAAGAGCCGCAGGGATACACCATATCTCCCGAAAGCGCATAAATATCATCACATAAAGATTCAAATTCATACATTTTTTTAGCTTCGGGGTCTGCATAGGTATCCGAATATCTCATTACTATGGGCAGGACTGCTGTTTTCTTAGCAATTCTGAGTACTTCCGTACCTTTGCTGTTCATACCGAGAACTCTGATATACAGCGGCTTTGAAGGAATACTATCCTTAGTCATGCCAAGAAAAGCAGAAGTAAGTATCCTCATTATTCTTGACCGTGTATATCTTTTGCTTTTTGTACGCAGTATGATCTCCTCAACACATTCCGAAGATCTTACAGCATCGTACAAACGGTTTTCAAGCCCTTCGCTAACGTCAGGCAGCGCTGCAAAATCAGCTGCTGACATTGTTCTCAGACGATAAAGCATCATCATTTCAGTTTTTTTCTGTCTGCCGTACAAAGGCGGTCTGTTCTCAGGATCAGAATACAAGACTCTTACATTCTCGGGAAGAAATGATACTGTGCCCTGATCCCCGCTTTCATACAGAGATCTGATATAACTTGCGCTTGCAATATTACCGACAGTCTCATTGCTGTCATGTTCAGCGCCTGTTCTTTTTATTGTTTCAGGTCTTATAATGCTATTTATATGCCGCAGGGCTTTGATATATTCCACTGCCAGTATATTATTGGGAGACGACAATACATCTGCCGGAACGCTGCCGTACAGTTTTCTGACGGCTTGTTCTCTTGCGGCAGCGAAAGTCATACCGCTCCCGAGAAGATCACGTATGACCTTATCGGCTGATCTGTCGGTAACAGCATCCGCCGCATTTTTAAGCAGATCGATATCACCACATTCACTGCCGAATGCAAGCGTATCCACACAGCCGAAAGAGTCAGCTATAAATACTCCTCCATAGGCAAAACGTTCCGCACCCGAGCAGGCAAAACTCACAGGAAGCTCCGAAACAAGATCCGCACCGCAGGCCAGAGCTGCTTTTGTTCTTGTATATTTATCGAACATAGCAGCCTGTCCTCTTTGTGTGAAATTTCCGCTCATTATGGAAATTATATGGGTACTGCCGCTTTCACGCAGACAGTCGATCAGATACTTATGTCCGTTATGAAACGGGTCAAATTCACTGATAACAGCGGTTATTTTCATATTGATAATGTATGGAATCAGGCATTAACTATTGCCATTGTATCACGAGCGATAACGATCTCTTCATTTGTGGGGATAACGAATACATCCACCTTACTGTTTTCTGTAGAGATCTTACCCTCTGCGCCCCTGATCATTCCTGCATTTACTTCATCGTTTATTTCTACGCCCAGATAAGCAAGCTTATGACAAACATTTTCTCTGTGGCTTGACTGATTCTCGCCAATACCTGCTGTAAATACTATTGCATCCACGCCGCCCAGGACTGCTGCATATGAACCGATGTATTTGAGGATATGGTACTCAAGCATATCTATTGCAAGCTGCGCTCTCTTATTTCCTGATTCAGCTGCTGCGCAGACATCTCTGTCGTCGCTGGAAACGCCCGAAATACCGAGGAAACCTGATTTCTTATTGAGAAGTGTATCCATTTCGGCAGGAGTAAAGCCTTCTTTTTCTGCGATAAATGTTACAACAGAGGGATCGAGGCAGCCTGTTCTTGTACCCATCATAATACCATCAAGAGGAGTAAGACCCATACTTGTGTCTACTACCTTACCGCCGTCGATCGCAGTAATAGATGATCCGTTGCCCAGATGGCAGGTAATGATCTTGAGATCTTTTATATCCTTACCCATAAGCTCGGCGCAGCGTGCGGAAACATAACGGTGAGATGTACCGTGGAAGCCATAACGGCGAACTGCGTATTTTTCATAGTATTCATAGGGCACTGCATACATATATGCTGTTTCGGGCATTGTTGAATGGAACGAAGTATCAAATACTACTACTTCGGGAACATCCTTGCCGAATACATCAATACAAGCTCTGATACCCTGAACATGAGCAGGATTGTGAAGCGGTGCAAGAGGGCTGAGTCCTTCTATTTTTTCTATTACGTCTTCGGTAACAAGGCATGATTTCTTGAAGATAGAACCGCCCTGTACTACTCTGTGACCGATAGCAGAAACCTCGCTAAGATCTTTTATAACTCCTACTTTTTCGTCAACAAGTGCGTTTTTGATCTGCATGAATGCCTGAGTATGGTTATCCATTGTTACATCCGCTTCATATTTTCTGCCGTCGCTTGTGGTATGTTTGAAATGTCCGTCAATGCCGATCCTTTCACAGTTTCCTTTTGCAAGCGTGCTTTCATCTGTCATATCAATGAGCTGATACTTCATTGAAGAGCTGCCTGCGTTGATAACAAGAATTTTCATGTAGTTTTCCTCCGATATTAATTATTTTTCCGCACACTCTTAGTGCACATAAGTATATAATAAACCATTTTCTCCAAAAATTCAACACCTATATTTCCCGGCGCCGGCGAGCCGCCGGTCCCGTAACGCGGGGATCGCTTCACTGCGTTCCGCTCTGGGCTCATCGCTGTAACATTTATTTGTCGCGGTTATTACTTTTGTATCGGCTCATACTTTAATGATCCTCAACAATACTTTATAGGTGACTAACTAACTGTTTTGTTTTCATTATTAATTATATTAACTCGTTCATTAGTGCTAACTATATGATTTCTTTTGCTGTAGAAAGTCAGGAATTTTTTAAATAATTCCTAACTCCTAATTCCTAACTAACTACAAACCGGGAGCTAAAACTCCATGCTTTTCGTATTCTGCTGTATGAAAAATGTGATTGGTATCGTCTACAAAAACAACTTTAGGTTTATGTGTTCTTAGTTCATCGGGCGTCATTGCAGCATAAGACATGATTATAACATGATCGCCCTTTTGTCCCGACCTTGCGGCAGCACCGTTCAGGCATATCATTCCGCTGCCCCGCTGTCCCGCAATAACGTATGTTTCGATACGGCTTCCGCTGTTCACGTTTACAATATGTACGTGTTCATACTCAAAAATTCCTGCCGCATCCATAAGGTCTTCATCTATTGTTATACTGCCGACATAATTAAGCTCTGCCTGAGTGATAACTGCACGATGTATCTTGCTTTTTAGTATTGATAATTCCATATGCAGCTCCTTATACATCCTCTGTGAAGAAATTGTCGATAAGTCTTGTCTTGCCGATATATACAGCTATTGCACACAAGGCAGGTCGGTCAAGCTTTTCTATCTGCTGCATTGTTTTCATATCCACAAGCTTTACATAGTCGATTTTCGCAAGGGGTTCTGACGCTATAAGCTTTTTCATCGAATCGGTTATTACAGCGCAGTCCTTTTCTCCGTTTCTGACAAGCTCCATTCCATTGAATATGGATTTTGAAAGAACCAGCGCCGCCTTTCTTTCATTTTCATCAAGATACGTATTTCTTGAACTTTTTGCAAGACCGTCTGACTCACGGACTATGGGACATCCGACTATTTCTATATCCATATTCAGATCATCAACCATATGGCGTATAACTGCAAGCTGCTGAGCGTCTTTCTTTCCGAAATATGCCCTGTCGGGTTTAACGATGTTGAACAGCTTTGAAACCACTGTACACACACCACGGAAATGCACAGGACGGCTCAGACCGCAGAGTTCTTCCGTAAGCACTGTCATATCAACAAATGTTGAAAAGCCGTCATGATACATTTCATCAGGATCGGGATGGAATATAAGGTCGCATCCGTGTTCCTGCGCAAGTGCAGCATCATGCTCCATATCTCTGGGGTAGCTTTCAAGGTCTTCGCCGGGACCGAACTGCATCGGGTTGACAAAATCCGAAACTACTGTTCTGTCATTATCACGGCATGATGTATCTATGAGGCTGGCGTGACCCTCATGAAGGTAACCCATTGTGGGTACAAGACCAACGGTAAGACCCTGAGACTTCCATTCTTTTACCTGAGCACGAACTTCTTCTATTGTCTTAACAATTTTCATCATTATCACTTTCCTCCGCAAGTTTTTTTATTATTTCATCATCCACTGCATAAGTATGTTCCTGTGCAGGAAAAGCTCCGCTTTTTGTTTCTTTTATATATTCGGTGATACCATTTCTCATGAGCTCGCCCACATCAGCAAATTTTTTTACGAACTTAGGAGTATGACCTGTTGTAAGCGCAAGCATATCCTGATATACAAGCACCTGACCGTCACATCCGTTTCCTGCGCCTATACCGATAGTAGGTATTGTCAATTTACTTGTTATAATCTCGGCAAGCTTTGCGGGGATACCTTCAAGTACAACTGCGCAGGCGCCTGCCTTTTGTATTTTTAGTGCGTCGTCTATAAGCTTTTTTGCTTTTTCATAGTTTTTCCCCTGAACCTTGAATCCGCCGAAAGCGTTGACCGACTGTGGAGTAAGACCAAGGTGAGCAACTACAGGAACAGACGCGTTTACTATTGCTTCTATACGGTCGCAGACCTCTGCTCCGCCTTCAAGCTTAACGGCATTTGCTCCTCCTTCTTTAATAAGTCTGCCTGCATTTTTCACAGCGTCCTCTACGCTTATCTGATAGGACATGAACGGCATATCTGCTACAACAAAGGAATTTTTTGCTCCTCTTGTGACCGCAGCGGTATGATGTATCATATCTTCCATTGTTACAGGCAGCGTATTTTCATATCCCAACATGACCATTCCCAAAGAATCTCCGACAAGTATGGAGTTTACCCCGCACTCGTCTATTATCTTTGCCGTTGTGTAGTCATAAGCAGTAAGCATCGTGATCTTGTCGCCCGATTGCTTCTGCTGCATCAAAGTCGAAACGGTATTTTTCATAATTTTTTCTCCTTGCTTAGCTGTCTTTCCGCATTTGCGAATAAGCTGCTATTATTATTTTGCAGTACTTTCTCCTCAGTACCGCGTGCCGGCGAGCCGCCGATCCAATAACGCGTGGTTCGCTGCGCTTACGCTCCGCTCCGGGCTCGTCGCTGCAGCCTTTATTCGCCGCGGTTATTACTTTATATATCGGCTGTTATTTTATGTTGCGCGCTCAAAGTTACTGAAAAACTTAATTATCCCATAACTATTTTACACCATCCCCGCCGCACTATGTTATACCACACTCCCCCCCAAATGTCAACCCACCAGCGTGACGCTGGACCCTAAACGCGGGTATCGCTCCGCTTCGCATCCGCTCTGAACTCACTGCTCAGGCTTTACTGCCCGCGTATCAAGCTTTTTAAGCAGCTCAATGACAAATAAAACAAATGTTAGCTATGAAAAATGAGATGCCATGCTTTGAAC
>CACWRT010000047.1 GCA_902763365.1 uncultured Ruminococcus sp.
AAAATTCGTTTTTTTAGGAAAGGGGTCTGGGGGAGAACCCTTTGTTTTCAAACAAAGGGTTTCCCCCAGGATAGCTGCCCGGCAAAATTGATTTCCGTAGTTTTTTTTGATAAAAACATGAAAAAATATTTTTCAAATTGCCAAAAATATGATATAATATATACAAATATCTATGATGCGGAGGGAGAAAAATGCAGTTTGATGCTTTTTCCGAAGGAATAGAACCGGGCGGACTCAGAAACACTAAAGATATCGGTATCCTGATCTGTTATATGATGACCTACATCGATAAACCTTTTCCTTTGGATGATATCGTCGCAATTATACAAACTAACGGCATAGCTAATTATTTTGAGACTAATGCTGCCATCTCAGAACTTATTAAATGCAATAACCTTGAATATTCCGATGATGAAAAATCAATAGAAATAACACGGGAAGGCAGACTCATATCTCAGCAGCTCAGCTCTGAGCTTTCTTTGTCTGTTCGTCAAAAAGCGGTTTCAGCTATTCTTAAACTGACCAAGCAGCGTCAGATCGAAAGAGAAAACCCTGTTGTTATTACTAAATGCCCCGGCGGCGGATTCGATGTAAATATCCGCATAACCGACGGAATAAGAGATCTTATGTCACTAACTCTTTTTGTTCCCGACAGAACGGAAGCAAATATCGTTAAAAGAAATTTCTATGAAAGACCCGAACGGCTTTATTCAATCATGCTGGCAGCAGCTGTGGGCGAAAAAAATATGGTTGATCTGGCAATAAAGGAGCTGAAAAATGAGCAGTAATACCGATAGAATAAACTTCAAAGAAGCTGAATTCTTCTATAAAAATCCACGTGCGCTTGTAGATTACGGTCAAATGCAAAGCTTCAGCCTTATTAAAAGCTCAGTCGAGGTTTTTGCATATTATGGAATTAAATCATTTTTGCCATCGGATATAAAAGAATTCTTTGAAAGAGTACAGATCGTTCAGAAAAAAAACATGAAAGTATTTATTCCTTCTTCAAAAAAAATCAGCGGAGTACTTGACTGCTGTCTTACACCATCGGACAATTACCTCAGTTCAGACGGTATCATTTATCATATTGAAAAATGGAACTGCGACGGCTACAAGTACGAGATCATGTCTGCTAAAAACAGAGGTCTTATCTGACACAAACTTACACCCCATCCGACACATGATCAGATGGGGTGCTTCTTATTCAGTTATCCGGTTTTACAATCAAATTCACACTTCGGGTTCAAGCAGACCGTAAGTACCGTTTTTACGCTTATACACAACATTGATCTCATTTGTGCCTGCATTACGGAACATGAAGAACTCATGTCCTATCATATTCATCTGAAGTATTGCTTCTTCAACGCTAAGCGGCTTTACCGAAAAAGTCTTCGTCTTTACTACTACATAGTCCTCATCATCCATCATTTCATCCTCATATTCTGCATCTTCTTCCGCAAAATACTGTTCAAATGATTCGGGCTTCATTTTCTTGCTAAGCTTAGCTTTATTCTTTCTGATCTGACCTCCAAGTATATCAACAACAGCATCCAAAGCATCATTCATCTCCAGTGCTGTACTCTCTGCTCGATACATCATCCCGTTGTCACGGATCGTTACTTCTACCGTCTGACGATTCTTCTCAAGTGTAACTGTTACTGTAGCTTCTGCGTCATCCGAATAGATCTTTTCAAATTTTCCGAGTTTTTTGTAAACACGCTCCTTGAAATTATCTTTCAAATTTACTTTTCTGCCAATAATGTTATACTTCATAACTAAGCCTCCTTAGGTTTTCTTTAATCTCACTTCTGAGATTAAATATATTATAACACTATTAACTAAAAAATAAAATACTTTTATGTAAAATTCTGTCTAAAATTTATAATAAAATTTCCAACTTAAATTTATATAAAATAACGATTATTTACTCTCATCCACAAGTCTTCCTGCTGCAAAAACTGCCGCGGGGGAATTTGTAACATCCAGGGGATCACCTCTGTATACCACAAGATCAGCATCCTTACCTTTCTCAATCGAACCTACTCTGTCATCCAGACCGCATATTTTTGCAGGAACTATTGTTATTGCTCTGAGAGCGTTGTTCCTGCTCATTCCGCCCCTTACCGCTACAGCAGCACATACTATCAGAAGATGAAGCGGTGTTTCGGGATGATCGGTTATTATTGCTGTAGGCACTCCCTGCGAAGAAAGCAGACCCGCTGATGTAATTGCAAGACTTTTCAGTTCGGGTTTACTTCTGTCAGTCATTACAGGACCGGACAGAACTCCTTCAGTTTCATTTTTAAGTACATCGCAAATTTCGCTGCCTTCCGTACAATGCACGATAACCGGACGAATATTATATTCTTTTGAAATTCTTATTGCTGTAAATATATCATCAGCAGTATGTGCATGAAAATGTGCAGTTATCTCTCTGCGCATCAGCGGCACAAGGGCTTCACATTTTCTGTCGTACTCAGGTTCATCATGATTTTCGGGATCTTTATTATATGCGGTCAGATTTTTCTCATACCGTTTTGCTTTTTCAAGCATTTCTCTTATCAAAGACGCCACTGCCATTCTTGTCACAGGCATCTGATCTTTGTCATTATATGTTGACTTGGGATTCTCACCCAATGCAAATTTTATCGCCATTGAGTTTCTCAGGATCATATCGTCAACTCTTTTTTTTCTCCCGTATTTTCCGTAGGTTTTTACAGCAGCTATCTGTCCTGCAACAGGATTTGTACTTCCCGGGCTTATCACAGCAGTTGTTATTCCCGCTCTCAGCGCCTCGTCAAAGTAGGCATTGTTTGTATTGATCGCATCTATCACATTCAGCTCCGGCGTTACAGGATCACTGTCTTCATTGCCGTCGGTATCTTCCATACCCACTGAATCGCCGAAAAGTCCGAGGTGTGTATGGGCGTCTACGAATCCGGGATATATATCCGCCCCCTCCAGATCCTTTCTCAATATATTATATTTAGGCATATTTGTCATTTTTCCCAGATCAATTATCTTTCCCTCTTTTATATAAATATACCCCTTATCTATTACTTCATTCTTATCGTTCATGGTATGGACCCTGACATTTGTCAGCATCAGCTGCTGTATATAATTGAACATCTTTTGTTTTCCTTTCAAAAAAATCGGAGAGTCATAAGACACTCCGAGTAATATCACTGTTTTGAAGAATTTCCCCTGCGGGAATATCCTCCTCTTTTATTTTCCATACGCTTCAGATCAGACATCTTTTCATCACTTGTCTGCTTGAATTTTGAAAGCATATCCTCAAAGCTGGAAGGTTCACTTTTTTTAGACGACTGCCACTCATAATTACCGGGACGCGGTGAATATTGTTTCTGCGTATTATTGTTCGTTTTATTCTGATAAGATGTAGGCCTTTTCTGCTGCGGCAATGCTTTTTTGATAGAAAGACTGATCTTTCCGTCTTCTCCGATCGTCAGCACCTTAACCTTCACATTCTGACCTTCCGTCAGGAAATCCTTTATATCGTTTACATATGTCGGAGCCACTTCCGAAATATGCACCATACCTGTTTTTCCGTCTTCAAGATCTACAAACGCACCGAATTTCGTAATACCGGTGACCTTACCTTCAACTATCATTCCAACTTCAAGACTCATACTGAATTTGCTTTCTCCTCTCAATCACCGGCTATGTTTACAAAAACAACCTCGCCGTTTTTTACATAATCCAGATCTTCTCTGGCTATCTTCTCAACATAATCTGCAAAAGCTTTGTCATCATTCCTGTCTACCGCATCTGCCACCTTTTTCAATTCTGCGTTAGTCTGCTCCTGAGTAAAAATCTTTTCTTCGATCTTATTGAGTTCGTCCCCCGCATTTTTTATGCGGATCTGCAGGTCGACCATTAAAAAAAGAGAATATAGTGTGATAACTATCAAAACCACATACAAAAGAAGACTTCTGTTTTTCCTGATCTTTCGGGTACGTTTAGTTTTCCTTACGGATCTGCTGCTCATATTATCACCATCCCAATCCTTTGTCAACCATGCTACTATTATACAACATTCCCTACTTTCATGCAAGAAAAAATACGATACTTTTTTATTTTTTTTATATTTTACAAGAGTTTTTTTTCAGATGAACATTATTATTGTGGTTTTTGTGACGTTTTTTGGTAAATTTAGAATATTTTTCTCCTATATCTTCCTTTATTCTTCTTATGATCCTGAAAGCGGTATTTTTTATCCTCCTGCCGATCAGCAAATACAACAAAATAAACACTATTATTTCAGACATTATTACATAAAGTCTGACCTTCCCTTCTGTTGTCCCGACTGCAAACAAAAAATTCAGTACAAACACAAATATCATAAAAAGCATATCGGCAAAAAAAACAGTTACTTTTCCGGACATAAAAACTTCTCTTATCACGGCATATATAAAATATACTGCCGCTATGACTGCTCCGAGAACAAAAGCCCACAAAAAAGCTGTTGTCTGCTGTATAGTAGTTAGTTCCATAATAACCTACCTGAACAATTTTGCTAAAAAGCTTGTTTTCTCATGAGTATCATTGTGATATACAAGAACATCTATCGAGCCTTCCATATGAAGCTCCCCTGTTTCCTGTACAAAGCTGTTAATATGGAGTCCTTCTCCCTCCACATTCAGCGTACCCATATCTGTAGAAAGTATCACCTTTTCTTCGCTGAATTCCGACACATCACTGACACCTGTTATATTCAGCTTTTTCCTGTTTTCAAGTATCATATTATGCTTATAATGCTCTTCCATAAAAATCCCCCCGCATAAATGGACAGTCCTTCACGATCTTTTTTCCTGAGATCGCATACACCATAATCTATGCGGAGAATAACAGTCATATTCTTATTTATTCTATTATCTTATACATCAGGGCTGCCTCATCTTTTTTGGCATATTCATTGATACTAAGCACCTCTGCCTTTATCGGATGTGTACCCAGGGCTATCTCTATAACATCTCCGACCTTGACATCATATGATGCTCTCGTCACCTTGCCGTTTACAGATACCCTTCCGGCATCACACGCTTCGTTTGCGACTGTCCTTCTTTTTATTATTCTGCTTATCTTTAAATACTTATCAAGTCTCATATTGCCTCTCCATAAAAATGTAAACCGATCAAAACAAGACCGGTTTACGTGTAATACTGTTCAATTACTATTATTCAGCATCAACTGCGTCCTTGAATGCCTTGCCTGCCTTGAATGCAGGTACTTTTGAAGCAGGAATAGTGATCTGCTCCTTTGTACGGGGGTTTACACCCGTTCTCTCTTTTCTCTCACGACATTCAAATGTACCAAAACCTACTACGCGGATATCCTCTCCGGCAGCAACTGTCTCCACTATTGTATCAAATAATGCGTTTACTGCCTTCTCTGCGTCCTTCTTATCCATTTCAGCCTTGTTTGCAACAGCAACGATCAACTCAGATTTGTTCATTTTCAGTTTCCTCCAATTTTTCTTTTTTAAATTTCTTTCCATAAAAGGTTCGTCACATCAGTATCCGAACCCTGTATATCAATGCCCCTATCGGCAGCGATTCTTTCATACCTTTCAAACCGGCCGATATATCTTTCACAGGCATCATACAGCGAATGTTCACCGTCGGTTTCCATCATCACCGACAGTCCGGCTATTGACATCAACAGCCTGCCAAGACTTTCACTATATTTATCTTGGTCTTTATCCCTGCATACCTTCTTTAGTATGTCCAGATCCTTTTGGATCAATTCAAAGGCTTCATCCTGATCACTCAGCTTTACTCCGCCTCTGCCTGATTTTTTTACAAGCTTTTCAGCTCTCATAAGCGACGGCAGTGTCTTGGAAACGCTTCTGAGAGTTTCGCTGACCTTTTTCTGTGAATGGGTCTGCATTTTGATTGCATCCCAGTTGCTGAGAACCTCATCAGTATCTTCAACCTCAACATCGCCGAAAACATGAGGATGGCGAATTATCATTTTTCTGCTAACCTCGTCAACAATATCGCTGAGATCAAAATTACTGTTTTCGCTCTCTATCTCACAATGAAATACCACCTGGAAAAGAACATCCCCCAATTCTTCACGAAGATGCTCCGGATCACATTCATCTATTGCTTCCACAGCCTCATAGACTTCTTCTATAAAATCCCTGCGAATGGACTGATGCGTCTGAACCTTATCCCAGGGACATCCGTCAGGTGATCTGAGCTTTTTTACGATCCTCACGAGATCGTCCATGTCATATTTATCTTTCTTTAAAAAATCCAATTTTCTGCACTCCTGAAAAGGTACTTCTATATTTTACCTTATAAGCTTATGTTTTTCAAGTACTTTTACAATTTTATTTCCCTTTGGTATCTGCATAAGGTCATCTCTTCTTATTGCTCTTATGAGAAGCAAGGTTACGGCATATACTACTATTGCAGTTATTACTGCTAATACAGTCGATATTTTCTGTGGAAGAAAAATATCAAAAAGTATCTCCGAAAAGTACGCTGCCGCACCGCATACCACAGATGCAATCAGAGGCTTTACAAATATAGAAACAAAATCCGGAACTATCCTTGTCTGTCTGCACAGCACAAACAATGCAACTATAGTTACAAATCCATAGCATACCATAGATCCCACATTTGCGCCCTGAATGTTGATTTCAGGTATACCCACAAGAACATAGTTTACTATTATTTTTATGACCATGCCTACAGAAAACAGCTTCAGCGGAACATCCATCCTGCCTACTGCCTGAAGCATACTGCAAAGAGGGGTACTTATTGCAATAAAAATAACGGATATTCCCATTATCATAAGAACCTTTGAACCTATTTCCACTTCATTTGCCACAGAAGGACTGCTGTAAATAAGTGAAAGCAGCGGTTCGGCAAGCACCGACAGACCTATACCCGAGGGTATGGTAACAAGTACAGTTATTCTCAGTACGGTCTCCATGCTTGATTTCAGCTTTGCCTTATTACCGCTGGTGTAAGCCGCTGTAACAGAAGGCAGCGCCGTAGTTCCGAATACCTGTGTGACAGCCGTAACAAGCATCATAAGTGTAAGCGCCATTCCGTAACAGCCGTAAAGATATGTGTGGGTATTTCCTCCGTAATACACTTCGTCCGGTATCAGAGAACCGTAAACATTAAGAAGCGACTCGGGTGTGGTTTCCATTATATTGTAGATCCTGGTCTGTACAAGTGTGGAGTCCACCATATCGGATATACTCATTATTACTGCGCCCAGTCCTATGGGAATTGCTGTACGGACCATTGTTCTTGTGATCTCGGCATTTTTTCTCGGAGGCGGTGAATTTCTGAGATCGTAGCTGCTTATACCGTCACCGCTTCTCTTGAACTTTATAAAAAGATACAGAAAGCCGAACAGCGAACCTAAGGAAATTCCTGTTATTGCCGCCCCTATTGCAAGCGGTACCGCCGCAGCATGAGCCTCAGCTTCGCTGCTGCACTTGATACCCATAACGAAACCGCTGTCGGCATACTGCTGCATACAGATCTTCATTGTAACATAAGACGCCGAAAAACCCAGGAACAGCTTACAGGCAGCTTCTATTATCTCGGACACTGCCGTAGGCGTCATATTCCGCATTCCTTCAAAATAGCCTCTGTATATGGACATCAGACAGCCGAAAAATATCGTAGGCGAAAGACACAGAAGGGCAAATATGGTATTTTCGGCGTTTATTACCTTCACATATATAAAGCTTCCCAGAACCATGACCAGAAAACAGCCCAGTCCTGCCATAACGAATATAGGCACAGATATTTTTTGTATCTGTCTTACATCCTTGAACCGCTTTTTTGTCATACTCTCCGACACCATTCGGGAAATAGCTATCGGAAAGCCTGCTGTAGACAGCATGAACAGCGGATTATACAGAGCATAAGCAGAATTGAAAAGTCCTGTTCCTACGCCGCCGTACATACCTGATAACAATATTTTGTAGACCATTCCCATAAGTCTGACAATGATCATGCTTGAACCGAGCACCATCGCTCCCTTGAGAAATGACTGCTCCTTCCCTTCCTTTTTCTTTTTAACCACTCAAGCACATCCTTTCGGAAAGGAAATTGAAAGTAAGTTAAAAAGACAGATCACAGAAGATCGTCATCAGCAAAATTATCCTCTGTAAAATCTATTACATCATCAGGTGACATATGATCCTGATCCTCTGAATCATTGACAAGCTTTTCACCGCAATTGTTGCAGAAAACAGCCCCCTTTGAATTATATGCGCCGCAGAAACCACATTTGATCTTCTTTTTGGAAACAGCGATCATATCATTGACAGACTCAAGATGCTCTTTAAGTTCTCTGATCTTTCCCGCTATTTCCTCTTTATTTTTACTGTAATCCTTACCGGTCGTCATTTCCTCAAATGTGATCCTTCCGAGAAGCTGATATTTCTGTGACAGCTCTGATTTGAGATCCGCAGCTGCCAGTTTAAGCTTTGAAATATCTACTACCTCGCCTGCTTTTTTGCCTACAGTACCGACTACTGCTTTTGCATTCAACAAAACATCTTCAAAAATTCCCATAATAAAACTCTCCTATCTGTTTAAGTTTTAAACGACTATAATACGAAAGAGCAATAATGCCCGTAAAAGCTCGATTTACCAAAAAAATTATATCACCTTTATTACGATTCTTCAAGGACTTTGTGATATTTTCGGGATTTTAAACGAATATTTACAATTTTTCGTCAAGTTATACTTTATTTCAAATAATACCTGCATCAATAGGAGTAACACCCTCCGCCTATAAACTCTCTTAAAAGAGAATTGGCAGGTACAAGAGAATCATCTATTGTCATAAATCTTTCAAGTCCGGACTTCACTTTCCGAACAAATTCATAATTCGGATCTGAGGGAGAAATTGAATCAAGTATAGGCACAGCGTGATTTTTGAGTACACATGGTTCATATATGTGTATGGAATTTACTGTAAAATCGCTTGTATAACGATAAGGCCGGATATACTTCTTCTCCCCATCCACAACAGAATTCCACATAGATATCATATATGCCGGATCAACCTTTCTGAAATGATAGTCCCTCACTATCCTTCGTATAAAACGTATTTCACGGTTAGTAAGAACATAATCCTCATTGTCCTTTATTCCCTGCTTAACGGCAGTATAAACCTTTACAACCTTGTTTTTGGACTGACCCTCGCTGAATATCGGATTCAGAGCGTGTATTCCTTCCATGATAATAACGGAATCCGGCCCGAGCGTTATATACTTTGTTTTATCCGATCTTCTGCTGGCAGAAAAATCGTACTGAGGAATAACACATTCTCCCGTAGTTACAAGCTTTTCTATAGAGCTTTTTATGAGCGGTATATCCAGAGCGTCCACAGCTTCAAAATCGGGTCTTCCGTCAGGAAGCTTTCTTACAAATTCCGCGCCCAGATAAAAATCATCCATTGATATCAGCTGCACATCTGCGCCGTGCTTTCTGAATTCATCCGAAAGCTTTTTTGAAGTTGTAGTCTTTCCGCTGCTTGAAGGACCCGACAGCAGCACAACGTGACGATGGCTCCCGGATGCAAGTACCTGCTGCGCTATCCATCTGAGGTCATGCGTGTATATATCCTCCGTCAGTTTTACAAGAGAGTTTGCATCCGACTGTGCCTCTGCGTTGATCCTGTTTATATCACAGGCATACCTTCGGTATGTATTAAGATAGTTCATCATAAAATGCCGTCACCTGATCTTTCCTCTTTAACATTTCATCAAAACCGTTTATATATTCATATGGATATTTATAATTAAATATTCTTGTAAGTGATTCGCTGCCGGGCACTTTGAGTTTGGTAACCGCCCCGGCACCGCAGCCTATGATGGTATGGGTCTCATCCATTACAAAAACATTATATATACCGTCAAAGCCTTCCTTTGACCAGCCCACATTTTCAAGATTGCCTTCCATCCTTGACTGTCTGTACAGATAATACGGATGATAGCCGCAGGCGGTAAGCTTTTTTTCACAGTACTCAAGCATGGCGGCTGCATTTTCTCCGCTGTCCGTACTTATCCCCTTGCCTTCCATAGTGAGTCTTGAGGAGCGCTTCAGCGCAAGGGTATGTACCGTAATGCTCGCCGGAGAAAGCTCACATATCCTGTCAAGCGTAGATTTAAAGCTTTCTGTTCTTTCAGTAGGCAGACCTGCGATAAGGTCCATATTTATATGTCTGAACCCTGTTTCCTCCGCAAGCCTGTAGGCATTTATCGTTTCCTGTGCGCTGTGCCTGCGACCTATAACCTTCAGAACATCATCATTCAGTGTCTGAGGATTTATACTTATACGGTCAATTCCGCCTTCATATATGGCTTTCAGTTTTTCCTCATCTATAGTATCAGGTCTGCCTGCTTCTACTGTAAATTCACGGCAGGTACTCAAATCAAAATTCTCTTTTATCACCGAAATAAGCTTTGAAAGCTGAACCGCACTCAATGTGGTAGGCGTTCCGCCGCCGATGTACACACTCTCGAGCCGTAAAGCTTTTTTCTTTACAATCTTGGCAGTATACTCTATCTCCTTGCACAAAAGCTCAAAGTATTGCCCTATAAGTCTTCCTGCCTTTTCCACCGTCTGAGAAACAAAGGAACAATAGGCACATCTTGACGGACAAAACGGAATAGATACATACAGACTGAATGATTTATCTGTACTGAGCGCAAGTATCTTTCGCTCATGCTGTTCTGTTACTGCACTCAGATCTGTTTTTTCTTTTGATACCTTTAATTTTTCCGTAAAATAGCTTTTTGCATATTCTTCACCATACTGCTCTGACAGCCGGCGGAAAAGCTTTATCGGTCTGACACCCGTAAGTATGCCCCAGGGCTGAGTTTTACCCGTACATCTGCACAAGAGATCATAAAGGCAGACTGCCATCTCTCTTTCGCAGGTCTTGTCAACATCATCTGTAAAGTTATCTATCTTTACAGTATCAGTTTCCGAAAAACATTCCGTTTCGATCGTGACAGATATAGCGATCCTCCCATTTTCTTTACCGAGTGATGTAAAGATATAAGGCTTTACATACTCATCAGGCGATTCATTTGTGACAGTTATCTTCTCATTGGGGTAAAAAAGCCTTACAAGATTCTCCATTTCATAATGATAAGTATGTCCCTCAATATAGATCGTCATATGTTATATTCCCCATAGCATAATTATATTTTCTCTCAAAATCCAAGGTTGTCGCATTTCCGTGACCGCAGTAAAGCTTCATATTTCCCTCAATAGCTGCAATTTTTCTTGCGGAATCCAGCATATCCGTACTGCTTCCCGTAGGAAAATCCATGCGTCCTGTGGTACGGCTCATAATAGTATCTCCGGTAAATATCATATCTTCAAAAAGATAGCATACCCCGCCTCTTGTATGTCCGGGAGTTTCCATTACCGTTATTTTTTTGTCACCGAAAGGAAGTACCGAGTTTTCATTGACTTCTATATCGGCGTCAAAGTGCTCTACATAAGTCCCGGGAAAATGTCCGACAAGGTTGAGTGAATCGTCATTTGTGAAAGAACTGTCACCCTCACCGATAACGATTTTTGCAGATGGATATTTTCTTCTCATCTCCGCCGCATTTCCTATGTGATCAAAATGACCGTGTGTAAGAAGTATATATCTGAGTTTTTCTCCTCCGAACTTATTGAGAGCTTTCTCGGCGCTTATACTCGGCGAACCTGTATCCACAGCAAAACACAGTCCCTGTTCTTCATCAAAAACAATATACATATTCGCCATCAGTTCCCCCACAGGGTAACATTCTACTTTTATCATTTTACTCACCAAGCTTTTTTAATTAATAATGAAAAATTAATAATTATTTTTTATTTAACTGTTAGTAAAAACTTAATCAAACGAAAATACTTTGACGGACTGACGATCCATACACAAACTCCGAAAGAAGAAAAAAGTATGAACCGCCTCGCTCAAAGCTCTGAGCTATTTTACAAATCCCTCGTATCTATAACAATGGTCACAGGTCCGTCATTCAGCAGACTTACCTTCATATCAGCTCCGAAAATTCCTTTTTCAACTTTGCTGATACCATTGCTTTTCATTCTTTCACAGAAATATTCATACAGCGGTTCAGCTGTTTCGGGACGGGCAGCCGCCTCAAAATTCGGTCTTCTTCCCTTTCTGCAATTGGCGCAAAGTGTGAAATTTGACACAACAAGAACCTCTCCGTTTATATCCGAAAGGGATAGATTCATTTTGTCATTTTCATCGGTAAATATACGCAAGGACGCTATCTTATCGCAAAGCTTTTCAGCCTGCCTTTCGCCGTCGCCGTTCTCCACACCTAAAAGTATAAGAAAACCGCTGTTTATCTGTCCTGTGATCTGCCCGTCCACAGTCACGCTGCATGAGGACACACGTTGTATTACTGCTTTCATATCTGATAATACCGTAAAGTACGGTCAATTCCTCCCTATAGAAATAATTCCGTTTATACCGCTGAGCTTGCTTATAACCATTTTAAGATGATTTATGCCGTTTACTGTCAGGCTGACTTCTATTATCGCAATACCATTCTTGCCCTCTCTTGAATTGAGAGTATGGATAAACAGGTGCATAGCGGAAAGCTGGTTTGTAATATCAGCAAGAAGTCCTGTTCTGTCTGTAGCGGATATCTGAAGTGTCGCCTTGAATGTTTCATTTACTATGTGATCCGTCCATTCGGCTTTTACCCATCTTTCAGGCTCAGGCGCCTTTGATATATCCACGGGTACGTTGGAACAGTTTCTTTTATGGATAGACACGCCGTAGCCTCTGGTGATAAAACCGATTATATCATCCCCGGGCAGAGGATTACAGCACCTTGAATATTTGACAAGACAATCATCCATTCCTTCTATAATAACTCCGCTGCTAACCTTTTTCTTGGGTACAGGTTCTTTTACAACAACAGGCGTCGGCTGTACATCAGTATACTTCTTGAAATAATCCTCTTTTATCCTCGGGAGTATTCTCCAGAGCTGTATACCGCCGTAACCTATGGAAGCATAAAAATCATCTATCGTATTGCAGTTTTGTCTGTGCATAACATCAGAAAGGAATTCGGGCAGATCCTTCTCGGGAATATGTATCCCGAGACGTCTGAATTCGGCTTCAAGCTGGGATTTTCCTTCAACTATGTTTTCATCACGCTTTTCACGTTTGAACCAGAGCCTTATTTTGCTTCTTGCTTCACTGGTCTTGACAATATTCAGCCAGTCACGCTTCGGTCCGCCGCTTTCCTTTGTAGTCATGATCTCGACTATTTCGCCCGTTGCCACTTTATAATCAATCGGAACTATACGCTTATCTACCTTTGCGCCTATCATCCTGTTTCCGACTTCACTGTGTATGGCATAGGCAACATCAATTACTGTCGCCCCCATCGGCAGACTCAGTACATCACCTTTCGGTGTAAAGACAAAAACTTCCTCGGGGATGAGATCCATTTTTATTGTACGCACAATATCAGTAGAGTCGTTATCACTCTGATTTTCAAGTACTTTTCTTATCCATGCAAGTCTGTCGTCAAGAGAATTATTCTTCTTTGTTATGCCTTCCTTATACTTCCAGTGGGCAGCTATACCGAATTCGGCAGTATAATGCATCTCCCATGTTCTTATCTGTATTTCAAAGGGTATGCCTTCCTTGCCTATGACAGTTGTGTGAAGGGACTGATACATATTGGGCTTGGGGGTGGAAATATAATCCTTGAATCTGTTCGGAAGCGGCTTAAAAACATCATGCACAACTCCAAGAACATTATAGCAGTCGGCAACACTGTCTACTATTACTCTTACTGCAAATATATCAAAGATCTGATCCATGGTACGGCCTTTCATAAAGGTCTTTTTATAAATGCCGTGAATACTTTTTACTCTTCCTTCAATATATACATTACTTATCTCATCCTTCAGTCTGTCATAAAGCTGCTGCTTTATATCTGCAACAAAATTAAGTCTGTCCTTACTTTTTGCCTCAAGCTGTTTTTCGATCTCGCTGTAGCCTATCGGATCAAGATAACGTATGGAAAGATCCTCAAGCTCCTCCTTTATTGCCCTGATACCAAGTCTGTGTGCAATGGGCGCATATACCTCCATCACTTCAAGCGCTTTATCACGTCTGTGCTGTTCCTTCATACATTCAATAGTTCGCATATTATGCAGACGGTCAGCGAGCTTTATTATTATTACCCTTATGTCATTTGACATTGCTATAAGCATCTTACGGATATTTTCCGCCTGCTGTTCTTCCCTTGATGAATAGGGTATCTTACCGAGTTTGGTTACGCCGTCTATGAGATTTGCGATCTCTGATCCGAAGATCTTTGTTACCTCCTGCAAAGTTATGGGAGTATCTTCCACCACATCATGCAGAAGTGCCGCTGCAAGACACTGACTGTCCATTCCAAGCTCACAAAGTATACAGGCAACTGTTGTGGGGTGCAGTATATAAGGAATACCTGACGCTCGTCTCTGATCACCGTGCATTTTTTCTGCAAGCCTGTACGCTTTTTCGATCAGGTCAAAATCATAACCATGATCGTTCTTTTTCATAAGCTCCAGAAGCTCGTTATAATCTTGATAATATTTCGGTTTTTCAGGCATTTCTTATCTCCTCCTCCAGTTTTCTGTAGATTGCCGAGCTTTTCAGATCGGTTTTTCCTTTTACTTCACATATCCTTATATTCAAAAACTCAGAATTTCTCTCGCATACTATGAACCCCAGTTCATTCATAATATCAAGTATTATCATGAGCTTAAAAATATCTGTATCATTCCCCATACGGAAGGCAAGAGCAGCTATAGTATAACTACCGCCGTTTCTGCTTCTCAGATAACGGTACACAGCCGCAAACTCTTCTCTTTCAGGAAAGAACGAATGTTTTTTCTTTATAAAAACTCCCTGTTTATAAAGCTCATAATCCTGTAATCTCAGCATGATTTTTTCGGTGTCACATCCGTTCAGACAAACATCCTTTATATTGAAGGAGATACTCTCCTTTCCCATATATTCATTCTTCTCCAGAGTCACTGCAAAATCAAGTATATCGCCCTCGATGTATGGAAATTCAGCGGGCGTTACTGAAAACTTCATCAGCGTCAGTCTTGCATTATCTCTTGAAACAGACAGTCTGAGGTGCTTTCCGCCGCCGACAAAGGTTATTTTATCAAGACGCATTTTGGTCAGACCGAATACCGGCTTGGGATTCTGGCAGCCAAAAGGCTCAAAGCGTCTGAGCTGTTCTACCATATCAAGAACTATTGTTCCGGGATTCAGACGTGAATCAAGATTCAGAGTATATAAGGGCATATATTCAAGCCTGTTTGCATAATCGTTTATCTTTTTTATAAATAAAGGAATATTCTCTTTTTTTATGCTGAATCCCACTGCCATAGGATGACCGCCGTATTTTTCGAGAAGGTCACTACATTCAAATATGGCGTCAACAAGCGAAAAACCTGCCACGCTCCTTCCGGAACCTTTACAAACGTCCCCGTCTTCTGAGATCATAATGGACGGCTTACCGTATTTTTCGGTTATCCTTGATGATACTATACCTATCACTCCCGCATTCCAGCCTGCGGAGGACAGTACAACAATCCTCTTTTCGGTAAGAGACGGATCGTTTTTCAGCATCCTTTCTATATCATTGGTTATTTCAAGCTCAATACTCTGACGTCTGCTGTTCAGTGAACTGAGGAGAGCTGCCTTTTCGTTTGCAGTTTCTTCATCCTCGGTCAGGAAAAGCTCAACTGCGTCATAGGGAGAGCCCAGTCTTCCCGCTGCGTTGATACGGGGACCAAGCTTGAATCCTATCGCTCCTGAATTTATTTCATCTGCGCCTGATTGTTCAATGAGTGAAGAAAGTCCGGGACGTTCTGTATTCTTGAGGGCAAAAATACCGTATTTTACTATTTTTCTGTTTTCACCTGTCAGCGGTACGATATCGGCTACCGTTCCAAGCGCCGCCAGGTCAGAGTAGTTTTCAATTATAGAATAGTTATTATCTTCCAGTGCGTAAACAAGCTTTAAAGCAAGACCTGCGCCGGAATAATCCCTAAATGTGTATGTTTCGTCAATTCTGTGAGGATTTACCACTGCGTAGGCAGGAGGAAGTATATCAAGAGTCTTATGATGATCCGTAACTACTACATCTATACCGAGACTAACGGCATGATCTATTTCATCTATGGCAGAAATGCCGTTATCTACAGTTATAATAAGATCAACGCCTTCGTTTTTAAGGTGATCTACAGCTGCCATATTCATTCCGTAGCCCTCACTGTTTCTGTCGGGAATGTAATACATCACATTGGCAAAAACAGATTCCAGATAAGAATATAGTATCGAGATTGAAGTAACCCCGTCACAGTCATAGTCACCGTAAACACATATCTTTTCTTCATTGTCAATTGCTCTTCTTATTCTTTCGACCGCCTTATCCATATCCTTTATCAGAAGCGGATCGTCAAGCTCTCTGCTTTCGGATAAGAATCCCTCTATATCTTCTCTTTCCGTTATGCCCCTTATCGTCAGAAGCATTGAGGTAAAAACAGGAAGCCCATACTGCGAACTAAGCTTACGGACCATTTCCTTATCCAATTGCGGAACAACCCATTTTCTCATTCCTGTACCACCTGTCTGTTTTATAATATTATATCATACCATTTTTTCGGAATTTTTTCAATATCTAATAAACAACTATAATAATACTATTATATCCCTCAATGCAGAATAGTACTATACAGCTCAAAGCAGATAGGTATTAGCTCAAAGCGTGGCGGCTCAAAGTAAATATCGCTTGAAAAATTCTATTGCAGTACAAACATTATTGCCAAAAGAGCCGCTAAAAATAGCCTGATACGCGGTCAGTGAAGCATGAACAGCGAGTTCAGAGCGGATGCACAGCGCAGCGATACCCGCGTTTAGGAACCGGCGGCTCGCCGGTTAAAGATATTTTACTTATTTGGTATTTACATTTTGGTGTTGTGAGTGTATAATAGATGAGGATAATACCCGGAGCGGCGGACTGCTGCCGAAGCAAAGCACTTTCAGACAGCATTTTTCGGCACTCAAAGAGATCAGGAGGAGAGAATTGTATGAGCAATAAATTAGGAAGAAATGATCCGTGCTGGTGCGGAAGCGGAAAAAAATACAAGAAGTGTCACGAGGATTTTGATGATAAGATCGCATACATTAAAAGTCAGGGACATGAAGTTCCCGATCACGATATAATAAAAACTCCCGAACAAATCGAAAAAATTAAAGAAAGCTGCAAAATAAATATCGCAGTTCTTGACTATGTTGCTGAAAACATCAAGGCAGGCATGACTACTCAGCAGATCGATGACCTTGTAGCTGAAAAGACAGCAGAAATGGGCGGCATCCCTGCACCTCTTAATTACGAAGGCTATCCGAAAAGTGTGTGCACATCCATAAATGAAATAGTTTGTCACGGTATTCCTTCCGACGATGTAATACTTAAAGACGGTGATATTGTAAACGTTGACGTCAGCACTATATACAACGGCTATTTTTCCGATTCTTCAAGAATGTTCTGCATTGGTGAAGTCAGCGAAGAAAAACGCAGACTTGTAGAAGTAACTAAAGAATGTGTTGAAAAAGGACTGGAAATGGTGAAGCCGTGGACATTCCTCGGAGATATGGGACAGGCTGTACATGAACACGCGCTGAAGAACGGATATACTGTAGTCCGTGAGATAGGCGGTCATGGAGTCGGTCTTGAATTCCATGAAGATCCCTGGGTAAGCTATGTTTCCAAAGCAGGAGAAGAAATGCTTCTTGTACCCGGTATGATATTCACTATTGAACCAATGGTAAATATGGGTACTGATAAAGTCTACTGCGACAAAGAGGACGGCTGGACTATATACACTGCCGACAAAAAACCTTCTGCCCAGTGGGAGATAATGGTACTCGTCACTGAAGACGGTCACGAGGTCCTCGCATATTAATAAAATTATGGCGGCTCGGTTTTTCCGGGCCGCCGTTTGCGTAATATTCCTGAATTATTTATCAGCAGATCATACCACAGAGAAGTAAATAAGCCTCGGGTCGGCACGCTTTTGGCTCTGAGCATTGAACCTTGAGCTTACTATTCTCTTCCTGCCGGTTTAACGACAAGTATTTTGGAGATCCTTCTATCCTCTACTTCCTGAACTGTGAAGCGTGTGCCGTTTATTACAACAGACGGATGTTCACCGCTTTTAGGAATATGTCCCATACGGTCAAGCATGATACCTGCTATAGTATCGTCTTCTTCATCCTCAAAATTGAGACCTGTAAGCTCGCTTATCTCGTCAAGGGAAGTTGAGCCGGGAACCGTGAAGCTTCTGTCATCGACCTTTTTGATCTCATCATCTTCGTTATCATATTCGTCCTGAATATTGCCCACAATGGACTCTATAAGGTCTTCCATAGTTATTATACCGCCCGTTCCTCCGAATTCATCAACAACAACGGCGATCTGAGTTTTGTTTTCGGTCATATATTCAAACATTTCGCTGCAATGCTTTGATTCGGGAACAAAAACAGCTTCCTTCAGCATTTCTTTTGTGATCGTGTCACGGGGAACATCGGTACAGACATATTTAAGCAGATCCTTAACGTACAGTATGCCTTCGATATCATCAATATCGTCACCGTAAACAGGCAGTCTGGATTTACCGCTGCTTATTGCTTTCTCAACCGCATCGGTGATGAGCGAGCCGAGCTTTACTGCTGTAACATCCTTTCTGTGAGTCATAACCTCATCAACACACCTGTCGTCAAACTCAAACACATTTTCTATCATATCTTTGGTGTTTTCTTCAATTGCACCGCTTTCCTCTCCCTCATCGACCATCTGCATTATCTCTTCTTCTGTGCGCTGATTAGCATCCTTACTGATTTTTCTGCCGGAAAAACGCGCTATAAGATCAGCTGCTGAGGCCCCTATTGTGGATATCGGGATAAAAAGTGATGTAACAAACAAATATATGCCCGAATTATTCAGCAGCAGCTCCTCACTTCTTTGTTCTCCGGTTTTCTCACCTGCACAAAAAGCAAATGAATAAAATACAAGCACACAAAGCATTACTGTAAACAACAGAACAGCAGCACCTGTAAGCATAAATAAATTATCGGGGATCATTTTTTTAAGTACTCCGCACACAGCTGCGGCGGTTGATATACCCGTCAGCACTGTGCACGCTGAGGTACAGAATAATATTCCGGCACGGCATCTGTCAAGTATTTTATCCTCTTTTTCCAGCAAAGCAAGAGCTTTTTCGGCATTACGGTCGTCATGCTCGGCTTTTTTTCTTATTTCTGAAACGGAAGACCCGTTTACTGCGCCCATACATCTTGCACAAACAAAGCTGAGCGCAAACAATACAAGCATAAGTGTTGTTTTTAATATCCATGTTCCTGTATTTTCCGACATCAGCCATGATACAATACCGCCGTCACCTTCATTACTCATATTAACACCCTTTATTTTTTTATCTTTCGGTAATTAGAGTTTATCATATTCCCCATCCATTGTCAACCGCCCCCGGCGCCGGCGAGCCGCCAGCGTGACGCTGGACCCTAAACGCGGGTATCGCTCCGCTTCGCATCCGCTCTGAACTCGCCGCTCAGGATTTACTGCCCGCGTATCAGGCTTCTTGAGCAGCTCATTTTT
>CACWRT010000048.1 GCA_902763365.1 uncultured Ruminococcus sp.
GGCTCGCCGGGCGGAGCGATACCCGCGTTTAGGGACCGGCGGCTCGCCGGGCGGAGCGATACCCGCGTTTAGGGACCGGCGGCTCGCCGGGCGGAGCGACCCCCGCGTTATGGCTCCGGCGGCTCGCCGGCGCGTTTTAGGGATCGGCGAGCCGGGGGCAACCGGAAGTTTACATTTGGAAACGGGAAATACATGGACTTTTTATTGAAACTATTGTAATATATATATGGCAATGCCGATAAAGTAAATAAAAATCATGTATAAAGGAAGATGTAAAATGACTCTTGGTGATAAAATAGCTTCGGAAAGAAAACAACACAATTATACTCAGGAACAGCTCGCTCAGCTTCTTGAGGTATCAAGACAATCAGTAAGCAAGTGGGAATCCGATTCCGCTTACCCGGAAACAGAAAAGCTTATTAAAATGGGCAGGATATTCGGATGCTCAATGGACTACCTTCTTAACGAAAATTGCAATGACAGAGAAGGCAGAATATATTTATCCCCCGAAGAATCGCCCGAATCAAAGGAAGAAGAATCACCGCCCGAAAAAGACAATGCGCCGAAAGTATCGGCAGTCGAAAAGGCGGGCAGAATTTACGATAAGATCTTTACCGAAAGAAAATGCAGCAAAACCTTCCTCGGTCTGCCGCTGTATCATATAGGGAAAAATGCTAAGGGAGTCCTTGCAATAGGACTTAATGCAAAGGGTATACTCGCCATTGGTCTTATGGCAAGAGGAATATTTACCCTCGGTCTTATCTCAATAGGGATTTTCGGATTCGGTCTGATTACATTGGCTCTTGCTGCATCGGGAGTATTTTCTGTCGGCGGTCTTGCTTTCGGCGCAATATCTGCCGGAATAGTTTCATTCGGCGCTGTTTCATTCGGTGTCGTTGCCGTAGGCGGCGCAGCTTTCGGAGATTTTACCATAGGCGCATACTCTGTAGGCAGATATGTCGCTATCGGAGATCATTCAAGGGGGCTTGTCGCTTTGGGACTTACCCGTGCGGAGGGAACTGCTTTCAGCTTTGTAGGTAATCTGGGTGAAAATACCCTCTCGGCGGATCAGCTTTCTGATATCAAAAGTATTTTACAGTACAATATACCATCCTATCTCGCTATCCCTTCTTATATTTTTGAAAAAATTATAGATATTCTGTTTCATATCAGCTTTTTATTCTGATATTACTCTATATAACTTTTTACCATTAGTTCCTACAGCACTCGTTTTTGGCGGTTCTGCTTTCTTTGCGGCTGTAATTGTACTACGATTCTGAACCGGACTTAAAACAACAAGCTCAAAGCATATTGACCTTAGTCTGTATGCTTTGAGCTTTAAATTATACTTTTTTCTCTAAAACCGTTGAATTAAACAAAAGAACGGAAGTTTTACCTTTACTGTCTCTGACTATGATACGGATATCATAGGTTCCCGCAGCGGTTGGTCTGAATCTTGCGGAAGCGGCTGTGCTGAATTTTTCTCCAAGAAGCTTCCAGTTTGTATTGGAAGAACGCTTGAAATAAAAAGCATAGGTATATCCGCCGCTGCCGCCAACGGCCTTTCCTATCATTGGTATTGCTGAACCAAGATAGAGTTTTTTTCTGCCGACAACAGAAACATTGGTAAGCTCCATTTCTTCCATAGCTCTAACCGTAAACGTTTTTACGGATTCGTCCCCCGTATTGTCCCTTACCACTACTTTTATATCATACTCTGCTTCGGCTGTTGGTATAAATGCAACGCTTGTATTTGTACCAAATTCTTGTCCCAGAACTTTCCATGCAGAATTGCAGCTTCTTTTGTAGTAATACGCATAGGTATAGGGAGCTTCTCCTCCTCTTGCAGAAGCAGATATTCTGACCTTATCACCGACCTGTACAGTATCACTGTTGATGACGGATGTATTTTTCAGTGCATTGATATCTATAAAAGTAATATTATTATCCTTTGCATAATTTTCCGCCGTACTGCCGTATGATCCGTAAATAGTAAAACCATCAACAAGAGCATATGTCCATTCGGAGACACCTTCTGTATATCCGACACTGCGCTCACCCATATATGTAACGCTGTCTGGAATGGTAAGTGATCCGAGAGAAGTGCAGCCATAAAATGCACTATTACCAATTCTTGTAACACTGTCCTTTATTTCAAAGTTTTCAAGAGATGTACAGCAATAGAACATATAATCTGCTATTTCAGACCATCCTTCGGGAAGATGGATGCTTTTCAGATTTGTACAGTTGATAAAAGCTTCTTCTCCTATCTCTTCTACACTGTCGGGTATATAAAGGCTTTCGATCACAGGATTATCACGGAATGAAAAATTTCCTATCTTTTTGATATCTGAATGCAGCTCAATGCTTGTAAGTGAAGAATTAAAGCTCAGAACATTATCTGCGATCTCCGTTACACCTTTTGGAAACGTAAAGCTTTTCAGTTTGCTGCAAAGTTTGAACGCACTCTCGCCGATCTCTGTTATACCATCAGGCAAATCAATGCTTTCAAGAGATGTACATTCTTCAAAGGCTCCGTCACCTATGTAATGAACAGTATCGGGAATATTTATTTCATCCAGATTACCGCAGTGTCCGAAAGAATATCTGTCAATATACCTGATAGTATCGGGAAGCTTCAGACCATAAATAGAATCACAGCACCAGAAAGCAAAGGCTCCTAATCCCACTATCTTATATCCGTCCATTGTCTCGGGAATAATTCCATAGGAGGGCATTTCGTACCAGCCGACTATCTCCGCTTCTTCATCATTTATCGGGTCAAGCTTGACATATTTTCTTTGTACCTCTACATAAACATAGTCTATTCCCTGAATCGGAGACGCTTCGACTGTCAAAGCAGGTAAAAAGCTTAATACCGTACTTATCAAAGACATACTTGTAAACCACGAAATGAAGCGCAGCAATTTTTTTCGTTTTTATGTTTCATTTATAAAACCTCCAATCACATTAATCGTGGCGGGTTATTGACGTTTGATCTGATATATGCTGTCATGACTGAGATAAGCTCGGATGTATCTGATTCGGCTGTGCGGTCGTCAATGTCACATCTTATCAGTGAGCGGTTATTGTCTGCTGTTACGGTAAAAGCATTTCCGCTCAGCTCAGTCTGAGTATCATTACTCTCCTCAATCTCTTCAAGCACTTTAAGAAACTGCCCGATCAGTCCTCTTTCGGCGATCAGAAATTCGCTGATAAGCTCATACCTTTCATCATCGAATCTGACTACAGGAAATTTGTTTTTTCCTCCGCTGAGTTCAATAGTGTAATTCATTTTCAGTCTCCTTTATATATAGGGTAAGCCGTGGTGATCTTTTTACTGCTATTCATGTACATATCGATCTCAAGCTCTCCATAGTGACCTATCCATAGTGATCCTCTTGGATTGTCGGGGTCGCTTAGTGCATCATCATATGCCGTATTTATAGCATCTACAACCTGCTGAGGGGACCAGCTTTCGGGATAAAAAGAGCTGAAACCGTTTTTTTGTTTTCCGCTGACCTTGACCTTACCTGTAAATACACCGTTTTCATCGGTATCACTTCTTGTTCCCTCTATAATTTTACCTTTACTGTCACTTACCATAGTATAGTGATATCCTGTAGCTTTTCCTTTTTTATTGATCGTGCCGTCAAAAATATGTTCAAGCGTACCCTCTGCGAAATTTTCGGTATTTTCTAACACGGCTATATCAGCCATTGTATATGAACCGCTGCTGTTTTCATCCTTGCCTGACGTGGCACTGTTCTGATTATCGGTATCTTTTATATCAGTATCGGAATATTGACTTTCGCTGACCGAAGGTTCGCTGTCCTCTGTTTCCTCTATGCCCGGATCACGCCCGATGTCAGAAAGCTCGCTTGTAATATCCTGTATATCATCTGCAATGCCTTCTAATTCCGAAATTTGGCTGCAGCCTGTTATAAACGCAGTACACAGAATTAAAAACGCAGCTATCAGTATTGACAATATCTTTTTCATAAATTACCACCTTCCTTGGCTTGATAGTGAATGGCATTTCATGGTAAAACAGCGGCGAAGAATCTTTACACAGAACCATACCTCCTGAAAAGATTCCTCGCTTGGTTCAGAAAAAATCATGTTGCCTGCTATAAATCAGATACAGAATAATTATTTATTTTTGGAATTTGCTTTTTTATTTTTGCCTTTGGTGTTATTGCTCTTTTTTGAGCTTTTTGCGTTGGAAGATGCCTTTTTGGGTTCTGTATTTGCAGTTACATTCTTTTCGGGCTTTACAGCTTTTCTCTCGTCTGCTGCTTTGGTATCAGCAGATACAGCAACGGCTTTAACGGCACTGTCACTGCCAACGATAAGCCTTATAACAAAGAGTGTTGCAAACATAAGAATAATTGAAATGCCCAGAACTACAAATACGTTCTGTACAAAGCCTGCAAGCAGATATCCTAAAGCTGATACCCCTGCCACGGTCATAGCATACGGCAGCTGAGTGGAAACATGGTTTACATGGTCACACTGCGCGCCTGTGGAAGCCATAATTGTTGTATCGGATATAGGCGAGCAGTGATCGCCGCAAACTGCGCCGGCAAGGCAGGCAGATATACAGATGATAACCATTTCGGGTATACCGTTCTGTGCAGCATTTGTAAGCTGGCTTGAGAAAACGCCTGTAACGATGGGAATGAGTATTCCGAAAGTTCCCCAGGATGTACCTGTAGCAAATGAAAGACCTGCTGCAACAACGAAAAGAATAAGCGGCAGAAGTATCTGTACTGCTGTAGCATTTTCTACCAGACCTTTTACAAATTCCGCAGCACCGAGTGTATTTGTCATAGTTTTCAGAGTCCATGCAAATACAAGTATAAATATTGCAGGAACCATCTGCTTAAAGCCGCCCACAAGAGAATCCATACATTCGTTGAATTTCAATACGCCTCTGATCAGATAATAAACTATTATAACGATAAGCGCAGCTATAGAACCGAGAGAAAGACCGTAAGATGCGTCACAGTTTGCGAAAGCGTCAATAATATTTTCTCCGCCGAACAGACCGCCTGTATAAAGCATTCCGAGCACACTCAGACAAATAAGAACTACAACGGGAAGGATCAGGTCAATAACCTTGCCTTTGAAAGAAGAAGGCTTGTCATCCTCCGCATAAACACTGTTTCGTGTAGTAAAGAGATCGCCGTTGATCGCATTTATTTCATGAGTTCTCATAGGACCGTAATCCATATTGCTTACAGCAATGAAGATAACCATTATAAGAGTCAGCAGTGCATAAAGATTATATGGTATAGTGCTTATAAAAAGCTGTATTCCGTTAACATCCTGTACAGTTCCGCTTACCGCAGCAGCCCATGATGATATAGGCGCAATAATACATACAGGCGCAGCAGTAGCATCTATAAGATATGCAAGCTTTGAACGTGATATCTGGTGCTTATCTGTTACGGGGCGCATGACCGAACCTACGGTAAGACAATTGAAATAGTCATCAACAAATATCAGCACACCCAAAAAGAATGTGGACAAGCTTGCTCCGACTCTTGATTTAATATGTTTAGCTGCCCATTCGCCGTAGGCGCGGCTTCCGCCTGCCTTATTCATAAGAACAACTATTGCCCCAAGAACAACGAGGAAAATAAGTATACCAACATTGTAGGAATCGGATATATTTGCTATAAGACCGTCCTTTACGACATACTGCATAAAACCCTCAAACCCTGTTCCCAGAGATACGCAGGCTATCACAGCGCCTGAAACAATACCGATAAACAGAGAAGAATATACTTCTTTTGTAATAAGCGCCAGACCTATTGCTATAATAGGCGGCAGCAGCGACCACATTGAACCCACGGCGGTTTCACCGTTCATGACGACAGCCTTTGTCAGCGGCGTCTGCATAAAGCAGAATACTATGTACACAATGATAATACCGACAAAGATAAGATTTTTCACTACATTTTTTTTCATTTTGTTTCATTCTCCATGTGTGATTTTATTTTCCGACAATATATGTCAAAATACAAGGTTATTGTATCATGAATATCATGTATATTCAATAACATTTCTGTAACGTTGAATTTTTTTATAAATATTGCACATACATTTCTTGACTTTATCATAGAAAACGCTAAATTATCCGGAAACGCCGCCAACCTTTGCTCTCCCCTGCTGAGCAACCCGCCTCAGCCTCCCGGATGCCGGTGTTGTAATCATGCCGGCATTCGTTGCGAAGATAAATTAAAATCGGAAAAAAAGCCGGCTCTGAGCGAAAAAACTCTGAGCCGACATAATATCCCAACGCTACCCTGAAAAAGCTTTGAACTAATTACCGCGTTTCTTTGCGGCTGTTACTGCTATAACTATAACTATGATAATAATAACGGCTGCGGCAGCTATCCAGATGAAAAGACAGAGCTTTCCTTGTCATCCTTATCATACAGCGTCAAAGCCCAGCGCATACGCACATATGCGGTATGTTCATCATAATCAATATTCAACATCTGATCATGAGTTTTGGAGTCAGTTTCTTTGAGGGTGTACTGACCTTCTTTCAGCTGATCTTTCAGGGGAAGTAACCCTTCACAGCCGTAGAACCACTGATTCAGAGCGCTTTTTTCTTCGTCTGATATGTCAGGATCGTTAAATAATGTTCCGCTTCTGAATACCGGCTGTTCGCAAATATCGTCAGGCTTTACATCCTCCTGTACAAGATCCCAGCAGCAGATCATACCTTCCAGGTTGTCATTGCGTCCGAAGCCTGCCCATGTCTTCTTTGTATCATCCCAGTGGTCTGTATACTCGCCTCCGTCCCAGTATTTTGTATAATGCCAGCCGTTTTCGTTATCGTCAATTGCCCAGTCAATCTGGGCATATATTTTCAGATCTTTAAGCCCCTGTTCATTTTGCAGCTTTTCACATTCCACATTGTAAAAACACTTTGCAAGGGGAAGAAATTGTGTTATAATAGTAAGGAATATATCTGAGGCTCATAATACCCGCGGGTTTCGGAGATAACCTGAAGAAACAAGGTGAAGAAATGGCTTTTGACAGAAGTAAAATAAGAAATTTCAGTATAATAGCACATATAGATCACGGCAAGTCAACGCTTGCCGACAGAATACTTGAGCAAACACAGAGTGTTGCTATCCGTGAGATGGAAGATCAGCTGCTCGATAATATGGATCTGGAAAGAGAAAGAGGCATAACTATAAAGGCTCATGCTGTAACGCTGCTTTATAAAGCTGATGACGGAGAGGAATATATCTTTAATCTTATTGACACTCCCGGTCATGTGGACTTTAATTATGAAGTATCACGTTCTCTTGCAGCCTGTGAGGGCGCGGTACTTGTTGTGGACAGCTCCCAGGGCATAGAAGCACAAACGCTTGCAAATACCTATCTTGCTCTTGATGCAGGGCTTGAGATCGTTCCTGTTATCAACAAGATAGATCTGCCCAGCGCTGACCCCGAAAGAGTAAAAAAGGAAATAGAGGATGTTATCGGACTTCCCGCTGAGGATGCTCCCTGTATTTCCGCAAAGGTGGGTATTAATATCCACGATGTTATGGAACAGATAGTGGAGCTTATACCGCCGCCGGAGGGGGACAGCGATAAACCATTGCAGGCGCTGATATTTGATTCATACTATGACAGCTACAAAGGCGTCATAATATATGTTCGCCTTAAAGAAGGACAGATACATACAGGCGATACTATCCGTCTTATGGCAACGGGTGCAGAGTTTACCGTTGTTGAACTTGGCTTTATGAGGGCAACTACCCTTGAGCCTACGGAAGCGCTTTATGCAGGTGAGGTCGGATATATAGCTGCTTCAATCAAGACGGTAAGCGATGCAAATGTAGGCGATACCGTAACTCTGGCCGACAGACCCGCTTCTGAACCCCTGCCCGGTTATCGTGAAGTGCAGCCTATGGTGTTCTGCGGAATTTATCCTGCCGATGGCGCAAAATATCCCGATCTTCGTGATGCGCTTGAAAAGCTGGAGCTTAACGATGCGTCCCTTTCCTTTGAGCCCGAAACATCTGTAGCGCTGGGTTTTGGATTCCGCTGCGGATTTCTGGGACTCCTTCATATGGAGATCATACAGGAAAGGCTTGAACGTGAATACAATCTTGATCTCATCACTACTGCGCCAAGCGTTATTTACAGAATAACCAAAACCGACGGCAGTGTAGAAATGATAGATAACCCCACAAACTATCCCGATCCCGGTCTTATACAAATGGCGGAGGAACCTATGACTCAGGCACATATATATTCACCGTCGGAATATGTTGGTAATATAATGGATCTCTGCCAGGACAGACGCGGCGTTTTCAAGGATATGACATATATAGACGCTGACCGTGTTGATATACATTATGAGCTGCCCCTTGCGGAGATAATATATGACTTTTTCGATACTCTTAAATCACGCACAAGAGGTTATGCGTCGTTTGACTATGAATTGTCGGGATACTCTCCATCAAAGCTTGTAAAGCTCGATATAATGCTCAACGGGGAAGTTGTGGATGCCTTGTCGTTTATTATCCATGCCGACAAGGCTTATCCCAGGGCAAGAAAGATGGCGGAAAAGCTCAAAGAGAAAATTCCTCGCCAGCTGTTTGAAGTTCCGATACAGGCTTGTATAGGCGGTAAGATAATCGCAAGGGAAACCGTCAAGGCTATGCGTAAGGATGTACTTGCAAAATGCTACGGCGGTGATATAACAAGAAAGAAAAAGCTGCTTGAAAAGCAGAAGGAAGGCAAAAAGCGTATGCGTCAGCTGGGCAGCGTTGAAGTGCCTCAGGAGGCATTTATGGCTGTTCTCAAGCTTGACAGTGATACGTAAGGAGAAATATATGAAGAAAACTGTATTGCTGTATAATTTTTCGGAGGAAGAGCTGCCAAGGGCAAAAAGGGCTTTGATGCCGCTGAAAATACCAATAAAAGTTATAGATAATGATCAGTCTGATCTTTCTGTAGGATATCTTGCAGGTATGTCTGAGAATTCTGAAAGAAAGCAAAGACCCGATGAAGAAATGGGCAGGCTTATCGTTATGGGCGGGTTTCTGAACAGTGATCTGGACAGGCTTCTGGCAACTATGAGAAAGGCCGGTTTTTCCAGAGATGTGCTTAAAGCTGTAATAACCCCTTCCAACATGAACTGGAGCGGTCCTCAGCTCTATTCCGAAATCTTCAAAGAACATAAGGCACTAAGAAATAATGAATAATATTGGTTTGCAGTTTATTCGTTATTGTCCGGACTGATGCGTATGTGTTTATCATTATCTTAGCAAAGTATGATAACTGAGTAGCTATTAAACAGGGGGCAAAATGTATTATACATATATACTGCGGTGCGTGGACGGCAGTCTGTATACGGGTATTGCCGCAGATGTGGAAAAACGTATGGCACAGCATTTCGGGAAAACTGCTCAGTGTGCAAAATACACACGCACACACAGACCACAGACGCTTGAGGCAGTCTGGGAATGTAGTGACCGCTCTGCCGCTTCAAAGCTTGAATACCGCATAAAACAGCTTGATAAAGCTAAAAAACAACGTCTTATAGACTCTAATGAGATGAATGTGCTTAAAAATACAGATATCTCTCTTTACAAGAGACTTTTAATTAATGTGGATTGTGAATAGTATTAGTGAAAGGATGAGCCTTTGACCGCCGCGTCAGCGGCGAAACAAGTGTCGAAATCCATCGTCAAGGTGCGGCGGCTGAAAAAGTGACTTTAAGTGAATAAAACATTAGCCGCCATAATTATTCACTATTAATTAAAAACGGTTGTCAGGAGAATTACGTTGAAGGATATTTATGGAATACTGAAAAAATATTTCGGATATGACAGCTTCAGACCGGGACAGGAAAAGATAATTACTTCTGTTCTCGGCGGGAGAGATGTTTTTGCCGTAATGCCTACAGGTGCAGGTAAATCCGTTTGTTATCAGATACCTGCGCTTGCAATGGAGGGTATAACCCTTGTGATATCTCCGCTTATATCTCTGATGCAGGATCAGGTGAGAAATCTTAAAGCTATGGGCGTAAGGGGGGCTTACCTTAACAGCTCACTTACGCCCTCACAGATAGTTCTTGCAACTAAAAATGCCAAAAAAGGTATGTATAAGATCATATATGTTGCTCCCGAACGGCTGAATACCCCCGCTTTTCTGGATTTTGCAATGAATTCGGATATATCTATGATAGCAATTGACGAGGCTCACTGTATTTCTCAGTGGGGTCAGGACTTCCGTCCCGCTTACCTTCGTATAAGCGAATTTATTGCAATGTTTGAGAAACGTCCCGTTGTTGCGGCGTTTACCGCTACAGCAACTAAAAAAGTAAAAGACGATATAGTCAATAAGTCAGGTCTTGTACATCCTGTGATTTATACAGGAGGATTTGACAGACCTAACCTGTCTTTTGCGGCAGAAGAACCTATTGACCGTCTTGTCTACGTAAGAAATTATCTTGCAGCGCATAAAAATCAGAGCGGTATAATATACTGTCTGACAAGGCAGGAAACCGAAAATGCCGCCGCTGTTCTCTCTTCCTGCGGATTCGGCGTCAGTGCATATCATGCAGGTATGACGGATGAGGACAGACGGCGTGTACAGGAAGATTTTATCTATGGCAGAGTCAATATTATCACTGCCACAAGTGCTTTCGGTATGGGAATAGATAAGCCGGATGTAAGGTTTGTTATACATCTTAATATGCCCGCAAGGATGGAAGACTATTATCAGCAGGCAGGAAGGGCTGGCCGTGACGGGGAAAGAGCTGAGTGTATACTTCTGTATTCACCCGCAGATGTGCGGATCAACCGATTTATGATAGAACAAATTCCGGATAACGATCCTATGACCCCGGAGGAAAGACAAGAATATATCCGGTCTGAACTTGACTGTCTTCAGCAGATGATCTTCTATTCGACTTCAAAACATACCTGCCTCAGAAAAAGAATTCTCGTATACTTCGGCGAAAATGCCCCGTCTCACTGCAATAATTGCAGTGTATGCCGCAGAAATGTTATTACTGTCAAGCCTGCTGAGGATGTAAGGAACTATGACCGGGCTCTCTACAGCAAGCTGAAAGCTCACTGCCGGAAACTTTCCCTCTTCGGCGGAGTCCCCTTATATACAATTGCAAGCGAATCCATGCTCAGGGATATGGCTTCCCTTAAACCTAAGACAACAGCACAGCTTCGCCTGATAAGCGGCTTCGGTGAGGAAAAAATCAAACGCTATGGCAAAGATTTCATAAATATTATTAATAGCTTTTAGCTCAGAGCTCAGGGCTCAGAGCATCGCAATTTATACTTTAGTTCCTCTACCGATATATTCGGGACGTAATATTAATTTACAGCTGATTATAACAAATAGTATAAATTTACAAATAGTATTATACTTATAGTAATAAAATACTTTAAGTATATATGATGCATAGCTGATATACAAATTATATTATATACTGTCAGTATATAAAGAATTGCGATTAATTATTTATATATATAGTATTATTATACAAACGGTAGAATGATATACAATTTGTAATATAATACAGATTGTATAAGAGGTGAGGGCAGTTATGAATAATGAAATAAGAGAAAAGCTTAAATCAATGGGCGAAAACAAATATGGAGAATTTTCTTCGGCACTTGTACCCGGAGTCAGAAATATGCTTGGAGTACGTATTCCGAAGCTCAGAGAGTTTGCAAGGGATCTTATAAAAAACGGTTATGATATTGACCTGCAAAGTGATGATATGTTCTTCGAGGAAACTATGGTAAAAGGCATGATGATCGGATATGTGAAAGTTCCGCTGAGTCAAAAGCTTGAGTATATCAGGGAATTTGTGCCGCTGATTGATAACTGGAGCGTCTGCGATTCGTTTTGCAGTACTCTTAAATTCAAAAAAGCAGAAAAATCTGTAGTATGGGATTTCCTTGATCCGTATATCCGTTCCGATAAAGAATTTGAACAGAGGTTCGCCGCTGTTTTAATTCTTGGGAATTTCATAAATGAAGATTATATAGATCAGGTTCTGACAGCTTTGGGAGAAATAAATACACAGGCCTATTATTCGTCTATGGGTGTGGCTTGGACAGCGGCGGAATGTTATATAAAATTTCCCGATAAAACTTTGCCGTGTTTCACTGCCGGAATTTTTGACACGCCCACACATAACAGGGCAATAGGTAAAATATGCGACTCATACAGGGTGGAAAAAGATAAAAAAGAATATCTTAGATCCATAAAAAATAAAATATAATACATATTGTATATCATTAACGCATTATATACAATCAGTATAATAAACTTTTGGTATATTTTTATAATATACTACCAATAGTATTATAAGATACAAGATCACAGTAAGTAATAAAATTATGCGGGTCAAGGGGCGGCCTCGCAGTTCAAAGCTAAAAGCTATCAGCTCAAAGCATGACAGCTGATAGTTTAGCTCCAAAGCCGAATGTTTGCCGCCACTCTGCACATAAAGTATAATATTGTGCGGGTCAAGGGGCTCAGCCCCTTGCAGGGTGCAGGGGCAGCGCCCCTGCCCGTCGGAGACACAGAAAACAGAACTGCCCCACGAGAGCGTTGTTGTGCGGTGGTGTGAGATAGGACGAGGTGTGTTATGACAAGGGAAACTGCCAAAAGAATGATAAAAGGACATCCGTTCAGCAGACAGGCTGAGGCAAAAAAAGATATTGATGAAAGAGATTATGTTTATATTGAAAAAGTTCCGGTATTTGAACTCGACGGAAACAATTACCAATTCACTGTGATGTACAAATTCAGGGCTGATGACGGTGAATACATTTACGGACGCGCAATGTCAATTGATGAACTTTGCAAAATGCAGGAGGCTGCTTCAAGAGGAGAGGTTTTTTCCGTTACATATCTCAGCCGGTCAAGAATTATTGTTGAAATAGAGGAAAAAAATGATTGAAAAGCTTATTTGAATTATTGAAGAGATAGGATTTAAGATTTGAGCTGAGTAAAGTGACAGGGGAGGTCGCAGAAGTTGGAATACATTCTTAAAACAGAGGGACTTACAAAAATCTATTCAAAGATAAAAGTCGTAGATAATGTAGATATGCAGATAAATAAAGGAGATATATACGGCTTTGTGGGGAAAAACGGCGCAGGCAAGACAACATTTATACGGATGGTTCTGGGACTTGCGCGAATAAGCGGCGGCAGTATTTCAATGTTTGACGGCGAAAATCTGAAAAAAGCAAGAAGAAAAACAGGCAGTCTTGTAGAAAGTCCCGCATTTTATCCGAATATGACGGCAAAAGAAAATATTCGCATATTCTGCCGTATGATAGGCGAGGATGAAAAACAGGCAGACTCTATCCTTGAAAAAGTTGGTCTCAGCGACACCGGAAAGAAAAAAGCAGGAAACTTTTCACTTGGCATGAAACAGCGTCTGGGAATCGGACTTGCGCTTGTAGGCGACCCTGAATTTCTTATACTTGACGAGCCTATAAACGGCCTTGACCCTACGGGAATTGCAGAAGTTCGTAAGCTTATACTTTCGCTGAAAAACGAACAGGGAAAGACTATACTTATTTCAAGCCATCTTATCAGCGAGCTTGAAAAAATAGCCACAAGATACGGAATTATAGCAAAGGGTAAAATTGTTGAAGAAATAAGCGCACAGGAGCTTGAAGAAAAATGCGGAAACAGGCTTTCAATGAAAACAAGTGATCCGGAAAAGGCTGTAGATACAATAAAAGCTCTTCTCAATACCGAAAAGGTAGAAAAAGGTGAAAACGGACTGATCTACATATCCGAAAAGACAGATGATATAGGCAGGATAACCAATGAGCTTTTCAAAAATAATATCACTGTACAGGCAGTGTCAAGCGCAGATAATACTATCGAATCCTACTTTATAGAAAGAATGGAGGGAAAATAAGATGGGAGGGATAATAAGAGCCGATCTGAAAAAACTCTTCAAAAGTAAAAGTCTTTATGTCTGTATGTTCATATCTGTTGTCCTGGGCATATCAATGTCATTGCTGTACAATTATTTCTGGCAGGAAAGAGGACAGAATATAGCTCTTTGGTATGCGCTTATGGATCAGTACGGGATGAAAACAGATGTGCTTGATGAGGCACTTTCACAGATACCGTCACAGAATCTGCTTTCCTACATAAATATTTTCCTTTCTGACGGTGCTTTGTGGCTTATCGGCGCACCATGTATATGTGCATACTGCGCCGCTGAATATAATGCAGGCACATACAAGAATACAGTATCAAGAGGATGCGGGAAGATAAAGCTGTTCTGCTCTAAAGTAATTGCAGCGGTCGTAGAAATGTTCCTGATATCAATGGTATATGTCCTTTCAGGAACGCTTACAGCAATATCTCATGTTGACTTTAAAACAGACCTTGACGTCGGCGGCATAATATTCTTATCATTCATATACATATTACTGATAATAGCATCGGCATCTGTTTTTGTAATGCTTACGGTGATATTCAGAAGAAGCGGTTTTGCGGTTGCTGCGGCAATAGCTGCGCCTATGCTGATAGGTTCGCTTTTGCAGATAGCGTCAATGGGTAATCCTGATCTTGCAAATCTGTCGGGGTTTGTGCTGATGAATACGTTTGTGACCGTGTTCAGAAGTGTAAGTGACGGCGGCGGGCTGACAGAACTTTTTACCGCCCTCGGATATATAGCTGCTTCCCTTTTTGTCGGGGGGGTTATCTTTGAACGAAGTGAGGTAAGGTGAAAGCTCAGTTCTGAGAAAAGTACCGCTACTCTTACAGCGCACGCGTGGGGCAGTTCTGTTTTCTGTGTCTCCGACGGGCAGGGCTCCTCGCCCTGCACCTCGCAAGGGGCTGAGCCCCTTGACCCGCATAATATTATACTTTATGTGCAGAGTGGCGGCGGACATTCGGCTTTGGAGCTTAACTATCAGCTGTCATGCTTTGAGCTAATGGATTTTAGCTATGAACTGCGAAGCGATACCCGCGTTTAGGGTCCGTCGTCACGCTGGCGGATTTTGTAGGGCAGGTTGTACAGAGGAAAAATGTGTGGTATAATGAAATGGTGCAAAGTGCACCGAGGATCAACAATACAAATACAGAAAGGTAGATAATGAGATGAGTATGGGTAAAATATTAGTCGTGGATGACGACATAAACATATGTGAACTGCTTAGGCTCTACATTGAAAAAGAAGGATTTGAAGTAGTTATAGCTAATGACGGAGGACAGGCTATAACAAAATTCAAGACTGAAAAGCCGGATCTTATCATGCTTGATATAATGCTTCCCGTTTTTGACGGATGGCAGGTGTGCAGGGAGATCAGAAAAACTTCTCAGTGCCCCATAATTATGCTGACCGCCAAAGGAGAAGTATTTGATAAGGTTCTGGGGCTTGAGCTTGGGGCGGATGATTATGTTACAAAGCCCTTTGAAACTAAAGAAATTGTGGCAAGAATAAAAGCAGTGCTGAGAAGAGTCAACGACCAGTCGCCTATGGTAGAAACACAGTCAACCAAAAAAGAAGTAAGCTATGACAAGCTTGTCATAAACCTCACCAACTATGAGCTCAGAGTAAATAACGAGCAGATAGATACCCCGCCTAAGGAAATGGAGCTTATCTATCATCTTGCAAGCAACCCCAACAGGGTATTTACCCGTGATCAGCTGCTTGATGAAGTGTGGGGGTTTGATTATTACGGTGACTCGAGAACTGTAGATGTCCATGTGAAAAGACTCAGAGAAAAGCTTGAGGGTGTTTCCGATCAATGGACGTTGAAGACAGTATGGGGAGTAGGTTATAAATTTGAGGTTAAAGAATAAATTTTATGCCAGAAGGTCATTGTTCCGCAAATATATGAATGTCAGTGTGCTGATTGTATTTTTCAGCTTTTTTGTATTGGGAACAATTCTTACATTAACTATAACAAATTACTGGTCATCAGAAAAGCTGAACCTGCTTGATGTCCGCGCTAAAAATGTTGCAAACTACATGAAAGGCTATCTTGCCGTAAACGAACCGCTTGATGATAACTATAAACCGACCTTCACTCTTAACAGATACGAGGAAATAGAACGTTTTCTCAGCTTCTTTGCAGGCGAAGTCAACGGCGATATAGCTATTTCCACAACAGAAGGACTTACCAGAATAGCCGTTAATGCCGCTGACAGTGCCAATAAACTTCCGCTTATCGGACAGCGGTTTGAGGACGATGAAAAGGAAGAATCGGGTAAAAACTCTGAAACAGAAGACGGAAAAAGCGAGGATCCCGATAAAAAAGAAGATGAAAGCAAGCCCCCCGAGGAAGAACCGTGCGAAGACCTTCCCGAGGAAGATGTTGTCGATAATGTGGATCGTATACCAAAAGGCGCGATAATTCCCCGTGATGTGGTGCAGACAACTATAAATGAAGGAAAATATTTTGCAAGGACAACGCTGGAGGGAATTTACGATGAAGAAAAATATGTGGCTGCTTACCCTATATACTATAAGAACAACCGCATATTCGGAATAGTTATCGTTTCTACCGATACCAGCGATGTATCTACTTTTACGGACATGGTACTCAAGCTGTTTATTCTTTCCGCTATTGCGGCGCTTGGCGTTTCATTCCTTGCAATAAGTATCTTTTCCTATAACCTCGTAAAACCGCTTAAACAAATGGCTCAGGCAGCTAAGCAATTTGCAAAGGGCGACTTTACCGTAAGGGTAAGCGAAAGCAGTAATGACGAGATAGGTGAGCTTGCGGTGTCCTTTAATAACATGGCGGAATCCCTTTCGTCCGCCGAGGTCACAAGAAGAAGCTTTATCGCAAACGTATCTCATGAGCTTAAAACGCCTATGACTACAATAGGAGGTTTTATAGACGGTATCCTTGACGGTACTATACCTCCCGAGAAAAACGATTACTATCTTCATATCGTCAGCGATGAAGTAAAAAGACTATCACGTCTTGTCCGTTCGATGCTTGATCTGTCAAGGCTTGATAACGGCGAGCTGAAACTCAATTATAAGAATTTCGACCTGCTGTCAACGCTTGTCACAATCCTTATCACCTTTGAACAGGAGATTGATAAGAAAAACATTCAGATAAGAGGTCTTGAGAATATCAGTCCTAAAAAGATAAACGGCGATAAGGATCTTATACATCAGATAGTGTATAATCTTATAGAAAATGCCGTAAAATTTACAGATGAGGGCGGATATATCGAATTTGATATATCCGAAAACAGTACAAGAACTGATTTTCTTATAAAGAACAGCGGTACAGGTATCAAAAAATCGGAGATACCGCTTGTGTTTGATAAATTCTATAAAACCGACAAGTCCAGAAGTAAAGATAAAAAAGGACTGGGACTGGGACTATATCTTGTACGCAGTATCATACGCCTTCATGGAGGAGATATTACAGCGGACAGCGTTTACGGGGAATATACGGAATTCAGATTCTATATTCCCAAAAAGCAGGATAAGAAAAATGTGTAACGGAGGTGTATGAGTTTGGCAGATCAGAATAAGGCAGGATACTATAATCCTTCCGTACAGCCGATGAATGTTATGTATCCGATGTATGCTCAGTCGTATATACCTGTACAGAAAAAGAAAAGCCCTGCCGGGAAAACAGCTATTATAAGCATTATACTGACAGTAGTAATTATATTCAGCGGTGTATCTGTTTTTGCATTGGGGGCAGGTGTGAACTCTTCGGCAGACAGCGGTGTGCCCTCAGGAGGTAAAGTTGTTGATTCGGGTTATGAAGAGGATTCGGCAGTAGCACAGGCACCGTCAGTAAAAGCTGACCCCAACGGACCTCAGATCTCAACAACGGAAACACCTGCTGTAGATTCGGGCGAAAGTAAAACAGCGTCAGAAGTATATGAAAAGGCGTACCGTTGTATTGTATGTATAACCTCGTATGACAAGGATAAGGATTATATGACTTCCGCAGACGGTGAAGGCTCGGGAATAGTTCTTACAGAGGACGGCTATATAGCTACAAACAGCCATGTTGTCAATGACAGTACCAAAACAGGTGTTCTTGTAACAATGTATGATGAGACTCAGTACCTGGGAACTATTATAGGCATAGATAAAAAGACAGACCTTGCTGTAATAAAGATAGAAGCAAAGGGACTGAACTATGCGGAATTTGCGGATTCGGAAAAACTGAAGATAGGTGAGCTTTCGTTTGCTCTGGGCAATCCCGGAGGATCGGAGTTTTCAAATTCACTTACCAAGGGTACAGTTTCAGCTATCAACAGAACATTGTCAGGCAGTGCCCATATAAAATATATTCAGACAGATGCAGCTATAAATCCGGGAAATTCAGGCGGCGCTCTGCTAAACGAATTCGGACAGGTAATAGGCATGAATACCGCAAAATTGGTTGCAACGGACTATGAGGGAATGGGCTTTGCTATACCAAGCAATACTGTTATCGAGATAGTAAATAAGCTGATAAAATACGGATATGTAAATGACAGAGGTACTATAGGCATTGAGGGTAAGACCTGCGATCTTTATATGTCAAAAGTAAATAACGTGCCACAGGGTATGATAGTTACAAAAATAGATCCCAAGGGCTCGGCAGCCGATACTGATCTCAAGGTCAATGATATTATTACCCGGATAAATGATGTAAAAGTGAAATCTTCGTATGAACTGATCGACGAGCTGAAAAAATATAAGCCTAATGATAAAATAACTCTCAGAGTTTACCGTCCTTCACAGGATAAAAACTCAAAAGGCTACAGCTTTGATGTTAAAATCAGATTGAAAAAAGATACAGGAACAGAAAATAAATAAAAAATTTATAAAACAAAAAAACTATTGAAAAAATAAAAAATATGTGTTATTATAGGTACATGAAATTAATACGAGTTAATCAACCCTTTGTTGTTTTTTCATTATCCCTTCCTTTTGCACAAGCGCAGTCAGAAATGACTGCGTTTTGTGTTTCTCTGTGTCTCCGATGACCGGCTTCGCGCTTCGCAGCTTAAAGCATTAAGCTCAAAGCTTGGCGGCTCAGATTTTTTTCGCTTAAAAATCCTTTAATCGCCGCTGCAAGTTTCGTAAAAGTCATCCTTGCGGATGACGGCTTCCTCAAAGGGGCAACACTGTCAACCTAAGACATTGACAAAGAATTTGCAGACTTGTTTCGCTGCTAACGCAGCGACCAGAGGCTCTGCCTCTGGACTCCGCAAGCCTTTGAAAAGGCTTGAGCGAAACTTTGTCAATTATGTTTATCTTTAAATTAACAGCATTGACCCAAAAGGAAAGCCGAGCGGAAGTTATCACTCCTTTTCAAAGTTGTTTAGTAAATTGGATACACTTTATAATGAATAGTGAATAATGATATAATAAATTGACCCAATATTATTAAATCACTTAAAAAGCGGAGGTAAGGATCATAGAAGTATCAGCCGATATTAAATTAATAACCGCGACAAATAAAAGTTGCAGCGGCGAGCTCAGAGCGGATGCGCAGCGGAGCGCCCCCCGCGTTTAGGGTCCGGCGGCTCGCCGGGATAGTTGGCAAAAATATTATCAATGGTAAAAAATGAGCTGCTCAAGAAGCCTGATACGCGGTCAGTACA
>CACWRT010000049.1 GCA_902763365.1 uncultured Ruminococcus sp.
CGCTTCGCATCCGCTCTGAACTCGCTGCTCAGGCTTTACTGTCCGCGTATCAGGCTTCTTGAGCAACTCATTTTTTACCATTGATAATATTTTTGCCAATTATAATTTTACACTAACCGAGCCGCCGGACCCGTAACGCGGGTATCGCTCCGCTTCGCATCCGCTCTGAACTTGCGGTTCATGCTGTACTGCCCACGTCTCAGGTTTTTGAGCAGCTTGCAATGTACAAGTCATCGGAACAGACTATCACCATTTTTAATGAATAATATGGAATTGAACAGTTCGTGAATTTATGTAAAAAGCAGGATCTCCTATGATGCAGGAGATCCATTTTTTTCTTTTTGTTTGATTATAAAAAAGGTGTTATCAATTCTGTGCAGAAGAATATTTCATCTTAACGGAATTGATTTTGTTGCTTTCAGCCTGATCGGCACTGTACCAGCCGCGCTGTTCCATTCTTGTATATATCTGATCCTGCATTGAAAGCGCTGTGTGAAGCGAATCTTCAAATGTGTTTCTTACTTCTGCAGTAGATGATTCTATTGCTCCGTGCATAAAAAGGTCACATACGCCCTTTTCGAGCAGAAGCATATTTTCCATTATATTTCTGTCGTCTGACATATCGTTTCCCTCCTTAAAGCAAGTGATAGAAATTGTTGAATATACTGCGGTGTGTCTGTTCTATTTCCTGTGCAAATTCTCTGAGCTCTCTGTCCTGTATATTCTGTGCACTTTCGCAGCACTGAGTCTGTATATACTGTTCGTGACCCAGGGCATCTTCAACATACATAAGTTCCTTACCTGTCATGATATCATCTCCGAATACGAAATTGTCAACCGATTCGGGGATTTTGCAGTAAGCGAATATTTTTTCGGAATATCGTTTACTACAGCCCTTTATCAGTGTCATTTATATTTTGTCCACATCATCCACTATTATTCATTTCTGTTATGTATTTTCTTGAATCCAACAATAATTGGTTAAAATTTACAGGATTATAGAATAGTGTCAACTTTATTGTTGTTTAATTGTACTATTTATACAATTATACTTTTTTGTACTATTTACAAATTTTAGAAAATGTGGTACAATGTTATCATTAGTAGCATAAGTGTAATAAGAGTTATAATAATACTGTGTATATTAATTCGGAAAAAATGTATTTTCTATGATCGGATTATATGACAGTTATTCAAAAAAAGGACGGAGATGGTAAGATTGCAGAACGAATATTTATTGCAGAATGAGAGCTTTTTCAATATCACTAAGGAACTGAGAGATCTCAGCGAGCTTTGCGAGATCAACGGAAAAATAGATAAGGAACTGTATGGAAAATATGACGTTAAAAGAGGTTTGAGAGATGTAAACGGTAAAGGCGTTCTTGCGGGTCTTACGGAAATTTCCGAAATATGTTCTTCAAAAATGATAGATGGTGTCAGTCATCCTTGTGACGGAAAGCTTTATTACAGAGGTATTGATGTTGAAGAGATAGTAAAAGGCTTTATTGCTGACAACCGATTCGGTTTTGAAGAGGTTGTGTACCTGTTGATTTTCGGCAAGCTGCCTGATAAGGATCAGCTTGAACAAATAAAGAGGCTGCTTGCTACATACCGTAATCTTCCTCAGACATTCCCGAGAGATATTATTCTTAAAGCGCCGAGTACGGATATGATGAACGGTCTTGCAAGATGTGTGCTGACTTTGTATTCTTATGATCCCAATCCGGATGATACTTCTATACCAAATGTTCTCAGACAGTGTTTACAGCTTATTGCATTGTTTCCTGTGCTTTCTGTATACTGTTATCGGGCATACAGTCATTATTATCTGCGTGACAGTCTGTTTATACATTCTCCTCAGGAAAATCTATCAACAGCGGAAAATATTCTTTATATGCTCAGACCAGATTCAAAGTATACCGAGCTTGAAGCAAAGCTGCTCGATATGGCTCTGGTGCTTCATGCCGAGCACGGCGGCGGTAATAATTCAAGCTTTACGACTCATGTTGTTTCATCTTCGGGTACTGATACATATTCTGCCATTGCGGCGGCTTTGGGCTCTCTTAAAGGTCCCAAGCACGGCGGCGCAAATATAAAGGTTGTTAAAATGTTCGATGATATGTATCAGAACATTAAGGATTATACTGACGAAGAAGAGGTTCGTGCTTATCTCAAGAAGCTGCTTCACGGAGAAGCTTTTGACAATGCCGGGCTTATATATGGTATGGGACACGCTGTATATTCTATCAGCGACCCGAGAGCGAGAGTGTTCAAGTCATTCGTTGAGAAGCTTTCGGAGGAAAAGGGCAAGCATAAGGAATTTGCACTTTACTCTATGGTTGAAAAGCTTGCTCCCGAGGTAATTGCCGAGGAAAGACGAATTTACAAAGGAGTCAGCGCAAATGTTGACTTTTACAGCGGTTTCGTGTATAATATGTTAGGACTTCCGACTCAGCTTTATACTCCTATCTTTGCTATCGCAAGAATAGCGGGTTGGTCGGCGCACAGGATAGAAGAACTTGTTAATCCCAGCAAGATAATTCGTCCTGCGTATATGAATGTTCATGAAAGGACACCATATACTGCTCTGTCAGACAGATAATAGTTTGTCTGATGTTAATTTCGTAAGAAACTGATGTACGTGCATTACAGGTTGCCAAGTCAGTTTTTTAATATGGGAAAGATATTGAATAAACTCCCCGTCTTTTAACAGGCGGGGAGTTTATCATTAGTGTTCGGGGAGAGCAGACGTTACGCCTGCTTCCCTGAAGCTATTGCAATAATGATCTTACGTATAAGGTCGATGGGAATTACAAGCAAAGCTGTAACCAAGCACATAGCCCATGCTTTTGCATCAAGTGCTTTTACACTGAGGAAATCTCCTCCGAATGTTACGAATAAAAATTGAAGTATAAGTATGCCAAGCATTACGAAAATGAAATTGCGGTTTTCTTTCAGACCCTTAAAGAGGTTTATGCTTTCTGTTCTTGCGTTGAATCCGTTGAAAGCAATGGACATCATAAATGTTGCAAAAAGCGCCGATTTAAGATACAGCACATTTCCTGATGTTACATCTGCATTTCGGCTGGGATCAATGAAAAGTCCTGTTATATCGGGAACAAAGAGTATAGCGAGGCAGGCAGCTGTAATATAAAGAGCTGTTATCACTATTTCAACAAGCATTGCTTTGTTTACGATAGAAGCTTTTCTCGGAACAGGTTTTTCCTTCATATATTCCTCAAGTGGCGGTTCGCTGCCGAATGCTATAGCTGCGAGGGTATCCATGGCAAGGTTGATAACAAGAAGCTGTACTACAGTCAGTACGTTTCCGTAAACATTTCCTATGTCAAATATCGGACCTAAGAAGCAGATGAGCACAGCTGCAACATTTACTGTCAGCTGGAATACAAGGAATTTTCTTATAGTTTTGAACATTGTGCGTCCATAGAGAATAGCCTTTTTTATAGACAGGAAGTTATCGTCAAGTATGGTTATATCGCCTGCTGCTTTTGCAACCTCTGTACCGCTGCCCATTGCAAAGCCGACATCAGCCTTTTTTAGTGCGGGAGAGTCATTTACTCCGTCACCTGTCATACCTACTACCTGATCCATTTCCTGAGCAATTCTTACAAGTCTGCTCTTATCCATAGGAAGCGCTCTTGCAACGACCCTCAGTTTCGGCAGTATTTCCTTTACTTCATCATCGCTGAGTTCTGCAAGTTCAGCGGAAGTCAGTGCAACCTCATCGTGAGATGTCAGAAGACCTGCATCCTTGGCTATGGCAACAGCGGTTTCTTTTCTGTCACCCGTGATCATAACTACCTGTATGCCGGCAGATTTTACTTCACGTATAGCGTCAGCAGCCTCTTTTCGTACATTGTCACGAATACTCAGTACGCAGATGAGAGTCAGATCGCCGTCACCGTTTTCGCCGTTGGCTTTAGCAACTGCAAGCAGACGCATTGATCTTGCGGCCTGACCGTTTATGTATGTTGTCAGGTAGTTTTTTTCAACAAGGTCTTTTTCTTTGCCGTGTTCGTCTATATATTTTTTGCAGCGTATGAGTATTTTTTCCGGAGCACCTTTAATATATGTAACGGAACCGTTCTCTCTTTTTACGGTAAGGCTTGAATACTTTTTAGCCGAATCGAAGGGGTTGAAATCCTTAACATCTTCCTTGGGCAGTTTTTCATAGTATTGATCCTTGTCTATAAAAGCCATAAGCGCACGGTCGGTACTGTTGCCGCCGATAACACCGCCGTCAGATACAGTAGCCGAGTTATTTACGCCTATACCCGTAAGTATATCAAGTCTTAGCTTAGATGGTATTTCCTCAAGAGAGTTAAATGAACGGACATTACCGGTAGTAACTTCCATTACTGAGAGTTTGCCTTCTGTTATAGTGCCTGTTTTATCTGTAAACAGCAGACTCAGGCTTCCTGCTGTTTCAAGACCGTTTATATTGCGTACAAGCACGTTGTCCTTTGCCATTTTCATACTCTGGAAGGAGAGCAGTACCGAGGTAAGCATCGGCAGACCTTCGGGAACGGCGCAGACAATTACGGTAATAGCAACGGTTATTGCATTGACCAGCAGCTGAATCCAGCCCCAGATGTCGGAAGGTGACTGTCCGAGGATTAGTGTTTTTGCTATAACTGCAACTATAATGAGAGCGGCGCCGATATATCCGAATACAGATATTTGTTTTGCCAGATGTGCGAGCTTGAGCTGAAGCGGAGTTGCGCGTGTATCCTCCTGAACCTCAAGCGCAAGCTGACCGAACATTGTACTGTCGCCCACGACCTTTACCTGCATATAGCCTTCTTCGGAGCATACGACTGTACCCCGGTAGACGTAATGTTTGTTGAGAAGATCTTTTGTGTCATATTTGCTGCCGTTTGCCGGTGATTTTTCGGCTTCTTCTGTTTCGCCGTTAAGTGCAGCCTGGTCTACTTTGATAGTGCCTTCCACCATTTCACCGTCTGCGGCTATCTTATCGCCCGACTGTAGATATATTATATCACCTACAACAACATCGCTTACATGGATCTCTTTCAGTTGACCGTCACGAATGACCTTGGCAGTTTCTTTTGCTTCTTCCTCTGCTTTAAGTGCAGAAGCTTTTCCTTCCTGCTTATGCTGGCTTACCGAGGATACTCCGTTGGCAATAAGAATTGCGATAAGTACGCCTGCGGGTTCATACCAATCCGCTTTACCCATGAAGAACAGTACAACCTGTATTGCAAGCGCAACAAGAAGTATTATTATCATCGGGTCTGTAAAGCCTTTGAGGAATTTTTTCCACAGTGGTTCAGGCGGTATTTGTGTCAGATTATTTGTGCCGTGTTCACTTCGGCTTTTCTCAACTTCTCCGGCACTCAGGCCTGTCAGATTCATAAGGATCACCCTTTCCTGTATTTTTCGGTGCTATGAGCATTATCTGCCCATTTACATTCCTACAACTACATTATAGTTTTTTTCCCAATATATGTCAACACCAGCCGGCGAGCCGCCAGCGTGACGCTGGACCCTAAACGCGGGTATCGCTCCGCTTCGCATCCGCTCTGAACTCGCCGTTCAGGCTTTACTGACCGCGTATCGCAGCTCTTTTACTATTACATATTTATCAGCGTTTTATAATAATAGCAATTGGTCGAGAAATAGTCTCAGAGCAATTAATAAGATAATTTTGCGGGTCAAGGGGCTCAGCCCCTTGCGAGGTGCAGGGCGAGGAGCCCTGCATTTAAAACAGAACTACCCCGCGTGAGCGCAGTATAATTATGGTAACTAACAACAATGCCGGCGCCGGTTGACTTGAGGGTGGGGAAGTGGTATTATATTGTCCGGGAAGGAGAGGGAAAAATGGAAAGGATAAAACCAAAAAACAAAAAAGGAAATTTTCATTGCCTTTCGGGAAGTGTACTGAAAACTATTGCGTTGGTTACAATGCTGATGGATCATACGGCGGCAGTATTGTTTGCAAAAATGCCATTCGGAGTTACAACTTTATTTGAAGTTTTCGGCACAAAAATAACATGGTATCTTATTTTTCGCACGATAGGCAGAATCGCATTCCCTATATACTGTTTTCTGCTTATTGAGGGATATGAACATACACGCGATAAGAAAAAATATGGACTGCGTCTGCTTGCCTTTGCCTTTATTTCAGAAATACCTTGGGACCTTGAACATACAGGAAGCTTTTTTGCACCTGCCCAGAATGTGTTTTTTACGCTTTTTCTTGGTCTTGCAGCTGTGTACATATACGATAGTCTGAAAGATGATAAAATAAAAATGGCTTTCTGGCTGATTGCTGTATTCGCATTATCACTTATTATCAGATCAGACTATGGTATAAAAGGAGTAGGTTTTATTCTGTTTATGTATATTATGAAGGAAAGCCTTCTTCTGCGTACCCTTATAGGATGCTGCTTTTTTTCAAGACCGGCAACCACTATACCATCCTTTGTGTTGATCGGTTTATATAACGGAAAAAGAGGATTTATAAAAGGTAAGTTCCTTCAATATCTTTTTTATATAATTTATCCTGCCCATATGCTTCTGCTGTATTTTATAAAGCTTACTGTGTTCGGATACGATAGCTGATGTTTTTATTGCTGTTGTGCTTTACAGTGTAAAAATCTGATATCTGAAACACTATGGGAAACAGGATGCTTTTAAATGGGAAAAATTTAACTTTAATTATACATTTTTTTAAAAAATATATAGATTTTTTTTAAAAAATATGTTATTATCTAAGATGGTATTTAGTTATCTTTATCTAATACTTTTTTCCGTGCAGCGGAATGTATATAAATTGTAAGGAGTTTTAACAAATGAATGAGAAGAGATTAATTTTTGTAACATCGCCGCCTGCCTGCGGCAAAACCAAGCTTTCAAAGAAACTCGCCACAGCAATACGACATATCGTATATCTTGATAAGGATACTCTTATTCCGCTTTCAAAACAGATATTTGCTGTTGCAGGTCAGCCCTATAACAGGAGTTCCGATTTCTTTGAAAAAGAAATACGTGATTATGAATATGACGTAATAATGGATCTTGCTTTTGAGGCAATAAAATATGAGGATCTCGTTATGGTCAATGCACCCTTTACGAGAGAGATCCGTGATGATGACTATATTGCGTCGCTCAGAGAAAAACTAAAGGATTATAACGCAAAGCTTACTGTGATCTGGATAGTTACCGATCCCGAGGTGTGTCATCAGAGAATGATAGACAGGGCTTCCGACAGAGATACATGGAAGCTTGAAAACTGGGAACAGTATCTGAGTACAGTTAATTTTACAATTCCCGAGAATCTCCGTGATCCGGAGGATGAAAACAGCTTGCTGCTTTATTATAATTCAACGGATGATATGGCAGCAGAGTCTTTTGAAAAGCTTATGAACTTTTTTGAAAAGTTTGAGTAATGCTACAGAAAATTTTCGGGCGGCTTTGGGCATTTTAGAGCCGAAGCCGCTTTAATCAGTATTGTCAGGAGAAAGGAAAGTTAAGAATGCTTAGAGAAAACAGTTACCGTACAAAATACTGCGGTGAACTCAGAGAATCCGATATCGGAACACAGGTAAGAGTCGCAGGTTGGGTGGAAAACATCCGTGACCACGGCGGTGTAATGTTCCTTGATATCCGTGACCATTATGGCGTGGTACAGGTCGTTGTGCATGATGAGGAGATTTTAAAAAGTATCAATAAGGAATGTACCGTTTCAGTTAGCGGAAATGTGACAAAGCGTGATGAAGATACGGTGAACCCCAAGATCGCTACGGGTACTGTTGAGATACATTCCGAGGATATAAAAGTACTCGGAAAAGCACCCCAGTCACTGCCTTTTGAAGTACAGACTTCTACGGAAGTAAAGGAAGATGTAAGACTTAAATACCGTTTTCTTGACCTGCGCAACCGTAAGGTACACAATAATATCGTGATGAGGGCAAAGCTGCTTTCATTCCTCAGAAATAAAATGAATGAAATGGGCTTCCTTGAAATACAGACGCCTATACTTTCATGTTCTTCTCCCGAGGGTGCAAGAGATTATCTTATACCCAGCAGAAAGCATAAGGGTATGTTCTATGCTCTCCCTCAGGCACCTCAGATATTCAAACAGCTGCTGATGGTTTCAGGCTTTGATAAGTATTTCCAGATCGCTCCCTGCTTCCGTGATGAGGACGCAAGAGCAGACCGTTCTCCGGGTGAGTTCTATCAGCTTGACTTTGAGATGGCTTTTGCTGAGCAGGAAGATGTATTTGCTGTTGCGGAAGAGGTTCTTTATGCTGCGTTCAAGGAATTTTCTGATAAGGAAGTTTCAAAACCGCCTTTCAGAAGGATACCTTTTGCCGAGGCAATGCTGACATACGGTACGGATAAGCCGGATCTTAGGAACCCGCTGCTTATAAAGGATATAAGTCCTATGTTCGAGGAAACTGATTTTGCTCCGTTCAGAAAGAAAACTGTACGCAGTATTAATGTTCCCGGGGCGTCCTCAAAGTCAAAGAAGTGGTTCAAGAATATGGAAGAGTTTGCGCTGTCCATTGGTATGAAGGGGCTGGGATACGTAAAGGTAAGAGAGGATCTTACTTTTGACGGTCCTATTGATAAGTTCCTTAAAGAAGGCGACAGGGAAAAGCTTATTGAGATCAATGGCTCCAAAGCAGGAGATGTGATCTACTTTATAGCTGACAGTGCAGATATGGCTCCTAAGCTTGCGGGTCAGATAAGAACTGAGGTTGCAGCACGTCTTGATATGATAGACAAGAGTAGGTTTGAGCTTTGCTTTATTACAGATTTCCCCATGTATGAGAGAGATGAAAACGGTGATGTTATATTTACTCACAATCCGTTTTCTATGCCTCAGGGCGGTATGCAGTCCCTTCTTGAAAAAGACCCGACAGAAGTACTTGCTTATCAGTATGATATTGTTTGTGACGGCGTTGAGCTCAGCTCGGGTGCTGTCAGAAACCATGATCTTGATATAATGATAAAGGCTTTTGAGATCGCAGGTTATGATGAGGAAACTCTCAAGGAGAAGTTCAAGTCACTTTATACTGCTTTCAGGTACGGTGCGCCGCCTCATGCAGGTATGGCTCCGGGACTTGACAGAATGCTTATGCTGCTGGCAGGAGAAGAGAATATCCGTGAGGTTATCGCTTTCCCGATGAACAGCAACGCACAGGATCTGCTTCTTGGCTCACCTACAGAGGTAACAGAACAGCAGCTCAGAGAAGTACACATAAAGATAAGATAAATAACTGTCTTAGGCAGCGGACTTTAAGACAGATAAGATCACAAAACTTTTTCCGCCCCACTTCAGGCGGGGCGGAAAAATATTAAGTATATAATTTGATTGTATAGTGACAATTGAAAATGATCTTTTATGGGAAAGCAGATTTAATTCGGGATCATATAATTTATTGAAAAAGGGGATCAAAACCATGAAGACAGCTCTTAAAAGGGTGGCGGCTCTTTTTTTTGCAATGATGCTGCCGATATGCTGTTTTATGTCTTACGGAGTTTCTGCTGATAACTCACAGGCTCAGGAAGGCAGAATGAATCTGGATGTAGTTTTTGCACTGGATGCCAGCGGTTCAATGCTAAAATCCGATCCTGAGCGTATTGCTCTTGATGCGTTCAGTCTTTTTGTTGATATGTGTGATGACAGCTGCCGTGTGGGATATGACGTTTATACACATATGCTGAAAGCTTCGGAAAATCTGACGGATGTCGGAGAAAATGAAGATCTGGATATAATAAGGAAGAGATTTGAAAATATAACGTATGAAGCTACGGGAGATACTGATATTGCCTTGGGACTTACTGAAGCTATGCGAATATTTGAAAGATCTGATGATAATGATTTCAGAAGAAAAGCTATTGTGCTGCTGAGCGACGGTAATACAGATCTTCCGAAAGGTCCGCGAACTGTCGCAGAATCCGCTGCTGAGATGTCGGATACCCTTCAGAAGCTTCATGAGCGTCATATTGAGGTATATTCTGTAGGTCTGAATGTAGACGGTTCTCTTGATAAAAAGGACCTTGAAAATATATCAGGTAAAACGGACGGAAAGGTCTATGAAATAGACGGTTCGGAAAAGCTCACAAATACTATATCTGATATTTTTGCAAATATCTCTGATATGAACGGTGTGGATCGTGTTATAAAAGACGGTAAGATAGAGCTGGAGGTAAGTGATGACAGCGTTTTGTATGCAAATGTTGTAGTCAGAACAAAGCTTACTCCGGAGGCAATGAGCCCTGTGCTTATATCTCCCAACGGTTCGCCTGTTTCGCTTTCAGCCAACGAAAAGGTAAAGGTCACACATACTAAAAGCTATATGCTTATAAAGATATATTACCCTGAGCCGGGTACATGGACTCTGATGCTTGAAAATGCAAACGGCAGTAACTGTAATGTAAAACAAATGAACTATTATGCCGTATTTGTTGAAGAAACTGTACCCGAAAGGGCTGCTATCAATACAGCTGTCAATGTAGAAGCTAAGATAAAAGACAGCAATGGTATAATAAGCGATTCCGATTTGCTTTCTACAATAAAAATGACAGGAACGGTTTCAGGAAATAACGGTAATATTACTTTTGAACTGACCCGTACCGGAAACGGTACATATAAGGGAAGTTTTGTTCCAAAGGAAGTAGGAGATTATGATGTTGTCGTAAAAGCAGAATCAGACCGATTCGGAAAGGAAAGCATACGCTCTAAATTAGAGGTACTTACTACACTGGATGAGGTGGATACTGTAGAGCAGATATTTACTTTTCTGCGTGAAAATATTATGGCAGTTCTTATAGGCGCTGCGGTACTTGTGGTGCTGGTAATAATCATAGTTCTTGTCAAAAAATAAAAGGGGTGTAAGAGAATGAAAACTAAATTCAAAAGATCATTGTCTCTTTTGCTGTCTATGCTTATTTTAGCGGGCTGTATGATGTCTTTTTCAGTAAGCGCAGAAGATGAAAGCAGTATAACTGAACAGAGCAGTAACAGTGAGAAACAGTCAGAAGAAAGCTTCAAGGACAGCGGAAGTATGAATCTTGATGTGGTATTTGTTCTTGACGCCAGCGGTTCTATGCTGACATCGGATCCTAATAAGACAGCGCTTGACGCATTCAATCTTTTTGTGGATATGTGCGATGAGACCTGTAATGTGGGTTATGATGTGTATACTCATAAGATAAAGGACAGCGAGAAGCTTACAAATATCAAGGACAAGGAAAACCTTGATAAAATGAAAGAAAAGATCGAGAAGATCGTTTATGATCCTAAGGGAGATACGGATATTGCGCTGGGACTTACAGAGGCAATGAAAATATTTGATGAGGATGAAAATGAGGACCAGTACAGAAGAAAGGCAATCGTTCTTCTCAGTGACGGTAATACAGATCTGCCGAAAGGTCCGAGAACTGTAAAAGAGTCCCACGAGGAACTGGAGAAAACATTGTCTTCTCTTTCAGATAAAAGTATACCTGTATATTCCATAGGTCTGAATTATGATAAATCTCTTGATAAAGAGGAACTGAAAAATATCTCTTCCAAAACGGAAGGAAAGGTTTATGAAACATCAAAATCTGATGAACTGATAGGTATCATATCAGATATATTCAGTAATATTTCTGATATGAACGGCATTGACCTTGAGATCACGGACGGTAATGTTTCATTTGAGATCAAAGACAGTTCGGTATTCTATGTGAATGTTATAATACGTTCTAAGCTGTCTGTCAGCGAACTAAATCCCGAACTCAAAGATCCGCAGGGAAATAAAGTTGATCTGAAGGATAATGAGGATATAAAAGTAACATCTACAAAAAGCTATACGCTAATAAAGATAATGTATCCCAAGGAAGGCAAATGGGATCTGCATCTTGAAAAAGCAACAAGCAAAAACTGTAGTGTAAAGCAGCTTAATTTCTATTCTGTATTTGTAAAACAGAACATTCCCGAGGATGTTACCATAGGTAAGATTGTTCAGATAGAAGCTTCCATAAATGACGGTAAGGGTATCGTCAATGATAAGGATCTTCTCAATGATATAGAAATGACAACTGTTGTTGAAACAGATAACGGCACAACGGAGATAAAGCTTAAAAAGGGTACGAACGGCGTATTTACCGGTGAATATCCCACAGAAGCAAGGGGAGTGCTGAGAATAACAACCAAAGCGGTTTCACAGAGATTCAATAAAGAAAGCTCGGCTGTTTTTGTAAAGGTAACAGAAATGGCTGACGGCAATCATGTGACCTCTGAAGAAATAGAACAGCAGGAACAGATGAAGGATAACATAATCAAGATAGTTATCGGAGTTGTTATAGGCATAGTTGTTATCGTAATTGTGGTTATTATAATCACCGCTGCTAAACAGAGCAAGGAAAAGAAGCTTTTAGGCAGTGTACAGCATATTGAAGAAGCTCCGAGGCCAAAGCCTCAGAAGGCAGCGCCTGTTCCAAAGTATACTGCTCCGCCTCCGGAACAGGAAAGAGTGAATGTTACTCTTGTTGAGCATGATACACTTGAGAACCTGATAAATAAGGGTACGGATGATGCTTTTTCATCTAAGAATGCAGATCAGTTTGAAACTGACATGGATCTTGAAAAGCTTATCCGAAAAGGTACGGATGACGCATTCTCTACTCAGAATGCAGATCAGTATAAAACTGATGCAGCCCTGGAGAAGCTTGTAAGGAAGGGTACCGACGATGCCTTCTCTTCCGATAATGCAGATCAGTATAAGACAGACGAGGCTCTTGAAAAGCTGGTCAGAAAAGGTACAGACGATGCTTTTTCGGCAGCTAACGCAGATCAGTATAAGACTGATGAAGCCCTTGAAAAGCTTGTAAGAAAGGGAAGCGACGATCCGTTCAAGGCACAGACTCAGAACTTTGAAATAGATCAGTCCCTTGCGTCACTTATAAAAACAGGCGGTGACGGTGTAGGTGTCGGCAAAGAGGAAGAAACCTACGATGACGATGATTATAATTCCGAGGAGTAAGTATAGGAGGAAAATAATGGTTACTAAGGAAGAAATAATGAAAATAGCGATACTCTCCAAGCTGTCAGTGGAAGATGATGAGATAGATAAGCTGACAGAGGATATGGCTGAAATAATATCCTTTGCGGATACTATCAATAATGCAGCTGATGTGGAAAGCGATTTTGATAACATCAATAATCTTTCCAATGCTCTGCGAGAGGATGAGACTATGCCATCACTTGACAGGGAGCTTATCCTCAAAAATGCCAAGGACAGCGACGACGGCTGCTTCATGGTAAAGAATATCATGAAATAACAGAGGTGATACCAATGAGTGAAAGTAAAATATCAAAGCTTCACCAGGGACTTGTAAACAAGGAGTTTTCCTGCAAGGAGCTGACAGAAAAATATATCGCTGCCATAGAAAAGGATAATGAAGCACTGAATGCCTATGTTACGGTGACAAAGGAAGCTGCGCTTGAAACAGCGGAAAAGGTCGATAAGAAAATATCGGCAGGAGAGGAAATAGGTCTGCTTGAGGGTATTCCTATGACTCTGAAAGACAATATATCCACAAAGGACATTCGCACCACCTGCTGCTCGAAAATACTTGAGGATTATACGCCTATATATGATGCTACTGTATGGGATAGCCTTAAAAAACAGAATGCAGTTCTTCTCGGCAAAACCAACATGGATGAATTTGCAATGGGTTCATCATGTGAAAACTCATATTTCGGCGGCGCAAAAAATCCTCACAGCCTTGACCATGTTGCAGGCGGCAGCTCGGGCGGAGTTGCATCTGCTGTAGGCGGAAATATTGCCGTATATGGTCTTGGTTCGGATACCGGCGGATCTATAAGACAGCCCGCAAGCTTCTGCGGTATAGTAGGAATGAAGCCTACTTACGGTGCTGTTTCAAGATTCGGACTTATTGCCTATGCGTCGAGTCTTGACCAGATAGGACCTATCACGACTACAGTTGAAGATAATGCTATCGTTTTTGACGCTGTATCACAGTATGACAAGATGGACTCTACTTCTCAGGGGAGAAAAGGTGCGCCTGTATGTGACAGTCTGAAAAATGATATAAAGGGTATGAAAATAGGCATAGCAAAGGAATATTTCGACGGTGTCCGTGAAGATGTGAGGAAAAGCGTCGAGGAAGCGATTGAAGTTTACAGAACACTTGGCGCGGAAATAGTTGAGTTCAGTTTGCCTTCACTTAAATATGCGCTGCCTGTTTATTATATAATTGCCTGTGCGGAAGCTTCATCCAACCTGGGCAGATATGACGGTATAAGATACGGTTATAAAGCCGAAAATTACAGAGATGTAAATGATATGATCAAAAAGACCAGAAGCACAGGCTTTGGTGAAGAAGTAAAAAGAAGAATTCTTCTCGGCACTTATGTGCTAAGCTCGGGTTATTATGACGCATATTATAAGAAGGCTCAGAACCTCAGAGGAAAGATAGTACAGGATTTCAAAAATGTATTTGAGGGCTGTGACGTTATACTTGCGCCGACTGTGCCTATGACTGCATTTGAAAACGGTCATGCCGTAAGCGATCCTGTAGAAACATATCAGACAGATATATGTACAGTTCCTGTGAATATCTGCGGACTTCCCGCAGTATCCGTACCATGCGGAATTGACAGCAAGGGTCTGCCTATAGGAATGCAGCTTATCGGAAACAGCTTTGAGGAAGCTAAAATACTTAACGCTGCATGGCAGTATGAGCAGGCTGCCGGTAAATTTACGCCTTCAGGATTTGGTGTTGTCGGCTGATCGGTCGAAACAGAAGTACTGATATAAACAGAAAGGAAGAGAACCAATGAAATATGAGTTAGTCGCAGGCTTTGAAACACACGTGGAGCTTGCAACAAATACAAAGATATTCTGTTCCTGTACGACTGAGTTCGGCGGAGAACCGAATACTCATTGCTGTCCGATATGTATAGGACTTCCCGGAACACTGCCAAAGCTTAATAAAAGAGTAGTGGAATATGCGATACGTGCAGGTCTTGCAACAAACTGTGAAATAGCAGAAATATCCAAAATGGACAGAAAGAACTACTGCTATCCCGATCTGCCTAAGGCATATCAGATCTCGCAGTACGACAAGCCCCTTTGTGAGCATGGTTATATTCAGCTCTCAAACGGAAGAAAAATACGCATCCTGCGCATACATATAGAGGAGGATGCCGGAAAGCTTGTACACCGCAGAGGAGATACTCTTGTTGATTATAACAGAGGCGGCGTACCGCTTATCGAGATAGTAACAGAGCCAGATTTCAGAAGTGTTGATGAGGCAAAGGAATATGTAGAAAAACTCCAGCTCATAATGAGGTATATAGGAGTATCCGATTGCCGTATGCAGGAAGGTTCAATGAGATGTGACGTCAATATTTCAGTCAGACCTGAAGGCAGCGAAAAATTAGGAACAAGAACAGAAATAAAAAATATGAACTCCATCACTTTTATTGCAAAGGCAATGGAATATGAATACGGCAGACAGGTTGACCTTATCGAAAGCGGTGAAAAGGTTGTTCAGGAAACTCTCAGATATGATGATGTGACTAATACGACCTCAAGCATGAGAGGAAAAGAGGACGCCAACGACTACCGCTATTTCCGTGATCCCGATCTTGTAACTATAAATGTTCCGAGAGAAATGGTAGAAAAAATCAGAGAAGAACTTCCCGAACTTCCGGAAGAGAAGAAGACACGCTATATTGAAGAGCTCGGACTTCCCGAGACAGATGCTGCTTTGCTGACAAAGTACAGGAAGATAGCAGAATATTATGAGAAGGCAAGCGAGGGTACAAAGAATCCCAAGACAGCTGCAAACTTCATAATCGGTCAGATCTTCCGCAGCGTTGAGACAGAAAGCGAGAAGGAAGACTTTGATGTAAATGTATCTGCCGAGGATCTGAATGAGCTTATAAAGCTTCTTGATAATGGCAAGATAAGAATGAATCTTGCAAAGTCAACGCTTGATAAGATGCTCGAAACAGGAAAGAAAGCTTCTGAGCTTATTGATGAAAGCGATATGGGCGGCCTTGATGAAAATGCGCTTGCAGAGCTTTGTAAGCAGGCTGTAGAAAATAATCCTAAGGCAGTGAAGGATTATCTTGGCGGCAAGGAAAAAGCAGTAAAGGCTATGGTGGGCTTTGTTATGAAAAACAGCCGGGGTAAAGCAGATGCTGCGCTTGCGGAACAGAAAATTATTGAAATAATTAAAAATAACAGCTGATAAAGCTTATATCAAAAAGCTCAAAGCATTGCAGTACCAACTGTTTTGCTTTGAGCTTTTTTATTTTAATATACATATCAAGCAAACTGTTCAGCCATTATTTGCTAATAAACTATCATCGGTCATGCTCCGGGCTGATTGTTTTGAGTCTGATTCCAAGGTTCTGTATAATAGTCATCATTCTCGTATCCTGTGAAAATTTCTAAGGCATCGTTGGCAGGTGGTTTTTCTGTTACTTTTACAGTATGTTTTGCGTAATAAAACAGAATTAGCGGGGGAATTAATGTAACGATGATGAGAATAATACATACCATCAGATGGAAAAGAAGGAGTGAAATAAAATACTGAGAACCAAGTGACCCAATTATATATGAAAAACCGTGATCAATATTGTGTGAAAATTGAATTATATAATGCACCGTCATTATGATTCCCGATATCAGCGCCGGAATGAGTATCATAATGATAAGGTATTTTATAACCGAAGTGATAGATGTTTTAAGGTAAAAATCGTCCTCGCCAATGTTTCTGTTTCTTAGGGAAATGTATGTCAGTGTAGAAAATACAAGAATAAGAGCCGCTATAGTACCGGAAATATTATCACGATTTGTCATATTATCAAAGAAAAAGGGCAAAAACCCTTCCGTAGCCTTTTTTATATAGTTTCCGGATTCTTCTATTGTGGGATATCGGTGGTCATAGTCAGATGATACTTCCATTTCATTGACATTTTTTCTGAAAGCTTCTATTCTGTAAACATTATCGGTGCGGTATCCTGCATAAATGAATGTGTTTCCGGGATTTACGCTAAGCCCCGCAGATCTCAGAGCAGAAACAGTCTTTTCATCATGCTTTAGATATATAACTGCTTTTTTATTGTAGTGGATGTCAAAAGGTGAATCTATAAATCTGTAGGAGAAATCAGGTGATAAATATGGAAATCCGATCTTACCTGCGACACGAATGGAGATACTATCCAGATATCTTGTCTGAAAAACGGTTTTTTCGTTGTTTTCAGTGACAAAGCGGGAGTCATACCCTTTTAAAGAAATAATATCACCGATTCTGACATTTTCGAAATCTGCTCCGCATAAAACTGCTGCCGGATATTTGTCATCAGGGTCTGTATTACTGAACCATGTTTCTTCCTGATAACCTGAGCGGATAAGCTCATATGTTTCGGGATAAGCAGTATACAGTACTACAGAATTCTCATTGTACATGGCTTCACAAACATCGAATCCATATACCTTGTCCATAACGCTGCTGTTTTTATATGTTTCGAGAAGGTCATTATCAAAAAAAGAAGGTTCAGGCTTTTTGTTGTTTTTAATGTTTTGCTCATTGTGTTTTAATTCTTCCTGAATAATACTGAGCTTGCACTCATCCATATTATGAGACAGGGCAATACAGTCGGTTTGCGAAAGATCGGAACCGAGTATCATACGTTTACTGTAATTTTCGCTGAAAAGCTTGTTGCCGTTTTCAAATATCGTGCAAAATATTATTGTTATCAATACTGCTGAAATAATAATGAATAGTATGCCGCTTTTAATAAAGCTCAATGCTTTCGGAAACATGAAATAATACCACCTTATTATTTGTCTTCATTATTTGCAATTTCAAAATCCCGCTCTTCGTATTCTTCAAAATATTCGGGCTCTTTCCTGGTATAGCTTTCCTGAGTTAATTGTTTGGAAGCATTGAATTGTTTTATTTTACGAATCGGAAATATTAATGATAAAAGGTTAACGGTCAAAAAAAACAGGAGAAGATAAAACAGAATGGTCAGGGAATAAGATGATGTCAGTATACTGCCCAGTGTTGAGGGAGATGGAATAGTACGGCAATGTCTTCCGTGGGTGTAGAGGAAAAACTGCAGCCATGCGAGTAAAGATGTAACGGATGTTATTATAAGCTGAGTGCGTATAATCTGAGATAAATATGCTGAACGTTTTCTGTAGCGGAACATTGTATTCAGTGTTACCAGAATAGCGGTCATGGCGAGTGTGAATATATTTAGCGGATCTAAAAGATTACTGATGAAGAACGGCAGGAAATCAGAATTCTGAGTTTTCACAAGATCACTGACAGGTGTTATCAGATGGTGGTCGGAATAATCAGCTGTGGTCGGACGCAGTGAGCTGATCTTGTCCCTGAACTTCGTGGCTTCTGCGGAGTTTTTATTTTTATATTTTACATAAACAAAGCTGTCATAAGGACTAACAGTGAAATTTGACTGATTTAACAAGGAAACAGTTTCAGTTGTGTGCTGTAGATAGATCACAGGTTCAGTGTTATAAGGCAGGTAGTAAGCTTCCTCGGAAATGTGCTGCGAAAAGTTAAAGGTATCATACGGAAACTGATATTTGCCTATTATCCTTACAGTTATACTGCCATATTGATTTATTGATTCGTCGTGGTTACCGGGGGAGTAGGGATTTATGTTGATAAGATCACCTACCTCACAGTTGTTGAATATATCACCGCATACAACAGCATCCGGATACCCGTCAGATGAAGATCCGTTGAACCAACTGCCCTCAGCCAGATCACAGCGTATCAGATCAAATGCTTCGGGATATCCTGTATGAATAAGAACACTCTCGTTATTATAAAGAGCATCCTCAATATCAAAACCATATACTTTATCAACAGCCTCATCTTCATGATACATTTCCAGAAGATCCGAGGTGTACAGCGATTCACTTACCCCCGAATGATGACCGTAAAGATCATTTGAAAGAGATATGCACTCTGTATCCGAAAGCAGGGGAGAATGGATAAACTGATAAAGTTGTTTTTTTCTGAAGCTTACACCCGAATTAAACAGAACAACCGAGATGCAGCCGAAAATTGCTGCAAATAAAAGTACGGGGAAAATGACTGCCCTGAAGTCGAAATTGATTTCTTTGTGGAGAAGTTCCTGAAGTTCCTGTTTTTTATCTTTGTCTGACATAGTTCTTACCTCATAAACCGCACGAAAATATTCTTACATTAATATGATATAAATAATTTATGAAGTTGTCAATAGAAAGGGATTATAATATTCCGGCGAGCCGCCGATCCCGTAATGCGTGAGTCGCTCCGCTGCGCATCAACTCTTCACTGCAACTTTTATTATCGACTGTAGTTAATTTTCTTCAAAGATGTCGAGGAAATTAATTGCCCCAAAATTATTTTACATTAACGATTATAATATCTCATGAATTCATCAAAGATGCAGTTAATAAATTGATTCGCAATGATAGATAGAGATCAGTAAAATACTAATTATAACCGTAATTGAAAAAAGCGTGGCGCTGAAAGTCTGATATGAGTTCAGTAAAGCAAGAATGGTGAGTTCAGAGCGAATCGATACCCAAGTTTATATCCCGGCGAAAAAATAATTATAAATGATGATTTTAAAAGATAAAAAGGCTTGACAAATGCCGGGTTCGTATGATACAATTACAAATTGTAGGCGTGCAGCCTTCGATGGTGATTCTTGCCGTCAAAGATAACAAAAAATAGTTTTGTTTGATGAATTTTACGGCAGAATTGTTTAAAATGCTGTTTAACGGGCATATTCAATATGTGACCCGCTGAACATAAATTTTTTATCAGATAAGCAAGGAGGTGCGAAGATTGCCAACGTTTAACCAGTTAGTTCGTAAGGGACGTGAAGTTTCCGAAAAGAAAGCTAAGGCTCCTGCACTGCTCAAGGGCTGGAACTCTAAAAAGAGAAAGGCTATTGACCAGAACTCTCCGCAGAAGAGAGGCGTATGCACAGCTGTAAAGACTGCTACCCCTAAAAAGCCTAACTCAGCTATCAGAAAGATCGCCAGAGTAAGACTCAGCAACGGTATCGAGGTAACATCATATATTCCCGGTATCGGCCACAACCTCCAGGAACACAGTGTTGTTCTTATCAGAGGCGGACGTGTTAAGGATCTCCCCGGTGTGCGTTATCACATCATCAGAGGTACACTTGACGCACAGGGCGTTGCAAAGCGTATGCAGGCCAGATCAAAGTACGGCGCTAAGCGTCCGAAGGCAGGCAAGAAGTAATTTTGCCGGAACATTCTAAAGGATTGATTGAGATCAAAGCAATACAGAGATGTATTTTCATATATATTCAGCCGCCGTGCGCGGCAGTGATTGGTGAAGATTGCCTCTGTCGTGCTGACGAAAGATGATCCTTTCGAGTACCTATGAAATCACCACTATTGTGAAGGAGGGAAGTAAAGTGCCAAGAAGAGGTAATGTTGCAAAACGTGACGTTTTGCCGGATCCTGTCTATAATTCAAAGCTTGTCACTCGTCTTATCAACAATATCATGTATGACGGTAAAAAGGGAGTTGCCCAGAAGATCGTTTATGGTGCATTCGATATTGTGAACGAGAAAACAGGCAAAGAGCCGCTCGAAGTATTCGAGGAGGCTATGGAAAAGGTAATGCCGTCTCTTGAGGTAAAGGCTCGCCGTGTGGGCGGTGCTACATACCAGGTACCTATGGAGGTACGCCCCGAGAGAAGACAGACACTCGGACTTCGTTGGATCTCCAGATACTCAAGACTGAGATCTGAGAAGACAATGAAAGAGAGACTCGCCGGTGAGATCCTTGATGCTGTGAACGGTGTAGGCGGAGCTGCCAAGAAATGTGAAGAGACACACAGAATGGCAGAAGCTAACAAGGCATTCGCACACTACAGATGGTAATTTCCGTCTTGGTGCTGCGAAAAGCGGAGTAAAGAAGCTTTTAAACCAGGTGCAGGGATGCGCCGCAGCATAGTTTTTTAAGGAGGATACATATGGCAAGAGAAGTTTCTCTCGAACAAACCAGAAATATCGGTATCATGGCGCACATTGATGCCGGTAAGACAACTACAACAGAACGTATCCTTTTCTACACAGGTATCAACCATAAAATGGGTGAAACACATGAAGGTGCTTCAACTATGGACTGGATGGTACAGGAGCAGGAAAGAGGTATCACAATTACATCTGCTGCTACAACTTGTTATTGGCACGGCAGTAAAAATGACAAGCCGAAGCACAGAATAAATATCATCGACACCCCCGGTCACGTTGACTTTACAGTTGAAGTTGAGCGTTCACTTCGTGTACTTGACGGTTCTGTAACAGTACTTTGTGCAAAGGGCGGCGTTGAGCCTCAGTCAGAAACAGTATGGAGACAGGCAGACAAGTACAGAGTTCCCCGTATGGCTTATGTAAATAAGATGGATATTATGGGCGCTGACTTCTACAGAGTTGTTTCCATGATGAGAGACAGACTTAAATGTAATGCTGTTCCGATCCAGCTTCCGATCGGCGCAGAGGATACATTCAAGGGTATCGTTGACCTTATCGAAATGAACGCAGACATCTATTATGATGATCTCGGTAAAGATATGAGAGTTGAGGATATTCCCGAGGATATGAAAGAGCTGGCTGAGAAGTATCACTCAGAGCTTATCGAGCACGTTGTTGAACAGGACGAGGAACTCATGGAGAAATATCTTGAAGACGGCGAAGAGCCTTCTATCGAAGATATAAAGAGAGTTATCCGTCAGTCTACTATAGATAACACTATGGTTCCTGTTACTTGCGGTACTTCTTATCGTAACAAGGGTGTTCAGAAGCTCCTGGATGCTATCGTTGATTATATGCCCGCTCCCACAGACGTTCCTGCTATCAAGGGTATCAATCCTGATACAGAAGAAGAAGTAGAGATCGAATCAAGCGACGATCTGCCTTTCGCAGCTCTTGCTTTCAAGATCGCAACTGACCCCTATGTAGGTAAGCTGTGCTTCTTCCGCGTATATGCAGGTACACTGAATGCAGGTTCTACTGTATACAACTCAACAAAGGATAGCTCCGAGCGTATCGGACGTATTCTTCAGATGCACTCCAACCACAGAAAGGATATCGAAACTGTATATGCAGGCGATATCGCTGCTGCTGTTGGTCTTAAAAATACAACAACAGGTGATACTCTCTGTGATGAGAGCAAGCCCGTTATTCTTGAATCAATGGAATTCCCCGAGCCCGTTATCCGTGTTGCTATCGAGCCTAAGACTAAGGCCGGTCAGGAAAAGATGGGTATAGCTCTTGCAAAGCTCGCAGAAGAAGATCCTACATTCAAGGCATATACAGACGAAGAAACAGGTCAGACTATCATCGCAGGTATGGGTGAGCTTCATCTTGAGATCATCGTTGACAGACTTCTTCGTGAATTCAAGGTAGAAGCACATATCGGTAAGCCTCAGGTTGCTTATAAGGAAACAATCCGCAAGTCCAGCGAAGTTGATGAGAAGTATGCTCGTCAGTCAGGCGGTAAGGGTCAGTACGGTCATGTTAAGATCAGAATGGAACCCAACCCGGGCAAGGGCTACGAATTTGTCAACGCTGTTGTCGGCGGTGCTATCCCGAAGGAGTATATTCCTGCTGTTGATGCAGGTATCCAGGGCGCAATGCTCAGCGGTGTACTTGCTAACTATAACGTTGTTGACGTTAAGGTTACACTGTATGATGGTTCTTACCATGAAGTCGACTCTTCAGAAATGGCGTTCAAGATCGCAGGTTCAATGGCGTTCAAGAGCGGTATGAAGAAGGCAGATCCTGTTATTCTCGAGCCTATCATGAAGGTTACTGTAACAGTGCCTGAGGAATACATGGGTGACGTTATCGGCGACCTTAACTCACGCCGTGGTATGATCCAGGGTATGGAGGCTGTTGCAGGTGCACAGAGAATCGTTGCTATGGTTCCGCTTTCAGAGATGTTCGGCTATGCAACAGATATGCGTTCCAAGACACAGGGCCGCGGTCAGTATGTAATGGAACCCAATAACTATGCAGAAGTTCCGAAGAATATCGCTGACGGCATTATCACAGCTCGTGTAAAAAAGGATGATTGATAGTACAGTTGAGGATCATATCGGTCTGAAACGTTTATATTATTAATTTTCTATAAAAATTCATGAAAACACTTGCATTTTGAACTTATTATTGATAAAATAATACCAAAGTGCAATGCTTTAAAAAAATATAAATTAGGAGGTAATTTCCAATGGCTAAGGAAAAATTTGAAAGAAATAAGCCGCACGTTAACATTGGTACAATCGGCCACGTTGACCACGGTAAGACTACACTTACAGCTGCTATCACAAAGGTTCTTGCACTCGAAGGAGACGCTGCTTTTGTTGATTACGCTAATATCGATAAGGCTCCCGAAGAGAGAGAGCGTGGTATCACAATCAACACAGCTCACGTTGAGTATGAAACTGCTAACCGCCACTATGCGCACGTTGACTGCCCCGGTCATGCTGACTATGTAAAGAACATGATCACAGGTGCAGCTCAGATGGACGGTGCTATCCTGGTTGTATCTGCTGCTGATGGTCCTATGCCTCAGACAAGAGAGCATATCCTTCTTTCCCGTCAGGTTGGCGTTCCTTACATCGTTGTATTCATGAACAAGACTGACCAAGTTGATGACGAAGAGCTTCTCGATCTCGTAGAGATGGAGATCCGTGAGCTTCTTAACGAGTATGAATTCCCGGGCGATGATATTCCGATCATTCGTGGTTCTGCTTTCAAGGCTCTTGACAGCGCAAGCAAGGATCCAAACGCTCCTGAGTATGCGTGCATCCACGAGCTTATGGCTGCAGTTGATGAGTACATTCCTACTCCCGAGAGAACAACAGATCTTCCTTTCCTTATGCCTGTTGAGGACGTATTCACAATCTCTGGTCGTGGTACAGTTGCTACAGGTAGAGTTGAGAGAGGTCAGATCAAGGTTTCTGAGCCTGTTGAGATCGTAGGTCTCAAGGAAGAGAAGAAGACTTCAGTTGTTACAGGTCTTGAAATGTTCAGAAAGACACTTGATTTTGCAGAAGCAGGCGACAACGTAGGTGTTCTTCTTCGTGGTATCACAAAGACAGAGATCGAGCGTGGTCAGGTTATAGCTAAGCCCGGTTCTGTACATCCTCACACAAAGTTCCAGGGTCATGTATATGTACTGACAAAGGACGAGGGTGGTCGTTCAACACCTTTCTTCAGTAACTATCGTCCTCAGTTCTATTTCAGAACAACTGACGTTACAGGCGTTATCACACTTCCCGAAGGCACAGACATGTGTATGCCCGGCGATAACGTAGATATGGACGTTGAGCTTATCAAGCCCGTAGCTATGGAAGAAGGTCTCCGTTTCGCTATCCGTGAAGGCGGCCACACAGTAGGTTCAGGCGTTGTATCCAAGATCTATGAATAATTAAAAGCGGATATTTCTTTCCGTGAATTTAATACAGCATTGCACTGCACAGGTTCTTCTTGTGCAGTGCTTTTTTAATGAATAATTAACAATGAATAAAATTCGTTTTTTTAGGAAAGGGGTCTGGGGGAGAACCCTTTGTTTTCAAACAAAGGGTTTCCCCCAGGATAGCTGCCCCGGCAAAATTGATTTCCTATAATGTTATAGAAGTAATCCTGGGAGTAAGGTTAATGACTGAATTTATGTGGCGGCTGAAAGTGAGGAATAGGAAATGAGCAGAAAAAGATTAGGAATGGTATTTATTGTATTGGGGATAGGTTTGTTTATATTTACAATAATAATAGGCTATATCGGATACAATGACTCTGTACGCAGAGAAAAAATAAGGGATAAGGGAACTACTGTTGAAGCAACAATAACAAGAACATGGAGCGAAACAACATCACATAATAGCAAAACCGGCCCACGTACTCACTCTACACATTATTATTGCTCAGCAAAATATACGTATAATGGTGCTACCTATAATAATTCCAAAATAAATTTACATTCGTCAACATATCCTAAAGCTAATACGATCACATTGTATGTTGATCCTGATGAGCCGTCATATTCGTTTTATACACGTGATAGTGATGACCCTATCGGTTCCCTTGTGGGTTATGCAGTGTTCGGCGTTGTTGCAATAGTTCTTATCATTGCAGGTGTAAAAGTATATAAAGGACAAATATCACTGGGTGTAAAAACCATTGAGGATTATTATGACGAAAAAACTTATGACCAAAAGCCGGCTAATAAATATGATCCGTATGTTACATATTCATCTGATGATTATAATAATAACTGAAATAATTCTGCCTTATGCTGACAGCTGATTATTATACATAGTATCAGCTTTAATGATAATTTATTACTATCTTGAAGAATTTTTTTAAATCCCGCTGAAAAAGCTTGAAAGGAATGATGTAATGGAAAATATAGGTATGCTGATATCTTTTTTGCTGAGAGTAGCCGAACCTGTAATGGCAATTATAATTATAGCTGTATGTTTTGCATCACTCAAAGGCGGAAGAAGAGAGGAACACGCACTTGTTGTACTGGATAATGATATGGATAAAGTATCATATCCTGTACTTTTCTGGGAAAATTCCATAGGAAGAAGCAGAAGCTCGGACATAGTAATCAACGACCCTGCCGTATCAAGAGATCATGCAGTCCTGCTGAGACGCAATGACGGTTGGTTCATAACTGATACAGGTTCAAAATCCGGTGTGTTTGTAAACGGTCAGCAGACAACGGGAAGATGTGCTGTTGCAATAGGTGACATTATAACGCTGGGGGATACAAGACTTGTACTTAGAAGAAGCGTTACTGCAGCCAATCGTCAGGGTTATGTGAAAGAAACAAAAAGAGTACCTGGTCCTGTTATTCTGGGGCTTATTACAATATACATAATGATGATGCTCTTGCAGTCGGTCATAAACATGGATAGTACGTTTGCTTTGATACCTGCAATGGGTTTCATAGCTTCAATGTTTATATTTTATGCCATATCGTACAACGTTTTTAAAAGACGAGATTTTGAGCTCGAATCTCTTGCACTTTTGTTGTCGGGAACTGGAATAATGCTTGCGGCAACACATAATACAGATTCCAGACAAGCTTATGTGCAGCTTGCTGCAACAATACTCGGAATGATCATTTATTCATTTATGATCTGGTTCATAGAAGTGCCTGACAGAGTAATGAAATGGCATATTATTATATCTGTGGGTGCAATAATTCTGCTTGCTTCGACACTTGTTTTAGGTACTGTGCAGCACGGCGCAAAAAACTGGATAATAATCGGGCCTTTATCGGTACAGCCTTCAGAATTTGCAAAGATCGCATATATTTTTGTTGGAGCGTCTACTCTTGATGTTCTCCAAACGAAAAAAAGTCTGACGGAGTTTATTATTGTATCGGCTATAAGCGTAGGTCTTCTTGTACTTATGAGCGATTTCGGAACAGCAGTTATTTTCTTTGTAACGTTCCTGATAATTGCATTTATGCGCTCGGGAGATATAAAAACAGTTATACTTGCAATTACTGCGGCTGTCCTTGGAGTAATTATCATGCTTTCCGTAAAACCGTATATTGCAGACAGATTTGCTGCCTGGGGTCACGTGTGGGAGCCTGAATTTGCGATAGGTACAGGTTATCAGCAGGTAAATTCACTTATTTATTCCGCAAGCGGAGGACTTTTCGGAGTAGGACTTTCAAGAGGATATCTGCAATATGTTTTTGCTTCAGAAAATGATCTCGTTTTTTGTTTGATGTGTGAAGAACTGGGTCTTATAATTGCTTTGTTAACAGCTGTTGTGATCGGCGGACTTATGCTATACGCAAGAGGTGTTACGACAAGAAGTCGTTCAACCTTCTATTCTATCGCAGCCTGCTCTGCGGCAGGACTCCTGGTTTTCCAGTCTGCTCTGAATATTTTCGGTGTGACTGATATTCTTCCGCTGACAGGTGTTACTCTGCCTTTTGTAAGTTACGGAGGTTCAAGCATGGCATCGTGCTGGGGACTTCTTGCATTTATCAAAGCTGCGGACGAGAGAACATATCTGCACAGACATAAGAAGGTCAAAAAACTAAAAAATAATAATATCAGAACAACTGTAGAAACGGAATCTTCTCCCGTATAAAGATCGGAGGTAACCTATGAAAAAAACGAGAACAAGGGCCTTGCCTGTATTGCTTCTGACTCTTGCATTTTTTGCGGGTATTGCATATTTTATTTTTAATCTCACGATCCATGCATCGGAATGGGTATCCACACCTACTAACGGACACTTGTCCGATAATGAAGGCATAGAGCTTGCCGGGTCTGTATTGGATAGAAACGGTGTTGTACTTGCTTATACCGAAGACGGTGAAAGAAAGTATAATGAAGACTATGCTACAAGATGCGCCTGCCTTCCTGTTGTTGGTGACAGCAGTGTTAATAACTCGACAGCAGTACAGACAGTTTACAGATCAGAGCTTTCAGGATATAATTTTATATTTGGTCTCGGACTTCCCGATGAATTTAAAAGCGGTAAAAATATAACGCTCACAATAGACAGTAAGATACAAAAAGCAGCATATGAGGCGCTGGGAAATAATAAGGGTGCTGCAGTACTTTATAATTATAAAACAGGCGAAACACTTTGTCTTGCAAGTACTCCTGTATATGACCCGATGAATGTTCCGGAAGATATCGAGACAAATGACGCTTATGACGGCGCATATATAAATCGTGCCTTATCAGCTTCATATCCTCCGGGATCAACATTCAAACTTGTAACAGCAGCGGCTGCACTTGAATATAAAGACGATATTGATTCTTTTGAATATGATTGTAACGGAGCTGATGAAATTGGAGGAAAGCCTGTTACTTGTTATGAACCAAACGGCCATGTGGATCTGAAGGAAGCTATGAAAACATCCTGTAATATATATTTTGCAAATGTTGCTGTTGATCTCGGAAAGAAACAAATGACGGAACAGGCAAAAAAAATGGGGTTTAACCAGAATTGGAAACTTGATGGAATAGTTACGGGAACAAGCACATATGATGTTTCACAGGCAACTGAAAATGAACTTGGATGGTCCGGAGTAGGGCAGTACAGCGTTATGGAAACACCTGTGAATATGGCAATGATATCTGCGGCGATCGCTTCCGGAGGCACACCTGTTAAACCGTTTTTTGTTAAAAACATTTCCGGAGAATTTGGTATTCCGACTCCGGACAGAACATCTTCAAAGGCCAAGGAGATGATGAGCAAGGATATATCTGACCGATTGTCTGATATGATGAGATATTGCGTTGAGGCAAACTATGGTGACTGGAGCTTCGGAGGCAGTCTTAAAGTCTGTGCAAAAACAGGAACCGCAGAGGTAAGCGACACCGGAGAGGATGCCCATGCCTGGGTGACAGGTTTTTCACTTGATGAAGATTGTCCGTTTGCATTTTCTGTTATCGTAGAACACGGAAATTCCGGTTACAGGGCAGCAGTACCTGTAGCGGCAGCTATACTCGAGGCAGCAGCAAATTCTGTACGCAGCTGATTTATTTTTCGATGTTAAAATGAGTTATAAATGGCTTGGAAGTTCGAAAGTATGAATTGCCGACAGTAAAACCTCGGACTGCATATACACGGTGAAGAAGTAATCAAATTTGGATTGGTGTAAAATAATTATGGGAATATTGAGCTTTTCAATAACTTTTAACGAGAAACATATAGTTTAAGCCGATAATAAATATAACAACCGCGACTAATAAAAGTTTAAGTGACGAGTTCGGAGCGAAACGTAGTGAAGCGAACCCGCGTTATGGGACCGGCGGCTCGCCGGCGAAAATTTGGATGTTGTGTTGCATTTTGGGACTATTTGTGGTAGAATGGCGTAAAGTACATTTCGTGTTCCTGTAAAACAGTTATGGGAGAAGCTGAAACTTGCTTTTTCAGTGGTTTTGAATGAGGAACAGATAATAACAGTCGATATTGAATTAACAGCTGCGGCATATATAAAAGTTGCAGTGATGAACGCGGAGAGGATTCAAAGCGTAGCAGGCTCTGCGTTGCGGTATTTGCGTTTAGCCGATCGATTATTGTCTTCAGATTTTTATAAGGAAGTGAAAATATGACAGATCAGGAGTTGCTGCAGGCCATGCGCCTTGTAGTAAGAGAAGAAATCGAACCTGTTAAAAAGGATGTTGCCATATTAAAAGAGAATGTTGCCGAACTGAATCAAAGAGTATCATCTTTGGAGCATGGCATGGCAAAGTTAGATCAGAGAGTATCATCTTTGGAACAAGGTATGGCAAAATTAGATCAAAGAGTTTCAGCACTGGAAGAAAATATGTCAGGCATGAAACAAGAAATTCTTGGTATGAAGCAGGAAATTTCAGGCGTAAAGCAGGAAATTTCAGGCGTAAAGCAGGATATTTCAGGCGTAAAGCAGAATATTTCAGGCATGAAACAGGAAATTTCAGGCATAAAGCAGGAAATGTCCGTCATGAACGACAAAATATCGTTTATGCAGGATGATATTGATGAGATCAGAGAAAATACTCAGGTTACAAGAGAAGTATGCAATGAACTTGTATCATGGGCTGAAAAAGCCGGTGACGTCATCGGTGTACCGTTTATGGCGGCAGGTGCATAAAAATCTATATTAAGGTCGCAGGTGACTTTAAGCCTGCGGCTTTTTTATTTAAATTATACTTTTATATTTCAATACATTGTGTTATAATATTGTTGTGAAATTTAACAAAATGAATGGAGCTGATAAAATGTCTGATTTTATACGCAGAAGTATTTGTGACGGAGTTGCTTTCAGCAATATAACGGATGACCGTTTTAAGATTGGCAGACTCAGCGCAACACTTATATCACCGCTAAAAAAAGAAACAGCCGCTGCAAATGCACTGCTTTCATGTGTCCTTACAAGATCGTGTAAAAAATATCCTGATTTTACCGCTTTGAATAAAAAACTGGACAGTCTTTACGGTGTTTCCCTTTATCCTTCTGTCAGACAGATAGGTGACTATCAAGCGGTAACGATATCTTCATCAGGTATAGACGATAAATATGCACTGGATGATATTTCTGTTTCTTCCGAAATGGCTGAACTTCTTTGTTCAATATTATTTGAACCTGCCGCAGAAAACGGTCTGTTCTCAGATGAGGATATCGAGCAGGAAAGACGTCAGCTGCTTGAGAATATTGATGCAGAATACAACGATAAACGTCTATATGCTATCAGAAAATGTGTAGAACTTATGTGTGATGGAGAAGCATATTCAATAGGTCGTTTCGGACGCAGAGAAGATGTAGAAGCACTCAAGAATGAGGATGTATACTCTGCATGGAAACAGCTTCTTGATAATGCAAGAACAGAATTTACTATGCTCGGAAATTCCGATCCGGAAAATGCTTATCAGATGTTTTCAAAATATTTCGGCAATACTCCGAGGAAAATTGAAAGTATTCCTGTTGTGAATAAAGTACCCGGTAAAGTTAAGCGCGGAAAAATAAGAGAAGAACTTTCCCAGTCAAAGCTTGTTTTGGGACTTAGAAGCGCATATTTTGAAGAGGATGAAGACTGTCTTGCCAATTCGCTTATGTGTATTGTTCTCGGCGGAACACCTACATCAAAGCTTTTCCTTAATGTCAGGGAAAAAGAGAGTCTTTGCTATTATTGTGCTAGCAGGATGGATAATAATAAGGGCATAATGCTGATAGACAGCGGCGTTGAGTCTGAAAATATTGAAAAAACAGAGGAAAGTATACTAAGGCAGCTTGACCTTATGCAAAAGGGAGAGGTCACCGAAGAAGAACTCGACGGAGCAAAACTGGCACTGAAAAATGCTCTTATGTCGTCACTTGACAGCCTTGCAGCTCTTCAGGGATACTATATCGGAGGAATACTCAGAAAAGGACAGCTTTCCCCGGAAAAGGCTGCTTCCGTTGTTGATAAGATAAGCCGTGAGCGTGTGATCGAACTTGCAAACTGCTTGAGGCTGGATACAGTTTTCGCACTCAGAGGCGAAAAATAAAGAAAAGAGGTGTATTCGCCGTGATTCGGCGTTTTGATATGAATTTTACAAAAATTGAAAATAAACGTGTCGGAGAACATTATTTCCGTATGGAACACCCTTCGGGTCTTACGATACTGGTTTATCCCAAAAAAGGCTTTAATTCTGTGTATGCCAGTATAGGAACAAAGTTTGGCTCGATATACTCAAGGTTTATGTTCAACGGAAAAGAAGTTGCTGTACCTGATGGAACTGCACATTATCTTGAGCATAAGCTTTTTGAAAGTGAAGACGGGGATGCTTTTCAGAAATATGCAAAAACAGGTGCATCTGCAAATGCGTTTACATCATTTGATATGACTTGTTATCTGTTTTCATGCACCGACCGATTTTCGGAGTCGCTGAAAATCCTTATAGATCTTATGCAAAGCCCATATTTCACCAAGGAAACTGTCGCAAAAGAACAAGGTATAATCGGTCAGGAAATAAAGATGTATGATGATAGTCCGGACTGGAGAGTAATGATGAATCTCTTCGGAGGATTATATCATAAGCATCCTATTAATATAGATATAGCGGGAAGTGTTGAAAGTATAGCAGAAATAACACCGGAGATACTTTATGAGTGTTATAACAGCTACTATAATCTTCATAACATGGTGCTTACAGTAGTAGGCTGCGCTGATCCCGAAGAGGTTCTCAATATTGTAGAAAAAAATATTAAACCAAGTTCGCCTGTGGATACAAAGCTTATTCTTCCCGATGAACCGTATGATGTGGTGAAGAATTATACAGAGCAGATAATGCCTGTTGCCGTACCCATGTTTGAGCTTGGCTTCAAGGAGAAATGCACAGATAAATACGTGACAAATAAAGAGCACGTGTGTACAAGTGTGCTTATGAATGCCTTTGCGGGAGAAAGTTCAAAATTGTACCGTGAACTTATGGATAAAAACCTTATTAACGCAAGCTTCGGATTTGAGTACCTTGAGGGGCTTGGCTATCGTTCCATGATAATGTCCGGCGAAACAAAAGATCCTTCTGCCGTTTCGGAAATTATCAATGACGCTGTAAGAAAACTGCATAAAACAGGTATCGGCAGTGAAGAGTTTGAAACCGCAAGGAAAGCAGTGTACGGCAGACTGATCTCTGCATTTGACAGCAAGCAGGCTATAGCTTCTGAGCTGATAAGCGGAGAATTTACAGGACGTGAAATATACGGGGCTGTGGATGAGATAGCAGGTCTTACCCTTGAAGATGTGAATGAAAGACTGGAAAGTCAGTTGGACGCTGATAACTGTTGCCTTTCCGTTGTGAAAGGAGAATAAGGATGAACGATGGCGTTTATCATGTAAGTTTTCCCGGACTGGGAATAAATGATATTGAGGTCAACAGGGTAGCTGTTTCTGTGGGTGGATTCAGTATATATTGGTACGGCATACTCATAGCGATAGGATTTTTGCTTGCACTTTTTTATGCTATGAAAAGTCTTAAAAGATACGGCATAAAGCAGGAACCTTTTATTGATTGTGTTCTTGCGGGTCTTGTTTGCGGTGTGATAGGTGCCAGACTGTACTATGTTATTTTTTCATGGGATAAATACAAAGATAACATCCTGGATATTTTCATGATCCATAACGGCGGACTTGCAATTTACGGCGGTATAATAGGCGGACTCGGCGCTGCCTGCGTTATGGCGAAAATAGTAAAGGTTAATATTCCTGCTATGCTTGATATCGGAGGTACAGGTTTTCTTATCGGTCAGGGGCTCGGAAGATGGGGTAACTTTATTAATCAGGAAGCATTCGGAACCGAAACCGACCTGCCCTGGAGAATGGTCAGTGAAAATACAAACAATGTCGGAGTTCATCCGTGCTTTTTCTATGAGTCGGTATGGTGCATACTTGGTTTTTTTGTACTGCTTTTTCTCAGCCATAAATGGAGAAAATTTGACGGACAGATGTTTCTGCTCTATATTATCTGGTACGGTTTTGAAAGAATGATAGTCGAGGGACTCAGGACTGACAGCTTGATGACACCGTTTTTAGGTCTTAGAGTTTCTCAGATCCTTTCGGGAATTCTGGTAATAGCAGGTACAGTTTTGCTTATACTTGGTCTTAAACGAGCTAAGAAAACAGCCGTGCCCGTTACCGGGGAAGCAGATGCCGTTAAAAACGAAGCTGAAGAAGACGGTAATGCTGAAAAAACTGACGAGAAAACATCAGATAAAAAAGAGCCGGCCGAAGAGGAGAACGCAGAAGGCGATAATAGTAAATCGGAAAGCTGAGTTCCGTAAAATAACAGACTGACATACTTTTTAGCATATTAAAGGAGGGCATAAATTGGATAAAAAAACGGATGTTCAAACCGATATGAAAATGAAAATAAAAACGGCTCGTGCTCTCAAACGAATAAAGAGAAAAGATCCCGATGCACGTATAGCCGATATTAAAGACGGTTTAAAAATGCTTTTGCTGCCCGTTATAATCGGAGTGGTACTTATAACGGCAGGAGTCCTTGGATTCCTGCTGTCATCTATCGGCATTAATGCTGAGAAGGATTTCTTTGATAATGCAAAAACGATAGACGGTACTGTTTCGGGTATAAAGCCTCAGGATAATAATTCATCCTTTGATGTGGATTATCGGTACAGATACGAGAACACCACATATGAAAACAGTGAAAGGATATCTTCCGATATGGCAAAAATACTTGAGCTGACCGGAAAGGATGAGGATGCGGGCAAGACTATACTTGTATATATAGATCCTCAGTCACCTGATAGATCGGGACTTGAATATAAAACAGGTACACCTTTGTACTTTTTGCTTTTACCTGCATTGGCAGGTATTGCTGTAATAGCTTATGGCGCTGTAAGATGCGTTCAATGCAAAAACGGAAAAATGATAGTATTTAAAGACAAAAAGGGTACAAAGTTAGTAAAAATAAAATAATCGCACTCTTGTTTTAATCTGGAATGTGGAGAGTGGAAAGTGGAATTATTACGGCGCAGCAAGGATTCTTTCCTAAGACCGGTCAGGTTTTACTGTGATGGCAGTATTGGAAAGTAATCATATCGTTACATTAAATAAACGATCCTGTTTTTATAGGCATCGGTTATAACCACTATTGAGATGAAATAAAAGGAGATGTTCACAATGGCAAAGATAATAAGCGGAAAAGAAGTATCTGCTTTCGTAAGAGAACAGGTCAGAAAAGAATGTGATGAACTCAAAGCAAAGGGTATTGTTCCCGGACTTGCAGTTATTATAGTAGGCGATGATCCTGCTTCAAGAGTCTATGTCAATAACAAGAAAAAAGCCTGTGCAGATGTTGGCTTTGTTTCAGAGGAATATGCGCTGCCTGCCGAAACTACTCAGAAAGAACTTATGGCACTTATTGATGAGCTTAACAATAAAAAAGAAATAAACGGTATCCTTTGTCAGCTTCCGCTGCCGAAACACCTTGATGAAAAAGCTGTGATAAACGCTATATCCCCTCTCAAGGACGTTGATGCCTTTCATCCGTCAAATGTCGGTAAGATAATGATAGGCGATTATCATTTTCTTCCATGCACACCTGCGGGCGTAATGGAGATGATACATACCGAAGGCATAGATGTTAGCGGAAAAAACTGCGTTGTAATAGGAAGGAGCAATATTGTAGGAAAGCCTATGTCAATGCTGCTTCTGCATGAAAACGGAACTGTTACCATCTGTCACAGCAAGACAAAAAATCTTAAAGAAATATGCTCACAGGCGGATATACTTGTTGCTGCTGTCGGCAAGCCTAAGTTTGTTACAGCGGATATGGTAAAAGATGGTGCAGTAGTGCTTGATGTAGGTATTAACAGAGATGAAAACGGCAAGCTCTGTGGAGATGTGGATTTTGCTTCTGTTGAGCCTAAGGCATCATACATTACTCCTGTACCGGGAGGCGTAGGTCCTATGACTATCGCTATGCTTATGAAAAATACTCTGAAAGCTGCTAAAATACAGAATAGTTTATAAGCAGCAGCTTCGCAGCCATAGCCTATAGCGTTTAGCTTAAAGCAAATAGTATTTAGTTCAAAATAAGGCAATTCGGAGTTTATACTATAACTAAAACTAAAAGAGGGAAATAAAAGTGAAGATACCGTTTTCACCTCCCGATATAACGGAGGAAGAAATAAATGAAGTTGCAGCAGCCTTGAGAAGCGGCTGGATAACTACCGGACCGAGAACAAAAAAGTTTGAAAATCTGATAACCCAGTATTGTATGAGTGAACGAACAGTGTGTCTTTCGTCATGTACTGCTGCGCTTGAGCTTACCCTGCGTGTACTTGGAGTAGGCAGGGGAGATGAGGTAATTGTGCCTGCCTACACATATACTGCCTCGGCAAGTGTGATATGTCATGTGGGCGCAAAGCCCGTAATGATAGACTGTGCGCCTAATTCGGTTCAGATGGATTATGATAAACTGCCCGATCTTATAAATCAGAGAACCAAGGTTATTATTCCGGTAGATATAGGCGGAGTGCCCTGCGATTATGACAGGATATTTGACGCTGTAAAGTCAAAGAAAAATCTGTTTATCCCTAAAAACAACTATCAGGCGGCTTTCGGCAGAGTAATAGTCCTTGCCGACGGCGCTCATTCATTCGGTGCAAGAAGATATCAGCTGATGACAGGTTCTCTTGCGGATTTCACGGCTTTTTCATTCCATGCCGTAAAAAACCTGACTACTGCCGAAGGCGGCGCGGTTACGTGGAAAAGAATAATGGGTATCGACAGTGATGAACTGTATAGAGAATATCAGCTTCTTTCTCTTCACGGACAAAGTAAGGACGCTCTTGCAAAGACAAAGATAGGCTCATGGGAATATGATATTGTTGCGCCGTACTATAAGTGCAATATGACGGATATTACTGCCGCTATAGGTATTGCCCAGATGAAGCGTTATCCCATGCTGCTGAAAAGAAGAAGAAGGATAATTGAATTCTATGACAGGGAACTACAGGGCAGCGGCGTGTCAATGTTGCAGCATTATTCCGAGAAAGAAAAATTCACTTCAAGCGGACATCTTTATCTCGCAAAGCTTATAGGACATGATGAATCCTACAGAAACAAGGTCATTGAGAAAATGGCAAATATGGGTGTGGCTACAAATGTGCATTACAAGCCGCTTCCGATGATGACTGCTTATAAGGATCTGGGTTACGATATAAACGACTTTCCCAATGCTTACAAGATGTATGAGAACGAAATAACCCTGCCCCTTTACTCAAAGCTTACAAACGATGAGGTTTACTATATCATGGACAGCTTCAAAAAGGCTATAAGATAGTTTATGGTTTTGAGTATTATTCAGGTCTGCTTTATCAAAAAAGCTTCTTTTGGTGATGAATACATCAAAAGAAGCTTTTTATGGAACTTATTATTTTTATATTCTGTTAACAGATTATTGCAGAACTCAGTCCGGACTTTTTCTGTATTCTGCAATGTCTTCAATGCGGCAGTCAAGTATCTCACACAAACGGTTGAGAGTATAAGTGCTGACATCGGCATTTTTACGCAGTCTGTCAAGCTGACCGTTGCTGACATGATATTCCTTTATCAATTTATACTGAGATATGTTTTTTTGCTTCATTGTTATCCATAACTTGTCATATATGATCATAACGTTTCTCTTTTCTGAAAATATTATATAATAAATATCGTTACTCACTTTATATTAAATATACTTTATTGTTTATATATTGATAATTGCCCGAAATCGGGGTATAATTTAGTTTAGTTTATAGTTGTCAGATTCGGCAGATGGCAGATTCAGAGCGGGGGTGTACTGATCTGTGTATTGTTAACTTACCGCCTGCTGCCGGACACTGACGCAAAATTCAGGGGGTTAAAAGAATGGACAAAAAATCAAACGGTCTCGGAAAACTGAAGCTTTATATTCTTACGCTTGTTATGATAGGCGGATTCATTTTTCTTCTGCTTACAGATATGAATAACAAGCAGCTTGAGGCTAACGGAGTTAAGACTCAGGCAACTATCGTTGAAATAACAAGCAGCCGTACCAGAAAGGGTGTAACATCAAAATATGGTATTGCCGAATATTATGACGAAGAGGGAAACGTACACGAATTTGATGGCTTTGTCGGAAACTGGGAAGCAGAAGTCGGTTCAAAGATAGAAATAATCTATGATAAAGACAATCCCGATAATGTCATAAAAGATAATCCTTATCTGTTTATTGCGGTAATAGGAACCGGTATTGTGGCAGGACTGCTTCTTTTGTCGTGCGTTCTTGTTACTTTCAAAGCAAAGGATAAGCTTTCGGTAAATTGTATGCAGCAGCCTGTAAGTGATGAGGAGCTTGCAAGAGTAGTGCGTGAGTATATGCCTCAGACAAAGCAGAATTATCAGTCAAAGAAAAACAAATACAGATCTTTTGACAAGCTCGGGGAAGATGAGCTGCTAAATGAACTTATAAAAAGAGGAGATCCCCTCGGTGAACTTATGAAATCGGGTCAGAAGTATGTCAGAGAAAACGGAGAGCTTTATCTTTGCGCAGTGATACGCTCAACAGATCAGAACATCTATAATGACAGGATATCTCTTTCTGAGAATCCGAGAGAAGCGGCGCAGGGGCATTTTACTATTCCTGCTTTTGTTGTGTATGATACAAGCGGTTATTTTCAGTCACATCCATCCGAGCTTAAAACCGCTGCCCAAAGGCTTGCAGGCGAAGTATGGGGCGGACAGTTCTCGCAGGAGGATATGCAGCTTATAGACTTCCTTCGTGATACAAGCTCAAGACCGTTTAACCTTGCTTATTGTGGAGATCTGACTATGGGACATCGTGTTCTTATCACTACTGTTGTTCTTGATAAAATGCACCTTTGCAATAAAAAGCTTTCCAATAAACTGCTATATCTTCTTGCCGATCCTCAGAATTCAAAATTTTCTCAAATCCTGCCTGCATGGTACTACTCTATGTGGGAACTAAGCGCTTTTTAATGAATAATTAATAATGAATAATTATGTTGGCTCAGAGTTTTTGATTATTGTGAGTTTATTTATCTCTGCCAGTTTTTTCAAATTATTTTATGGATTGGATTATAGTAAATATTTTAAGTTCGGGCTGTATAAGATTTCATACTTTATAGTAATGAGCTGATATTCTGATAAATATCCGATGTTTGTGATGATAAATATTACAAATATCGGATATGTTTTTTATTTTGCACAATATTTTCAGATGATCAACACTTTTATTCAGGACAATTTTATTGTATAATATAATTACATTAACAATTGTTAAGAAAGAGTAATAAGATAAGAGGGGAGATAAAGGTTTAGCTGATTCACCAAATTCGAAACCATTGCCCAAAAATGCTTTAAAAAAACAAACTGACTCTAAAGTAAATAATACGGTATCGAAGAAAAAACAAAAGTCTGATAAAAGAGAAGAACAAGTAAGATCTTTTATAGATCAGCATTTTCAGGAAAAGAAGTATAAGAAGAAAAAAGAATTTATTATACAGGCGATCCTGAGATCAAAAACCAAACAGAAAGTAAATAATTCACTTATGGAAAATTTTTCAAGCGAGGATACAGGTGTGATATACAAGCGAATTTCTCCTCTGATAGCTTCTTTAGGGGGTAAATGATCACTTTTTATTACACATTGATTCAGCGACGTGCCCGGAGCGGATGCGCAGCGAAGCCCCCTATCAGTTGCTTGCGGGGTGGGTGTAAAATAATTATGGGAAAATAAGCGCTTCAATAACTTTGAGTGAGGAACATAAAATAACAGCCGATATAAAAGTAATAACCGCGACTAATAAAAGTTGCAGCGACGAGTTCAGAGCGGAACGTAGTGGAGCGACCCCGCGTTACGGGATCGGCGGCGTTAGTGTAAAATTATAGTTGGCAAAATATTATCAATGGTAAAAAATGAGCTGCTCAAGAAGCCTGATACGCGGGGTTCATAGCTCAAAGCTAAGAGCTAAGAGCTCA